>NZ_JBANFK010000032.1:0-34543 GCF_037861105.1 Rhizorhabdus argentea
TCGGTAAGCAACTCCCATGCGTCTTCTGCGGATGCTGGAATGACGGCATCATGCGCCGCCGTCATTCGGATCCAATTTTGCATCTCATCCTCCGACAGGACCTAAAATACCAACCGCCCCCCTCCGCAGCAACGCACGCCCTGAAACGCCAGTCCTCCGACCGCCGCCATGGCTCGATCCGCCATCTTCCGCGCGAGTCGATACTCGACCGAGGCGTAAATATCGTCACCGGAGGCATTTGGCACGACATCAGAACTTGACCGTACCCTGTATTGCCGCCTGGCGGCCACGAGCAACGTTTGCGACCACCTGGCCTCCTTGCGCGAGGGGCTTGTCGAACGCGTTCACGATGTAATGGCGGTTCGTCAAATTCTGGCCTAGCAGCGCCAACTCCCACCGATCATCTGGATGATGGATCCGGATGCTGGCGTTCACCGATGCGAAGGCATCCTGCTTGCCGGTGGGGTTAAGCGTTTCCACATTGTAGTAGCTGCTCGAATAACGGACGTCTCCCGTGAACTGAACGCCGAATTGCTCCGAAACAGGAGTGTCGAAGACGAACCCGCCGGTCAGGCTGACCCTTGGCGCTCGCGCGAGCGACCGCCCCCCTAGCGACTGCGATGCAACGCCACCTACCGTTGCGCAGCCCTGGGCGACCGTCTGCCCTGCATAGCACGGAGCGTTTTGATAGGAGACGTATTTCGCCCGGTTATATGACCCCGACCCGTGCAACTCGAGATTCCACGCGGCCCGGACCTTCACCTCGAGCTCGACACCGGTGGTTCGCGCGGATGCCGCGTTGCGGATCTGCTGAGAGACCGTCGCCGCGTCAAAATTCTGCACCTGCAGATCGTTGAACGTATAGCGATAGGCCGTACTGGCAAGCCGTACGCGGCGGGCGAAGAACTCGCCCTTGAACCCGATCTCGGTGCCCTTGGCCTTCTCCGGCTTGAAGCGCAGCGAAGCTGCCGTGAAACTCGGCGCGATGACGTTTGCCTGAGCAAATCCTCCAGATTTGAAGCCGGTCTTATAGGCAGCATATAAGGTGGTGTTTGGAACGGGATGCCAGTTGAGTGTCGCTTCGGGAGAAACGTCGTCGTCGGTGGAGTCGCCGATCATCAACTCACCTGCCGGCTTGGAAAATCCGAACGATCCGAATATTGCCGAGACGAAATCATTTCCGCCCCGGGTCTTTGTGGTTTGACGCGTATATCGCGCACCGCCCGTCAGCTGAAGATTTTCGAGTACATCGATATTTAGCTGACCAAATCCAGAATAGGTGGTCGCCGTCGTATCATAAAACCCAGAAAAATTATCGAAGCGGCCGGTATCAGCATCCAATCCCAACCGCGCTACGAGCACATTGTTGGCGAACGGAAAGGACTCATGTTCATAGAATCCGCCGATGACGGCGTTGACCGAGTCCGAGAGATCAAACTGACCGCGCAACTCCTGCGAGAAGTCGCTGCTTTTTGCTCGATTGAAGGCGAAAAAGTTGGCGGATGAGCTGAACTCGATATTGTCCAGGAATTCACTGCGATATTTGTAAAAGCTCGTGATCGAAGTGAGATTCAAGGCATCAGTCCGGTAGTTCGCGTTCAAAGAGGCCACGACTGCGTCAAAGCGCAGATAGGGTTGACCGCCTCGAGAATGGGGGAAGCTTTGCGCCCGCGTGGCATTCAGTGCCGCACTGCTGCGGCGTCCGTTGGCTCGGCAATCGCCGGCAGGATCGACGAACGGTACGCCCGTCGCAAAGTCGACCGCGATCGGCTTGCCGTTCGGATCGGCGCACACGACCTCGGTGGTTGAGTTAGCTCCGCTCTTGTCCCTCACCCTGTCTCCGAGGACCTTCAGGACCGCAGTGAACGCGTCTGAGGGATTCCATTCAAGCGTCAGCCGCCCGAGCGCCTCCCCGCGCCGCGGCGAACGATCGCGGCGCAAAGGCGCGTTGGGGAACAGCGGGTCGGTCATCGGAGTCACGACAACCCCGCCAACCCTTTCGTAGCCCCGCATCCCGCTGTAGCGGCCCGCCACACGGAAGCCGAGTTTATCCGAGATCGGCCCGGAGATCGCGCCTTCCGCATAGGCCTCGCGCGCGTTGAACTCGTAACCCGCGCGCGCATATCCTTGGAGCGTCTTGGTGGCGCCGGCGCTTTTGAGGGAGATGACCCCCGCCGGGCTGTTCTTGCCAAAAAACAGCGCCTGCGGCCCCTTCAGGATCTCCACCTGGGCGAGATCGAAGAACCCGGCTGCCGCGATGCCACCTCTGCTGATCTGCGTCCCGTCAATATTGATCGCCACGGTCGATGCCACGCCCGTGTCCAGCGGCGACGAACCGATGCCGCGGATGACGAAGATTGCTCCCGATCCCCCGCCGCCCACCTTCTCGACGGTAACCTGCGGCACATTCTGGACGATCTGGCTCAGATTGGACGCATTATAGCGGCCGATATCCGCGGCGCTCAGGGCCGAGACCGCGACCGGCACGTCGATCAGTGACTCCGCCTGCTTGCGCGCGGTAACGAGGATTTCGTCCAATTTGCCAGACGAACCGTCCTCCGACACAGGAGCGCCTGCCACTGTCGAAGCATCGATCTCCTGAGCGCCCACAGGCGCCGCGAGCAGCGGCGTAATACCGCAAATAAGCGATGCCGCAATGCGGCGCGTGGAAGCTCCAACCGGCATTCTACTCTCCCCTTGAATCGAAAACCTCCGCGCATGTCGGTGGCCACGATGCTGGCATCTGTTAGCGCGTGGGAAGAACTATCAGCTCTATAGATAGCCGAGTACTATAACTTGTTGAACAAAAGCCCCTCTTGATCAAAGCAAGGCACTACCATTTTTGAAGCGCGCGTAACATTCGGAAGCACCGGCGCATTGGGGGCTTACCGAGATCGGGGATTCCCTCTGGCGGTGCGGCATGGGAGGGAGGGCAATGCCGACCGGTATCTCCATTGATTTTTCCATCATCGGACTATCGCCATATGGAGCGCTGGTCCGCGACCGCAACACGGCCAGAAGCATGCCTGGCGAGCCGAATTCGCGCTGCTCGCTGCCGGCGTCGGCACGGCGAGGTCATGCGGCGGACGGTGAGTATCCAGGTGATCCTCGACACGTTACCGGCTAGGATGACGATGACACAGAGCTGCCGTCCCGGCCGGAAGGGCGCGAGCGTGGAGCGTGCTGCTGCATCCGCGCCGGCTCTCCCCCTCTGGCGCTGAATGTCGATTTAAGCTAGGCGCGCCATGCGCCTTCCGCTAAGTTTATGGCCAAGAGCGTGGCCAAAAGACCCATCTGGAGAAGTTTGCATCGTGGACGAGACTTCGGGGCCAACGGAGTTGGAGCTTTTCCCTAATAAGCCTTTGATCGATCCCGTGGCTTGTTTGGCATCGACATCACATGCTGGACTCAACAAATACGCAGTTCGCTCGATCAGGCGCCGTTCGCAGGTTTACGCCACAACTCGGCACCTAATCGCGAGCCGAGGCTTGCCTAACGTTACAATCCGTTCGATCGCGGAACAAAGTGAAATCTCTGTTCAGAGCTTGTACAATCTGATCGGCGGGCGGGCGACGATAATCGCCGAGTCCATCAACGAATACCTCGCGCATTTAGCCGAAATGGCCTTATCGGATGAAGGGTATGATAATAGAATAGTCGCTATGGCGGATATACATTCATTGGTGAGCGTGAAATATTCGTGCTTCACACTGAACTCTTTGTCTGGCCCTACGGCGATGAGAGTTTTTGATGGGACCGTTGAGAAATTTATTTCCGATGTACAATATGGGTTTCTGAATTACCTTAGAATGTCGCTCGTATTGAAGACGACAACTGATGTGCGCTTACTGGCAAGAAGTATAATATTGTTCTCAATCAACCTCGTGGCAGACTGGAATGGGAATCCCGCTCTCAGCCAGGATTTTCGAAAACAGCTCGTAACAGGAGTCTCTGGACTGCTTCTCGCTTCACTCGAGCCCGAAGCTCAAGCAAAGCTTGGAACCTGGCTGGACAATTTTCTTATTTCACTGCCGTCGTCGAACCCAGGATAGGCGTATCCAATCGGTGACCGGTGATCAGACGTTCGATGCCACACCCGGTTTCTCGTGGATGATCCCAACGCTATGCAGCTTTACAGCAAGCATGTCTCTGAGGAGTCCTGAATCGGAACTCAGATCAGTGAGAGGGGCAGGCTAGGCACACCGCAAGGTCGCATCGAGGTGTTGGAAAACTCAGCCCGGTTGTCCTTCCGCCCAGTTTTGAATGTGGCCAGATCATATTATAATCATGCTGCCAGCTTGCGAGTTCATATCGCGCATGCGCGAGCGAAGTAAACAAGATTGCGCTAAGACACTCGTCGCGCAGGCGTTTGTGGCATGTCACTCAGTATGTGCTCGTGCGGAGCCGTGACGGACGCTTATGATGTGGCTATGGCCGACAAAAATGGCTGTCTCCCCATAAGCAATTCATAACGATCGAGATGAGCGGTGCGCGTAACCACGAAAAGCTGGCTGCCATAAATATCACCCTTTGGGAATCTGGTCTGCCTTGAGCGCGTCTTCAACAGCGAGCGGGTGCAGATCATACGTCTCCTGCAAAATTCGTAGTTCGTGCTCAAGAGGATCGGCAATACCGATCCAGACGAACTCGGACTTGTGGTGCGCGCAATCGACTTTCTCGTCGATCGCCACTTCGCGAACGCGCTTGCCATTGCGGTAAAGATAGGCGGCGACGATGCTCATGGGGCTCCTCCCTTATAAGCACACGAAGGCGGCGAGCTACGGCTAGTTGGCTAATCCATCGCAAGCTTGCCTGGAACAATTCGTACATCGCCGCTGCTCCCTTTCAGCTCATGTCCGGCGCGTTCATGATCGGGTCGAAGACAGCCGTCAAAGCGTTGCCCTTTAAGCGTTAGTGCTAACCCCAAGCTGACGGATCAGACTCCATGGCGGCCGGCTTCAAGCCTGGAACGCTAATGACCGTCGCTCGTTCATCTTCATCATTTCGCATTGGAGACGAAAATGTTTCGCAAATCGCTCCTCATCCTTGGCTTTGCCGGCTCGGCGGCTTTGTTCACGTCAACGTCGGCATTCGCCGAGGGAAAAACGGACCTGGCGCGTAAGGCCATAGCTGCAGCGCAGGCCAAGATCGATGCCATACATATCGTCGGCGCCGCTGGGGACGCGCCCCGTCTCCATGGCGAAGCCCTCGCAGCACTGCATCTCGCCGAAGACGAACTCAGGCATCATGCAAAGGAAGCGGCGATGCATGACGCTACGCACGCGTCCGAGCTTGCTGACATGGCGTTGGCAGCTTCAGAGCGTGAGCGCGCTGAGGCGCAGCAGGCCGCAACGGCGGAAGCTCAACGCCAGGCTGAAGAGGCAAACTCTCGCGCGGCGGCGGCTCAGGCGGACGCGGCTGCAGCACGGTCTGCGCCGCCTGTCGTGGTGCAGACGCCAGCACCCGCCTCGCCCCCGACGTCAACGACGGTGACGACGCAGACGGATCAGGTTGAAACTCCCGCTGCGCCGCGTGTGGTCGTGCACCGGGCAGTGCATCATCAAGCCACCCATCGCCGTCCGGCTGGTCAAAGCACCCACACAAGCACCACCGTCACGACCGTAACTCACTGAGAGGCTGGTTCGAAAGGGTTTGGCGGCCGAGGCCTGTAATTCCGGGAGTGTGACATCACGAAGATAGGCATGTGGACCCGAGCCACCGGCGCGCAGCATAAGCGCGTGGCGAAAGGATAGCAGACCGATTTGAGCGATTCGGAGCGTCGACTGATCGCCTCATCTCTACCTGAGGCGAGTTCGCGGACGGCGGAAAGCCGATGCGGGCAAGTCGTGAACGCCATTTTCATGCCCGGCGCGGTGGGATCACGTGGCGGCTGCTGCCGAAGGATTGTTCGCGCTCGCCGGCAGTGAATCGCTGGTTTGCACGCCCGCGTGACGACGCCGTGTCAGAGCGAATGGACCATGCCTTGGTGATGGCCGACCACCAACGGGCGGGACGCGAGGCCAGCCCTAGCGCCGCGATCATCGACAGCTAGAGCGGGTTGTGATTCGACGGAGTCGGAATTCCCAAGAAAGCTGAGAGATGATTCAAGGTTGCAGCCGACAGGAGGCGGCCTTGAATGACGCGACCTCATTCGGAGGACTTGCGCGAGCGGGCGTTGGCTCGCTCCGATGCGGGAGAGGCCGGTCGATCCATAACTGAAGCGCTTGCGATCAGCCCATCGTGCCTGCCAAAGTGGTGCCAGCTTCGCCGTGGGACGGGAGCGCTGAAGCCTGGCAATATGAACGGTCACAAACCCGCTCGTCGGCAATCCCCCTCTGAGGTCAAACGCGCCTCCCAAAGCTATAGGGATCGGCTGCTTGCCACCAGGCCGCCAAGCGCGGATCACGCGCACCCTCGATCAGTTCGCCGGGCCCCACAAACGGATAGATTTCATCCACCGAGCGCATCTCGGCGGCGTTTAGCCGCAGGCGCAATCCGTCTGGTGTAAATTCATCGGGCGAGTGCAGGCCGGCGGCCACGACGATGTCATGGAGTGCGTCGAGTGTCGCCCGTTGGAAGCGGGCGACACGCTGCGCCTTTTCGGGGACAACCAGGCCGCGCTGGCGAGCCGGCGACTGCGTGGCGACTCCGGTCGGGCAGGTGTCGGTATGACAGCGCATCGACTGCACACAACCGAGCGAAAACATAAAGGAACGCGCCGCATTACACCAGTCGGCTCCCAGTGCGGCGTTCATCGCAATCGAGGCACCGGAGTTGACCTTACCAGATGCGGCAAGCTTGATTTTTCCCTTGAGATTGGCGCCGACCAGCGCATTGCGAGCGAGGATCAGACCCTCCCGCAGCGGCATACCTACTCTATCCGACAATTCGGTCGGCGCGGCGCCTGTGCCACCCTCGGCACCATCGATCACTATGAAATCGAGAAGGATGCCGGTCTCCCGCATCGCCTTTACAACGGCAAACAATTCATGTGGATACCCCACGCACAGCTTGATGCCGACGGGCTTGCCGCCCGACAGGTCGCGCATTTTTGCTGCGAACTCGAGCAGCCCAATCGGCGTCGAGAACGCCGAGTGGCCGGCGGGCGAGAGGCAATCCTGACCCACCGGAACATCACGGGTCTGAGCGATTTCCGCGGTGACCTTCGGCCCGGGCAGCAATCCGCCATGGCCAGGCTTGGCCCCCTGGCTGAGTTTGATTTCGGTCATCACCACCGCTTCGTTGGCGGCGCGTTCGCGAAAATGGGCTGGATCAAAATGGCCGGTCTTGTCGCGACATCCGAAATAACCCGAACCGACCTCCCATACCACGTCGCCGCCGTGCTTCAGATGGTAAGGAGACAGCCCGCCTTCTCCCGTATCATGGTAGAAGCCACCGATCTTTGCCCCGAGGTTCAAGGCTTCGATCGCGTTGGCGCCAAGCGCGCCGAAACTCATTGCCGAAATGTTGAGCCGGGCCGCCTTGTAGGGCCGGCTGCATTGCTCCGTGCCTACGGCGACACGTGTATATTTCTCCGCAGGCTCAGTCGGGACGATCGAGTGCGCCAGCCATTCATATTCGTCCGAATAGACGTCGAGTTCAGTGCCGAACGGGTGCGTTGAGACATCGCCCTTGGCGCGTGCATAGACCAGAGCGCGCTCATCGTGGCTGAACGGGCGGCCATCTAAATCGCTCTCTACGATATAGGAGCGGAGGAACGGCCGCATCCATTCGAACAGCCAGCGAAGGCGCGCCGATACCGGATAATTTCGCCGAAGCGAATGACGGGATTGGAGCAGATCGACGAGCCCGAGGAACAACAACGGAGCAAAGATGACAAGCAGCCACAGTAGATCCCGGGAGCGAACGCCCGCAACGACGGCAGCGATAGTTCCCGCCAGTCCGATGAACAGCCCCGCGTTGCGAGCGAGGGCATGATCGCGCAGCAGCGCGTCAGCGAGGTTGGCGCGGTGGTTCATGTCAGCAGATTCCGGACCACACCCACAACATCGCGCCCACGGCCGCTAAGAACCGCCTTTGCCGAATAGAGCGCCATGCCAGCGACGTCGCCCGGTTTCACCTTCGGTGGCATTACGAGTTCGAAGCGGTCGGTGACGACATCGAGCAGCGCAGGCCCAGGCTCGGCCAACCATGCAAGCACCACAGCTTCCAGTTCCTCTCCCGCCTCAACCCGCCAGCCGCGAAAACCGATAGCATCGGCGACTTTGGCGAAATCCGGATTGACCAGGTCGGTATAGGCATCCAGCAAACCCTCGACCTTCTGCTCGATCTCGACGAAGTCGAGCGCACCGTTGTTGAACACCGCGACCTTGATCGGCAACTTCTCCTGAACGGCTGTCAACAAGTCCCCTAACATCATGGCCAGCCCGCCATCGCCCGAGAGCGCAATCACCTGACGTTCCGGAAACGCGGCCTTCGCGCCGAGCGCCTGCGGCATCGCGTTGGCCATCGTGCCGTGCGTCAGGCTGACGATGGTTCGGTTTAACCCGGTGGCCGCTACGTGGCGCAGGCACCACACCATGGGCGAGCCTCCGTCCGCTGTGAAGACCGCGTCAGGATCAGCGTGACGGGAAATCGTCTCCGTCAGATATTGGGGATGGATCGCGTGGGCCTTATCGCTGTTACTGTGCTTTGCGAGCATGGCTCGAGCCTTACGGTGATGATCAAGACATTCGTCCAGGAACGACCCGTCGTCGCGCTGCTCAATGCGCGGCAACAATGCGTCGAGCGTAGGCCCAATATCGCCGACAAGACCAATATCAACGGGATGCCGGCGTCCAAGATGCGTACCATCCAGATCGACCTGCAGGATAGCGGCGTTGTCGGGGTAGAACTGTCGCCAGGCAAAATCGCATCCGAGCAGCAACAGCACGTCGCACGACATCAGGGCATGGTAACCAGCCTCGCTGCCGAAGATACCCGTCATGCCGACATCGAACCTGTTGTCGTGTTCGAGAAAGTCCTTGGCGCGCGAAGTGCGCGCCACCGGCGCCATCAATCGCTCTGCCAGCGCCACGACCGCGTCATGCGCCTTTTCGCAGCCGGAGCCGCCATAGATCGTCACCTTCTTGCCGTCGTTTAAAGCGGCTGCCAGTCGATCCAGCTCCTCATCGGACGGCCTGACGATCGGTTTCGTGCGGTGCACCGTAAACTGGGCCTCATCCGGTGCCTTGGCACTCGAGACGTCCGCAGGAACGATCAGCACCGCTACGCCGCGTTTGGCCAGCGCCGACTGCGCCGCCATCGCCGTCATCCGCCGCGCCTGCGACGGGGTTCGAACTTCCTCGCAGAAAACGCTGCACGACGCATAGATTGACTTGAAATCAACCTCCTGCGGGAAGTCGAAGCCGAGCTCTTCGCGCACGATCTGGCTTGCGATCAGCACCACCGGGGCACGATTTCGATGCGATTCGAAAAGACCGTTCATGAAGTGGAGACTGCCCGGGCCGCACGAACCCGCACAGGCGGCGAGCTCACCGGTGAGCATCGCCTCGGCGCCTGCCGCAAACCCAGCCGCTTCCTCGTGACGGACATGGACCCAGCGAATCCCGCTGGTTCTGATCGCATCCGTGAAATGGTTGAGCGTATCGCCTGGGATGCCGTAGCAACGGCGCACCCCGGCCATCTGCAGAGTCTGTACGATCACCTCGGCGACGGTCGCCATTCCCTTGTCCCCTACTCGCAGCCCAGCGCTTCAACCGAACGCGCATCCCGTTATTTCGAGCCACGCCCGCTACGCTGCGGCGGGAACTTGTTGACAGCCGCTGGAAGGACATCAGGCGGGCCCATCGCTAATGGGCGCTTCCTCTCGCCAGTCCATAGGCACGAACGACACTTTCACATGATGCGTCCCATGAGAATGCGTGGCTCGCCTGCCGCGCTGCGCTTCCGACTTGGGCCCGCAATTCATGGCGATCTACCAATTGCATAATATGATCCGCATATTGAGCAATGTCACGCGGTGGGCAAAGCAGCCCAGTGACTCCCTCAACCAGCAAGGCTCTGGCACTGGGCGCGTCCGCGCTTACCACCGGCACCCCGCTTGCCATCGCTTCCAGCACAACGTTACCAAATGTTTCCGTGGTGCTCGGCGTGAGCATTACGTCGGCGGAGGCGATGGCCCGCGCAAGGGCGGTGCCTTCGAGATGCCCTGTCAAAATGGCACCGGGAAGGTCATGGAACAGACCGCTCGCCGGGCCGTCTCCCACGACCAGCGCTCGCACCCTAGCCCCACGCCTGCGGAGTTCCCGAACAACCTCGACGAATGTGCCGATCCCCTTTTCGAGCACCAAGCGCCCGAAGAATAACACCGCGATCTCTTCGTCCGCCAAGCCCATGCGGAGTCGCCAGTCGGCATCGCGCCGCGAAGGATTGAACATGAGGCGGTCCACCCCCCGGCTCCAGACGCTTGCGCTTTCGTCGCCACGCATGCGGCACACGGCATCGACCAGCGCCGGCGTGGGTGCAACGACATGGTTGCCGCGGCGGTAGAAGCGACGCAGATGGGCTTCTACGAGCGGGCGCAACCAACCAATGCCGTAATAGTCCAAATAGCTCTCGAACTGCGTGTGCATACTGATGACGATGGGCACCCCCATCTGCTTTGCCAGCGTCTGAGCGCGCATATTGAGAATGTCGGGCGTCGACACATGGACGATATCAGGGTCAAAGGACCGGACATCGGCACGAATCGCGGAAGGGAGGCCGAGCGCCAGCCGGAACTCGCTGCGCACGGGCAACGCGATAGATGGCACCGGTACTAGCGTGCCGGCGGGTTCGAACGCTGGGCGATCGGTAACCGGCGAATATACCCGCACCTGGCAGCCTGCCTTCGCCTCCAGATAAGCAACGAGGCGGTTCAGCGCCTGGTTCGCCCCTTCCCGCAGATAATTATAATTGCCCGAAAATAGCGCTATCCGCATCTAAAGGCGGCGAAAGTTAAGGGTGGCGTTCAGCAGAAACATGATGAGACCCGCTACTACCGATACGAGTACGCGCACGACGAGATAGTTGATCGTCGTCAGCTCGATCATCAAGGCAAAAAGAGCAGTGGTCACGACGAAGCCAATTCCGGCGTTTATCAGAAAATAGACATACCCGTCCGCAACACCACGTTGAGTTCCCCGAAAAATCCATGCCCGGCCGAAAAGATAATGCAGTGATGATGCGAACAGGAACGACAGGGCTGCCGCCGGAGTTTTCGCCACACCGCATTTCTCCACCACCAGCCAGAGTAGCAACAGCGCTGAAACGAACATCGAGCAGCTTACAACCGTGTTCCGCCAAAGCATCGCCATGGCCGGCCGCGACAGTATGCGAGCTGCGAATTTTCTCGGCCGGGATCGGGCTGGTGTCGCGGCACCGATCCCAGTTCCATCGATAGTCGTCTTCATCGGGCCGCCGGCTCGGCATTGAATGAAGCGAGATGGCAGGCCGTATCGTTCGCATCCGCCCACTCGCTGCGGCGCAACAGATGCCCGTTCAGGAACAGGATCGGCAGCTTGAGAAACAGCAGTTCCGAATGAACGAAGCTATCAATTGCCCGCTCCCACCATGTCGGTGCTCGCTTTCCATGCGCTTTCAACCACCCCTCATAAGGCGCCCAATGGCTCGGTTCGTCCTCTTCAATAATGCGGAAAATGCGCATCAGCGCCTTGTCCTGCCGAACCAACGGGTGACGCAGAAGTATCTCCACCTGTCGATGGCCCCGCTGCTCCGTCAGCGAGATGACGCGGCAAAGCCGCTCGAAAAGTTCTTCTCGATCGATGACGGCCTGCGTGTTCAGATTGTCGATGGTCGTGCCGAACATGATCTCGACGAATCGATCTATATGACCACAGGTTCGATCGACCGCGAAGGGCATTATATGACGTAGTTCGAACCATCGCCGAAACATCAGGTAATGTTTGCGCTCATCCGCACGGTGCTTCTCGATCGAGGCAATGAGGCCATCCTCAGTTGGCGAGCGAGCGCGCACGGCCTCAAGGACTCGGCCGATCGCGGTATATCCCCGATGCTCGTTATAGATGTAGATGGAACAAAGGAGTTCAAGGTAGCGTCGACGAAACCGGGACAGCATGGATCTCCAATCGAGGGGTTGCGCGGCTTACGCAAATGAATTCAGAACCGGACGATACGCAATACTCGTCCGGTTGCTGCGAGGTTCCCTCAACGGCCAGAATACGAATCCAACGCGAGGCGTCTGATATGCGGCCTCTCAGTCGTTTTATTGGCCGCTGATGTCGAGCCGGTGCGGGCAAAGCAGTTCGTGCGCGAGAGGCGGATGGTTGACGAGATAGATCAGGAACGCGTTGAAGAGATCGTCGCTGATCCCTTCCTTGGCGAACAAGAAGTGAATGTAGAACAGGTCGCGGGGGTGCTGGCGACCGAGCGCGGCCGCGACCTTCCCGGCATACAGGTCGGCCTCGGACACGAGCTGCATCTCGGCGAAGCCGAAGCGATCCTCGACGCAGCGCTCACGGATCTCAGCAGCGGTGGGAACACCGTGCCCCGCAATACTGGGAACACCTCGATCTTGATCGTCACGCCGTCGGACTGGACTACCAGGCGCTTGCCGTCGGGAAGGCGCCGCCGTTCGAGGGCCATGCGCCCGTCTCTCTCGATCCGTGATGCGATCCGGTCGAGACCATCTCGGACTGCCTGCAGCGAGCTGTCGCGATCGGCAACGGGCAGATAGTCGAGATCGATGTCGACCGACGCGCAGGACAGCGCCGCCGCGGCGATGCAATCGGCCAATGAGGCGAACCGACGCGCAGCGATCGCCCAGCAGGATACGGCCGACGCCAATGCCTCATCACGCGATGCCAACGCACGTGCAGCGGTGGCGCAGCAGAACAGCGCCGACGCCTCGGTTCGCGAGGCAAACCTGCGAACGGCGATCGCGCAACAGGCCACCATCGACGCGAACGCGCGAACCGAGGCGCTTCGCAACGCCCCGCCCATCGCTCCGGTGCCGATGACGACGAGCGTGAAGATCGTGCAGCGCGACGGCCCGGACCTTCACGACGCCGACCCATCGATCGACCAGGCGCGCGACCATCCAGCGCACCAAGGCGCGGCGCGCGAGGAGTGCGACGACGACGGTGACCACCATCCGCTCCTGAAGCTTGCCTCTGCCAGGCGAAGGCGGCCTGGCAGTCTCCTCCGGCGGTCTCTCATCCGCGACGGCCGCCGGTGACGATTAGAAGATCAACCTGTCTCGTCGTTGCGGAGCGCGGCTTCGTGACGGCGGGCGATCGTCACGGCTCGCCTCAGCCCGCCGTCACGAACGAACAGCAAGGTGGCGGCGCGGCAACAGGCCGTGGGCTTCGCATATGGCGGGCTGCCACGGCTTTGGAGCCATCACGAGTACAGGAAGCGAAAGGTTGAGGGGAGCACTGCCACATGCGGTTCTACGTGTTTGCCGGCGTCAAGCAATCGTCATCTGAGTAAACGGTGACGTGGCGAGAGGGAAGCAGACATCATAGCTCGTTTCGAACGATCGGAAATTGGGCGCCGCCGCCGTGTGCCGCGACGAATGATTCTCATCATGACATTGCTTTCCGGCGCCTCCGCTTGCGGCGATCAGGAAAATGAACGCCGAGATTTGCATGAGCGGGCCAGGATCGCCACCGCGATGAAAGGGGTCGAAGCCTTGCAAGCGCGAACGGATGCACTGCGTCGCCACGCGATGCCGATCGATCGTGATGAGGTTCTCCAGACCGGGAATGTCTCTGGGACGCAACCGCGATGAGGCTGCTGCTGGTAGAGGACGACCGGGCGCTGGCGCAGGCATTTCAGGCTGGCTTGCGTCTCGGTGGATATGTCGTGGACTGGGTGAAACGCGGCGACGAGCTGCTGGCTGCGGCCGGCGCCGCCACCTATTCGGTGATATTGCTCGATCTGGGGTTGCCGCACATGTCCGGCCTCGAAGCCCTGGCTGCCTTCCGGGCCCGGCATGATCATACCCCGGTAATCATCATCACCGCGCAGGATCGCCCGGCTTTCAAGGTTGCAGGCCTGGACTGTGGTGGCGACGATTATCTCGTTAAACCCGTAGACCTCGATGAATTGCTGGCCCGCATTCGTGCCCAGATCCGACGGCACGACCAGCGGAGCAGCGACGTCATCGCCGCCGGCTGCATCCGGCTTGATCTTACCGGGCGAACTGTAACGAGCAGGGAGCAGGACGTTGCGGTCACCGCCAAGGAATATAAGATATTGTCGCTACTGATGCGACGGGCGGGCCGCTTCGTGAGCAAGGGCGACCTTGAGACCATAATTTATGATGATGAGGTGGCCTGCGAAAGCAACACGATCGAGGTTTCGATCTCCGCTCTTCGACGCAAGCTCGGCCGCGATGCCATCCTGACCGCGCGGGGACTGGGATATATGATCGCCCGATGAAGCTGGCGCGCAATCCGCCCCTCGCCGTCAGGCTGTTCCGACGAGTGCTACTGCTGGTTTCGTTGATCGGGATTGTCATGGCCTCTGTCGCCTTCTGGGCGGCACATGAGCAGATATATCGCGAAGCCGATGCCGAACTCGTGACTGCGGCCAACGTGCTCTACGCTTTGACCCAGCGGCAATTGAACGACCGTCCGCAAGGCGGGCAATTGCTTTCGGTCGATGAAAGCCTGTTGAGCGGCGAGGAATTGCACTCCTTCGAACGGTCGGCCGATCGAAGGATGTTTGCGATCACGAGCGGCAGCCATCCTCTGCTGCGCTCGGATACCGGACCACCAGCACGGCTGTTGCCTGACGGGCCGGGTCTCACGACGATCGCCGCGGGCGACGGTCCCTGGCGCATCTATGGGCTGGCGGTGCCATCGGAGCATATCCTGATCCAGGTCGGCGAACACCTTGCGCTCCGCGACGCATTGCTCGTCAACATCGCCCGCAACATGATGATACCCCTGGTGGTGCTCGTCGTGGGCAGTGGATTTCTGCTGTGGCTCGCGCTTCAGGACGGCCTGCTGCAACTCCGGCAACTCAGCGAGGTGCTGGCCCGCCGTTCTCCGCGTGACACAGCACGCCTGCAGGAACTGGACTGCCCGTCCGACCTGCTGCCACTCGTATCCACGCTCAACGCCCTGTTCGCCCGGGTTGAGCAGGCCTTCGCGCTGGAGCGCCAATTTACCGACAATGCCGCGCATCAGCTCAGGACGCCGCTCGCCGCTCTGCGCCTGCAGGTCCAGACTATGGCGCTGACCGAGGATCCGGAGAGCCGGACCGCCTGCGGCGTGGCATCGCTTGCCGCGGTCGACCGCACCAGCCTCCTGATTGATCAGATGCTCGCGCTAGCACGCTTGGACGCCGGCGAGATGAAGCTCGAGGCGCTCGATTTCGTCGCGATCCTCAGCCAATGCATTGCCGATCACGTCGGCGCTGCCGACCAGGTCGACATCACCATCGCCTATGAAGGACCTTCCAAAGCAATCCGGAAGGCCGATGGTACCGCGCTTGGACTGATCTTTTCCAACCTGATCGACAATGCGGTTAAATATTCGCCGTCCGGGACGACCATCCAAGTTTCACTGGCCGCGCATCCTGATCATCGCCTCGTCGTCACGATCGCCGACGATGGGCCAGGTATCGATGCTGAGGAGCGGGCAAATGTGCTTCGTCGATTTCACCGCGGCACCAGCGAGCAGAGCGGCTTTGGGCTCGGCCTTGCCATCGTCTCCAGCGCGGTCCGTCTGCTTGGTGCAAGCTTTACACTTTCCGACCGGGCGCCTGCCGCTGGGCTGCTGGCCAGCGTGACATGGCTACATTGATCATCAGCTTCGCATCAGGTTGCGAGTGTAGAGAGCAGCCTCGCTTGAGAGGGGGGCCTATGCGCATCTATTGTGACTTCGATGGTACGATCAGCAGTACCGATACGGCAGACCTCGTATTCGGTCATTTTGCGGATCCGAAGTGGGAGGCGATCGAAGCAAGCTGGAACGCCGGGGAGATCGAAGCCTCGACCTGCATGAAGCAGCAGGTCGAACTGATCGCCGCGCCACTGGCCGATATCGAGACGCTACTCGGCACGGTCAGTCTGCGCAGCGGATTTCGCGAGTTTCTGGGCTGGAGCAAGGCAAACGACATTCCGGTCAGCGTCGTTAGCGACGGGGTCGATCATTTCATACGCCATATCTTGATCCGTCACGGAATTGACGATGTGCCGGTCATCGCTAATCGGCTCGTTTCGACTGGCCCTGGTCGCTGGTCGCTCGATCAGCCATGGCGCAAAACCGGATGCAAAGGTGGCTGCGGCGTGTGCAAGTGCGCGATCGTCGAAACCGGCGAAGATGAGCGGCCGACGGTATTCATCGGCGACGGCAGGTCCGATTTCTGTGTGGCCGCCCAGCCCGACATATTGTTCGCCACGGCTGGCCTGGATCGCTTTTGCGGCGAGCGCTCGATACCGTTTCTTCCGTTCAATACATTCGCCGACGTGCAGGCGGCGTTGGCAGGCCTCACTGGACTAAGCGTCGCTCGCGCAGCCTGATCTCCCTCCGCTTCACCAATTTTAGGAACCCGCTTTCATGGCGACTGTCATCAAGGAAATCTCCTCCTCCACCGCCGACCTCGACGAACTGCGTCGGCTCGAGGAGCTCTACTGCTCCCACGGTGACACAGTCCATTATGTGCCCGAGCCCAAATTTTTCGCGGGATGCGACGGCTCATATCTCTACGACCATGATGGCACCGAATATCTTGACCTGCAGATGTGGTATTCGGCGGTCAATTTCGGTTACAAGAACCAACGCATCGTCAATGCGCTGAAGCGCCAGATCGACCAACTTCCGCAGGTCGCCTCGCAATATGTGCACCGCGAGAAGGTCGAATTGGCAGCGATGATCGCGCAAGACGCTGAGGCCAAATTCGGTGCCAAGGGTCGCGTCCATTTCAACGTCGGCGGCGCACAGGCGGTCGAAGATTCGCTCAAGCTTGTCCGCAACTATACCGGAGGCAAGAGCCTGATGTTTGCGTTTGAGGGCGGCTATCATGGTCGCACCCTTGGCGCCTCGGCGATCACCTCTTCGTATCGCTACCGGCGTCGCTACGGCCATTTCGGTGAGCGTGCCCAGTTCATCGAATTTCCCTACCATTTTCGCGGCCCCAAGGGGATGTCGAAGGAGGAATACGGTCATCACTGCGTTGCCAAATTCAAGCGGCTGTTCGAGACCGAATATAATGGCGTGTGGGATCCAAAGGTCGGTCAGGCTGAATATGCCGCTTTTTATGTCGAACCGATCCAGGGCACCGGCGGCTATGTGATCCCGCCGTTGAACTTCTTCTCAGAGTTGAAGAAGGTACTCGATCAATATGGCATCTTGATGGTCGTCGATGAAATTCAGATGGGGTTCTTCCGGACGGGCAAGCTCTGGTCGATTGAGCATTTTGGTGTCAGTCCCGATGTCATCACCTTCGGCAAGGCGCTAACCAACGGCCTCAATCCGCTATCAGGCGTATGGGCGCGAGAAGCGCTGATCAATCCGACGGTTTTCCCGGCGGGTTCGACCCATTCGACCTTCAATGCCAACCCGCTCGGCACCGCCGTAGGGCTCGAGGTAATGAAGCTTTGCGCCGATGGCGGCTATGAGACGACCGTGCCGCAAAAGGGCGCTTATTTCCTCGAAGGCCTGAAGGAGCTCCAGAAGCGTTGGCCCGAGATCGGCGATGTCGATGGCCTCGGCCTGGCGCTGCGTTGCGAGATCACCCAAGCTGACGGATATACGCCCAACAAACCGCTTCTCGACCGCATGGAGGAGGAAGCGTTAAAGGGCGACCTTCACGTCGGCGGCAAGCACATGGGCCTCGTGCTCGATGTCGGCGGCTATTACAAGAACGTCATCACGCTCGCGCCGTCGCTCGACATCAGCTACGCTGAAATAGATTTGGCCCTCCAGTTGCTGGATCAGCTCCTGCGCCGCTGTGTCTCGCGCTGAGCCGATATGATCGCTGCGGGCCTGCTTCTGTTCTGCATCCTCGCGGAATCGGTTCGCGAGCTCTGCTTCAAGGCGACCGCAACATCGCTGCACGGCGCGGTGACTCGTCGGGATTGGCGTAGGGTCTGCGCCAACAGCTTGCTATGGTCGGGTATCGCGCTGTGGGTGATCGAAACGCTGGCGTGGGTCGCGGCGCTCGATCGGGTGCCGCTGGGCATAGGCTATCCTGTCCGTGCCACAAGCTATGTGCTCATTCCGCTGCTCGCTTGGTTGGTGCTACACGAGCGGCTTGAGCGCGGCCAGATCGCCGGCATAGCCCTGATCGCGGCTGGGATCGGATGTGTCGGGCTGTCGACGTCTTGAGCAGCGACAGCGCGACACCGGCAGACGGCATCTTTCTCGCGGGCATCGGCGATGACGCGGTGTTGCTGCTGCACGGGCTTACCGGCGCGCCCGCCGAGATGTACCCGCTCGGCAAGCAGTTGCGCCGCGCGGGCGCTACCGTCTATGCCCCGCTCATCGCCGGCCATGGCGGCAGCAATGCGCTGCTGCTGTCGACGAGCTGGCCGGATTGGCTGGCTTCGGCCGAGCGGGCGTTCGACCAGCTGGCGCGCAGACACAGGCGGGTGCATGTGGGGGGCATCTGCCTCGGCGCGATGCTGGCCGTGGCGTTGGCCGTGCGGCGCGACGTTCACCGAATGGCCGTGTATGGGCCGACCTTCCGCTACGACGGCTGGTCGATGCCGCGGATTGCCGGCTATCGCCGCCTGATATTGCTGCTCGCCGGCCTGCCTTTGGTTCGGAACATCGCCATGGACGAACAGGCGCCCTTTGGTTTGAAGGACGAAAAGGTGAGAGCGTTCGTCGTGGCAGCGCAGCAGCGCGCCAATGGGGGTGTTGTTGACGGCTTCCCCCTCGGCGCGATACGCCAGCTCTATCAGCTGGCCGATCATGTCGATCACATTGCACCGATGGTGCGGACACCGACCTTGATCTGCCACGCGGAGGAAGACGATATCAGCAGCATCGCCAATGCGCATCGCCTGCGCGCCGCACTGGGCTGCGAAACCCATCTCGAGATCCTCAGGGACAGTTATCACCTGGTCCATCTTGACCGGGAGAATGGCCATGTCGCGGCCACCACCGCGGCCTTTTTCGGTTTGTCCCGATCCGCGGGACTGCGCACGGCTAATGCCGGTCTTGCCACCAGCAACAAGGCCATTGCATGAACGCGGCCGCGTCGCTTCGTTGGAATGGCCGCGGCACCAGGCGAATGGCATCGATGATCCTGCCGCTGTTCATCGCCCTATACCAGAGCTTCGCGAAACGACTTGCGGAGGATGGTGGCGGTTTCGTACCCCTGCGAAGCTGGCTTGAGCGGATCCTCGTGTCGCCAATACTGCCCGTGCTCGTGGTCGCGGAAATCGCGAGCTTCGGCCTCTGGATGTATATCCTGTCAGTGATGCCGTTGAGCGAGGCGTTCCCGCTAACTGCGACGAGCTATATCCTCGTGTTGCTCGCGAGCTGGTCGATCTTTGGTGAGACCGGGACGGTCCTCCAGGTCATGGGTACTGCAGCGATCATGATGGGCATCTGGCTGCTCGGACGAACCGAGACGGCCAACCCGGCCTGACAGCATAACCGGCAAGGGGCTGCGGCTATCGACCGGCGGCGGCGTCTGACGGCTGATGGAGATGATAGTTGAGGTCGGCAAGTTCTGACGGTGCGTCGCTGACAACGCCCTCCTCACCGCAGGCGGAAGGGGACTCCGAAGCTGCGCAGGCCAATGTCTTTCCAGATCAGATCATACTGGACGTCCGAGTCAGCCGACAGGGGCATCAACTTTATCTCATTCCCCATTCCGGACCAGAGCACGCGGGTCAGAGTCATTCGCTCATTCGATTAATCGAAACCGACCCAACAGGCGCGCACGGAAGCTTGCACAACGCGTTGGACCAAGGCCAATGCCTATTGGGCAGCTTCGCGATCGAGCCTTTGATGTTTGGCGCGGACGGGGTGTTAACCGCTCGTCTGGTCAAGATACATAGTTTCAGCGCAACGCCTTCCACCCGCATGGCCACGCCCACGCGATGGCCGGCAGTGAGGATGGTGTGGGCGCTTTGGGCGTGCCTCCGTCCGAAGTGGCCGAAGTGACTATGCCGATAGCACCTACGCGGGGCACTCGCGCAACATCGATAAGGAGATTTTCGCCCGTGAGATTCGTTTCCCTTGCCGTTCCTTGCTCATGGCAGCACCAGGAATCGCCCAACCGGCGGAATCCGATCTCTCGTCGCGGATTATGGCGTTTGACGATGCCGTAATCGCCGTCAGGAAATCCGGTGGTGACGGGCCAGCGCGTGCTGGCCACTTCGAACCCCTTATCCGCGAACATTATGACATGCCCACGATCGCTACGATCGTCGTCGGACCGAAATGGTCATCGACTTCGTCCGACGATCGCCATGCCGTGATCGCGGCGCTGACCGGCACTCGGCATTGACGCTGACGCGGAGCTTCGGATAGTTCGATGCGAGAAGTTCAGCGTCGACCCGCAGCTCATCCTCCGTGGGAACAGCCGTATCATCAAGGTCATGATCGTATCGTCGGGCAAGAAGGACCTGCTTTTCTATCAATTGCGCGAGGGATCCCGCGGGTGGAGGATCGTTGATGTGATATCGGGCGGGGTCAGTTTTCCGCGCCCGTACATCTGACGTTTGACGAGTTTTAGCTTGGTGATCTGTCCTTCGGTCTGGCGATGCGCCCCATGAGAGAGGATGGCGGCCGGGACAGCGGCGGATGTTGGCCGATGCGTTGCCAGGTTGCTTCCACAGTGCTCTTGGAGGCATTTCGCAAGAGCAGTTTGAGCTTAGCGAACACCTGTTCGATCCGGTTCCTTTCCGGGAATAGGTGGCAGGAACAGTAGCCGAGCACCTGCTGGACGGATGGTCTTGCGAACGGCCTGGCCCTTGTTACTGCCGAGGTTGTCCATGGTGACGTTGTCACCCGGCGAGAGCGTCTCCTAGCCGATCACGCCGCGCGTTGCTGGGGGCGATGAACGACCAGGTCGCAGCGCGGCGATGGAAGCGATCATGACAGTGCCCGTGATCGACATCGCGACGATCGACGTAACGATGGTACTTTCTTGAGGCAAGCCGATAAGTGGACCTTCATGATCAAGACAAGCTGCTGTCGATCAGAGCGTCCACGGCCAGTACTCTCAGTGATGTTAAGCAGGTAGCGGTTCGGCATCGGCTGTGATCATGAGGCGGACCGCTTCGAATCTGGCCGATCCTTACCCACCTGGGCAGCTAGGCACCAAGCGCTCCCGCTCATATGGTTGAGCCGCGCGTCGTGCGGCAACCGTCGGGTCAGAAGGACAGGATAAACATCAACACGGTCGCACCAGATCAGCCAGAGCCGTGCCCGGCGCGGCGCCGCCCGCGAGCCGGTGATTTCGTGCGCCAGGCAGTCCGATGGTCGATCAGTACGTAACGCAGTCGTCACGCGACGCCAGAATCGAGGCCCCATCCGGGAGCCCACTGCTGCTCGGGTCCGTCGGGTTGGCGCTGCTGGTTTGTGGCGGGCTTCTCCTCTATGGCTCCAGCCGCGGCGTCGATCTCACCGATGAAGTCTTCTACCTCATCTGGACCCGTAACCCCGAAGCCTATCCGCTCACCTATCAGCCATTCGGCTACCTGCTGAACCCGCTCTTCAATCTGGTACACGGAAATCTCGAGCTGTACCGCTTGGCTGGGTTCGGCATCACGGCTGGTGCCGGTGCCCTGCTAGGCTGGTCGAGCGCGCAGCGTTCTGAGATGCGCGCGTGCTTCGCTGCATACGGCGCGCTGGCGGCGCTCACGATTTTCTTTCCCTGGATCATTACGCCCAGCTACAATTCGGCGGCGAACGTGGGTGCGATGCTGATCATCGCTGGCATGCTGAACCTGACGGAAAGCGATTTGCGTCAGGCGGTTCTCGGCATTATCGCAACGGCAGGCGGGCTCTGCTGCGCTTGCTTCGCCAAGCCCCCGTTGTTCGCAATCAGTGTAGCGATCGTGGCAATCGGCCTTGTCCGGCGCCCTGCGCGAAGGGCACTCCCGTGCATCGCTACGCTGCTCCTCGCGGCCGCACTCATCTCCCTGTTCCTCGCCCCGCCGCGGATGATCGCGCTCGTGAGCCGAATCTTGATCACCCAGCATGTGCTCGCCTTGCCCAACCAAGTGCTTGCATTGCCCGCCAAGGTTGCGCGGGACTTCCTGGCGGCTCCGCTGCCGCTGATTGGCGCCGCCGTAGCAGCGGCTTGCAGCTTTGTACTCCGCCGCTTCGCTTTGTTTCGATGGGCAGCTTACGGCGCCATTGGCTTGAGCTTCGTCTATCTCGCAAGCGTCGCTGATGACACGATCGACGGCAGCATTCCGGACTTCCTCGGCCTAGCCATGGTAACCTTGGGCGCAGGATATGCCGGTCTGCTGCAGAACCAGCCTGGTATCACGCTCTTGCCCACGACGTTGTTGCTCCTGGCTCCCCCCGCGGTAGCGCTCGGCACGTTCAATAATCAATGGTTTCAACTTAATCTCAGCATCGCCTTCCCCTTGCTGGCGCTATTTGCACTGGCATTCGCCGACGCGGTGCGCTGGCGGAGAGCCGCTGCCCTTGCACTTTCCATCCTTAGCCCGATGCTGATCATGCTGCTGGCTGCCTGCTTCCCCTACAGCCTGCCCACCTCAATCTTCGAGCAGCAAATCCCGATCAAGCCGCCGCTCGCGCTGGGGATCATTCGTGTGGATGCCGAAACGGCCGCGTTCCTGCAGGGCACGCGCGGGCTCGCGGGAGGCGCGCTCCTTATCGACTTGTCCGGTACCGGGCCCGGCGTCGCTGTTGCGCTTGGAGCTCGTCCCCCGATGCTGCCGTGGTTGAATCCCGCCACGACAACTTGGCCCGATGTGGTATGGTCGCGACTTAGCGACGCTCAGCGCAATCGGGCCTGGTTCATCCTGCCTGTGTGGCCGGCATTCGCGAACTCCGCCGCCGCAAACTGGCTCGTCGCCCACAAGGGGCGCTTCTGCCAGACGATGCTCCCCGAGATAACCTTCTGGAAAAAGGAGCGTAGGCTACAACTCTGGCGTCCCTGCAGATGTCAGCCAAACGAAGTTCCGAAGCCGTCTTTTCGCGCCGAGGTCCCGGTTCCTAGTAGCGATCATTCCCGTCATTACCTGTCAGAACGTCAAGGGCGGCGCTTCGCGCGACTAGTCCGCGCGGCCGGCCAGCCGGGGCTCGACGCCTCTTGGGATCGTCGCGACCTTCCCCTGCCAGATCTCGCAGTCGGTTTTCTCGCCGCGGTGCGCGAATATGAGCGTCTGCTCGCCGCACTGTGAGCATGGTGGGCCGGACTGTTACAGTTCAATCGGCATAGGATCGGCGGGCGGCGGTGTGACCGCAAGCAACTGGCGGGCTCGTTCCAGAGGTACTTTCGCGTACCGCTGGTGAGCACCCGAATGTTCAAATGTTGGCAGCGATGCCAATGGAAATCGCTTCTCGCTGGGCAACCCGTTCGGCGTGACGGAGGGCTGCCAGATCACCCCACAGCGGCCACGCACGATAAGGTTCGCGATCGATGGCCATTTCTGAGCCTTCGACCTCCCGTTGCATGCTGGCATCGATCCATGCGCAACCGCACGGCCGGCCGATATGCCGATCTCCTGCAACGCTGATGACCCAACGATGATCTAGGGTGTCGCGGTGCGGGCCCATTGACCGAGTGCCGTCCATTGCTGGACAGGGCGAATGGGAGATCCCTCACGATGTCTGCAGAAGCGCTTGCGATTTCATCCCGCTTATCGCCCCTTCCCCTTCCCGATCGGGGTTGGCAAAAATGGCTGTCGGCCGCGATATCGCTGGCGCTGCTCGCGGCGATCGCGAGCCATGTCGACAAGATAGGCCTGGTTCGGTTGCGCAACGACATCCCAGCAGCGCCGGCTTACTGGTGATGGCGTTTCCCCGCCGCGGCATACTTATCATGGACGTTGACTATCTGCATGCGTCCGACCTCGAGGATGTCGTTCACAGTGAGCGAGGTCACCTGATAGGTCCGGCAGGGTCGCTTGACGAAGGGCTGGAGATCGTCCGCCGCGCCGTGCGCATTGATTGCGCCATCCTAGACATCGACCTCCGCGGTCAATTGGTTTATCCCCTGGTTGAGAGCCTGCAGCGGCGGTCTACGCCCATTATCTTCGTTAGCGGCTATGACCGGTCGGCAATTCCCGCGCGTTTTGCTGACATTCCGCTGTGCCAAAAGCCTATCAAGGTGCAGGAGCTCCGCGAATTTTGGGACGCGTGCTTCTCCAATCTGAGGCCGTGTTGCTAAGCGCCCAGCAGATCGCAGAGCTGCATATAGCCGCCGCCCTGGTGAGGTAGGACCCTCGACAAGTGATGGATCGTTGCCGTCCTGCATGGCAAGTCACCCTAGTTCGCTTTCGCTGAACGCGATCATCCGCTTCGCCATGCCATGCTGCATCTGGGATCGCCCTGCACGAGTCGAAGGGCTCGGCACCCACAGGATGAAGCTACCTGACTTGCTGACGGTGCCAGGCGAGCGCTGAGCAGTGGCGTGCCTTACGATCATGTCCAGCAATTCCGCAGCCGTTGGACCGACGAAAATCGGTTCAGCGATTCGCCGCCAGCAATGGACGCAGAGCTTCTATATGTGCTGCGATGGACAGATCGACGCCGTAGCCTCGCGCAATCGCACGAAGATTCTCCGGCGCGCGCTTAGCGGCTAAACCGATATCGATGCCACGTGCTAACGACACGACGTCTCGCCGCGGGACGACCGAACATCCCGGAGCTTCCGACAAAAGCGCAGCGGCACCGTCGAAGCAATCGGTGGTCACCACCGGCACCCCGCAAGCGAGCGCCTCAAGCACAACAGCAGGGAGCCCTTCATAATCCGACGAAAGAGCGTAAACGCTCGCGCGCCGCAGCCAAGGGAGCACGTCTTCCACAAAACCCGGCATCTCTGTTCGCTCGGCGATGCCCAGTGCGCGCGCCAGACGTTCCAGATGCGGTCTGCCGGGCCCATCGCCAAGGATGACCAGCCGTGCTTCGGCGCAATTGATCATAGCGAAGGCCCGCAACAATCGGTCAAGCCGCTTTTGCGGCATCATGCGCGCGAGCGCGAGAATCATAGGGAAAGGGGGTTCAGAGCACGGTGTCTTCAACATCGCGCTGCTCACATAGGGATTCGGGACCGTCACGAACTGCTCGCTTTTTCGGGGGTACATGCCCGACAAACGCTCGCGCTCCGCAGCGGTAAGCGTGAGGATCCGCTCGTAACGGCTGAAAATATGTCCGTAGAGCTGGTGCCTGTAGATCCGCAATACCGGACCCAGGTCGCGGGGTCGGATCACCGGGTTGGTCACCTTCATCGCGTAGCGCGGAGCATCGGGCAGGAGGGGCCGTGCAGCAAGCCCTGTTACGAGACCCATATTATTGCTGCTGGCAAGCACCAGTGCAGGCCGGCTCCTGCTGGTCTCATGACGGATCGCGGACACGCCCCGTAAGAGATCGAGGTGTCGCGAGCCGAGAGAGGGGCCCGCGCTGCGGAGGATCACAGCGGGATCAAGAAGTCGGACCAACGCTTCGCGACCCTCTCCATCCTCGCGGAGTAGGAAGATGCCCGTAGGGATCCCGGCCCTGACGAAACCGTTCGCGAGTAGCACCGCCACGCGATCGGCGCCCCCTTGGGACGGCCGAAGCATTGTCATGAGTATGCCGCCGGAAAGTTCGCCGCCGGTCATTCACGCTCCCGCTTAATCATTGGCTGATGAAAACATATCGGGGCTCCATGTCGCGGGCGTGACACCATGCAAGACGGAACTCCCCAATGCACTGTTTGAAAGAGACGTTGCCGACACCGTAAGACCGTACTTTGGACCGTGGATACGGAACTCTATTTCCTCCTGGGCAAATGGGCTAGAGCGCCACGGCTCATCATCAGTCCGCAGTAGTTCAGCGGCTTCGGAGACGGAAAAACCAATTGGTGACGATAAGGTCAGGCACAAGCACATCGGACGGCGACGATCTCGGAACGCTGTCATCGTCGCATGGCATCGTCAGCAGGATATACGGCAATCTCGGCAAGCTGATGGGAGGCAAGGCGATCGCCGGGCTGATGAGCCTCGGCTATATGGTTATCGCGCTGCGCAGCCTCGGCGTGCGCGACTATGGCGTGCTGATCCTGGTACACACCTACACCATCACCGTTGGTGGCATCATTGAATTCCCGGGTTGGCACGCTGTCGTGCGCTACGGAGCGCAGGCCTCGGAGGCCGGTGACCAGTCGCGGCTGGTCCGCCTGCTGCGGTTGGCGGCATCGGTCGAATTGGCAGCGGGGGTGATCGCAGTCGTCGTCGCGGCGTTGCTCGCCCATTTCGTTGGGGCTCGGCTCGGCTGGTCGCCGACGGCATTGGCCTTTTCCACGCCCTATAGTTTGGCGGTGCTGGCGACCATTCGGGCCACGCCCGCGGGCTATCTCCAGCTCAGGGGGCGTTTCGATCTGCTGGGCCTCCACAACCTCGTAGCCCCAACGGTCAGACTTGTCGGCTCGCTGCTGGCCCTTGCGCTGGGGTGGGGGCTGCTGGGCTTTTTGATCGCCTGGCTGGTTGCGGCGTTGGCGGAATGGGTTTCGATGTGGGGCTTTGGCCTGATGGTCGCCCGTAGGGAGCTTATTGGTGCGCGCCTTATAGGCTCGCCGCGCGGCGCGGTCGCGGAAAACGCCGGAATCACATCCTTCATGATCGCTGCAAATGCGGATATCACATTTGGTGAATTGGCGCCGCGGATCGCACCGCTGGCGGTGGGCTGGATTCTTGGACCAATCGCAGCCGGCACCTATGCAGTTGCGCTCCGCTTCACCACGGTCATCGCGCAGCCGGCCGGTAACCTTGGCCAAGCTTCCTATGCGGAACTCGCGCGGATGATCGCCGCGGGAGGGAGCCGCCTCGCAGTCCGCCGGGCGCTGTTGAAGCTGGTCGCCATCGCGGCAGTCGCCGCTTTGCCGTTCGTCCTCATTGTCGCTTTTTTCGGCGGGCCGCTCGCTCTACTGATAGGAGGAAGGCAGATTGGCGCGGCAGGAGGGATAATGCTGTTGCTGGTCGTCGCGCGCGCCGTATTGCTCGTAACCCCTCCCGCAAGTGCGGCGCTGGTGGCTTTGGGAAGACCCGGCCTTTCGGTCTGGGGAAATGTCGCTTCGTCCTTCGCGATGTTGCCGCTTCTGCCATTGCTGATGCTGAAATTCGGCCTGCCGGGCGCGGCCTTTCACGCATTGCTCCAAGCTATCGCCTCCTCCGCCTTGCTGGGAGGATTGGTCTGGCGCGAGAGTGGAGACGAGGGAATTGACGGTCCAATGCGAGATTAGCCTCGGTGGACATCGGTCTGTCGTGCAGCGCCAGTATTCGCGCGATGCGGGGCCATGCCGCAACCAACGGGCCTAGGCCGCCTTGTGGTCGGACATGGCCGCGATGTGGCTCGCGATGCCGTTAGCGATTGAATAACGCTCGGCAATCTCCCTGAGATGAACCGGCTTTGGCAGCGAAAGCTGTTGCTCCATGAGTGCGGCCAAGCTCGCCGGATCGGTTCTCTCGATGATTGCGCATCCCTCAGTACGGCCCAGCATCGATCTGGCTGCAGGAAAGCAATCGGTGCATAGCACCGGGCAATTCGCAGACATCGCTTCCAGTACGACCGCCGGCAGGCCTTCATAATCGGAAGGGAGAACCATCATGGAAGCGCCGCGGAAGGCATCGGCGACATTGTGAACGAATCCCGGCATACTCACCTTTTCGCCGAGGCCCAGCCGCTCGACCAAGGCGGTCAGGGCGGCGCGCTCCTCTCCCTCGCCCAAAATGCTCAGGCGAAGGTCAGGCGCGCGCAGCAGGGCGAAAGCCTCGATCAATCGTTCGTAGCGCTTCTGGCGTGTAAGGCGCCCAATGCCTAGAATCGTTCGGTACGGTCCCGGATGATCGGAGTAGCTGGGAGCAGCAAGCATCTGTGGAGTAACATACGGATTGGCGACATCTCGGAAAATCGCAGCCGATTCGGGAAAGGCGACTCGCATTTCTTCGGTTTCGTCGGGGCTGAGGGTCCAAACTCCGTCGGTAGCCCGAAAGGTCCGCCGATAGCTCCAGCGCCTTATCCAACGTACCAAACCCCGGTGCCGCGATGAAGCGATCGGATTGGTGGTCTTCAGATAGAGACGAGTCTGGCGTTGCCCTGCCAGCTTACGCGCCAAGGCGGTCACCAGCGCACTGTTGTTGGCGCAGGAGATTATGGCTGTCGGCGCCCGCTGCTTCATGTGGCGTGCCAGTTTCGGGACGCAGCTCAGCAGGTCCACCGCGCGAGACCAGCGCCGTGGGCCCAGATAGTGGATTGCTACGCCCTCTCCGACGAGGTCGACCAGCGGCGCTTCGACTTCACCGCCTTTCCGTAATACGACGAGTTCGACGTCCATGCCATGATCCGCAAACCCGCGCGCGAGATAGGCCGCGACGCGCCCGCTTCCGCCGCGATCGAACTCGTGAAGGACGAAAGTTACACGCAGGGCCTTGCCCAATTCCATGTCTTCAATCTCCCCAGGCGGTCGCTGCAGCAGGTGCAACGGTCGACGGAATACCGGATCTGTTATCCGCCCACCACAGGCCGAAGACGGCGATCGCATAAAGCATGCGGCTGTGGTCCGCCTGGCCCTTGCGATGTTCTATAAAGAGCTTCTCGACCTCGCCCCTCTCGAGGTAGCCTGCATCACCCGCGCCGCTCTCGTGCCAGACGTCGCGCGCAAATCCTCCAAAATCACCTCTAAACCAGGACGCCAGCGGCATCTGAAAACCTTGCTTGGGACGCTTCAGGGTTGACGGTGGGACCAAGGGGGCGATCGCGTCGCGCAAAATGGCTTTGCCTCGGCTTCCACGGAGCTTGAACTCGGTGGGAACGGTCAGCGCCCAATCGACCATCTTGTGTGAGAGCAGCGGTACGCGCGCTTCGACCGAATGAGCCATGCTGGCGCGGTCAAGACGCGTGAGCATCGCCGACGGCATATTGACCGTGAGATCGGCAAAGAGGAACTGATCCAATGCCGACGCTTTGCCACTTGTGCCCGGAAAATACTCTGCTTCCAGATCTGCGTAAGCGTATGGCCCCTCATGAACGGCCTTGAATTCCGGCTTGTATATCCGGCCACGTAGTGCCTCACGGCTGATCTGAGTAGCGGCGAAAAACTGCTGATATCCGTCAGGCAATCGGGCGAATTCGGCAAATCTCTGGCAATGTTGCCGGAGGTAATTGATTTTTGCCGATTTCGTCGGAGGCGCGTTGTTGATCAACGAGAGAATGGAGGAACTCGAATTTATCAACGGACGAAAGCGTTCGATATTCCGAGCGTTCCGATGTCGCTTATATCCAGCAAACAGCTCGTCGCCGCCTTCGCCGCAGAGAACGACTTTCACGTGTTCCGAAGCCAGTTTAGAGGCATGCCACGTGGGTATGGCAGCCATATCCGCGAATGGCTCGTCGAAGCAGCGTTGGACCGCAGGCAACACGTCGATCGCGTTACCGGCCTCAAGGGCGAGTACGATATGCTCACAGCCGAGATGTTGGGCAATTTCCCTGGCGGCGGCCGTCTCATCGATTTTGGCCCCTGGGTATCCAATGGTGAAAGCCTTGTGAACTCCGTGGCCGTTCTCGGTCATCGCGGCGAGTACCGCCGAGGAGTCGATGCCACCCGAAAGAAATGCCCCCACCGGAACGTCCGACTGCATGTGACGCCCTACTGTCTTCACAAGCTGGGCGCGCATCTCATCAGCCCAATCTGTCGCCGACATGCCGGAAACCGGCCGGAGTTCCGGCTGCCAGTAAACATTCCTGATCGGAGGACCGTCCGGCTTCACGGTCATGAAATGTCCCGGTTCGAGCATCTCGACTTCACGGAAAATCGAGCGCGGCCGGCGGACGTGTCCAAAGCTGAAATAATCATGGACGGCGCGATCATTGACACTGAACTCGTGGCCGGGGAGTATCCGCAGCGCCTTCAACTCCGAGGCGAATGCAATCCCGCCCATCTGCTCCGTGACATAGAGCGGCTTGATCCCGAGCGGGTCACGAGCCAAGGTCAACTCGCGATTCAGGCTGTCCCAGACCGCAACCGCGAACATGCCTTCGAGCTTCGCCCACGCGTCATTTCCATAGATCGCGAAGGCGGCCAAGATGGTTTCGGTATCGCTGGTCGACCGGAAGGCAAATCCCCGCTCCACAAGGGGCTTGCGAAGTTCTTTATGGTTATAGATTTCTCCGTTGAAGACGATGGTGAAGCGTCCCCCGCATGCATCCATCGGCTGGTGGCCACCTGCGATGTCGAGAATACTCAGGCGGCGCATTCCGAAACCGAAATCGCGATCCGTAAATATTCCGAAATCGTCCGGCCCCCGGTGAATGATAGCATCGCATTGAGCCGCAATTGTCCTCTCGCCGACATTCCCGCCCAGGCGCCTATACCAGCCTGCGATCCCGCACATCAGGCCCCCTCCACTGTCCCGTCGTCGAAATTGACAACGCCTGCGACAGTGACGTTGCGCAGGCGATCTTCCCGCAGTTCATCGTTCACACGAACTCAACAAATCAGAACCTTCAGCGCTCATCGCTCCGGCCGGTAGGGCCAGTCCGCGTGCATCGGTCGAAAAGCTCGTTCCAAACATGGCAGCGATGACCGACGTCCTGATATTCTAAACCAATCCAGGTGAGGTGGTGCAACCGACCTCATCGATCTGCCTTCGCCTGCGGGTTTGGAACGGCGGTGGCGTCCTTACCAGGTGCGGTTAGGATTCCTCTTTAATCACGATCAGGTTCACCAGGTGGCGCATAGCCTCCCGGTCGCCCTTGCGCTTGCCGACGCGGGGCTCGATCTGGAGATCGTCGTCGCTACCACCAACAAACGGCTGACCGCGGAGGTGATCCGCCTCGGTGCGGGTAAGATAGGAGATACGATTGCGCTGGTCGAACTCGGACTGAGAAACGGCGTCTCGAGCAGGATCGCGCAGGTGCTGGAGACGGTGGTGCCAGCGCGTAAGCTGCTTGTCTATCGCGACAATTTGGATTTCTTCCGATCCTTGGACGCGTTGATCGTTACTGAGAAAACATCGCTCGTTCTGAAGACCCGCTACCAGTTCGGCGATCTCAAGATCATTCATACGCGCCACGGTGCAGGTGATCGCGCGATTGGCTTCGACAAGGCAAGCGCGCGCTTCGACCACGTGCTGGTCTCGGGCGCCAAGATTCGCGATCGATTGATTGCCGAGACTGATCTTACCAACGACCGCATCTCGGTGGTCGGCTACCCGAAGTTCGACATGATCGATGAGGGATCGGCAGTGCATCCGATGTGCAACGACGGGAGGCCGGTGGTGCTCTACAACCCGCACGTCTCGCCGCATCTGTCGTCCTGGTATCGGTGGGGCCGGCAGATTCTGGACTGGTTCTTCGAGCATGACGACTATCATCTGATCTTCGCGCCTCACGTCATGTTGTTCGAACGGCCCTTCGTCCTTACAGTTGATCGCCTAAGGGTCGATCGGCCGGGTCATATTGACGAACGCTATCTGCGCTCGCCCAATATTCACATCGATTTAGGTAGCCGATTGTCGACGACGATGGCCTATACCAATCGCGCTGATATCTACATCGGTGACGTCAGTAGCCAGGTTTATGAGTTCTTGCTACGTCCTCGCCCGTGCCTGTTCCTCAACGCGCAGGGCATTGACGCCTCGGACGACGCGAATTTCGCTCATTGGGGTGCCGGGCCCGTGGTTTCCGACCTTGCTGAGTTTGAAGAGGCGTTTGACCAGGCCCAGGCACGACACGTCGATCTCTACGCGCCGATCCAGCGACAGTTGTTTCATTATAGCATTGATCTCACCGACGAGCCCTCGTCGTTGCGAGCGGCACGTGCCGTTGCTCAAGCCCTGGGTCACCCGTTCGACTGCGCAACCATAAGATTAGCGGACGCAGTGTAGTTGTTCTCCTGCCAGACGCCCATTGTTTTCGTGTGCGGGTTTGCTGCAACTGCGCCGTCTCCACCATGATGCTGAAGGACAGATCAAATGTGACGCGATTTCGATTCCTACACGCACACTCCTCGGTCGGAGATGGTCCTCGACGGCGCAACGAGCGCCTGTTGAACTGGGTTGGTCGTTGGCTGATCTGGGTGTCGCGAAACAACCACTAACATTGCAAATAATACGAAAAACGGCTTTGTTTCTGCGCCAGTCACCTTACCAGCGGAAGACCTCGCTGCGGCCAACCGGTACGGTTCGCCCTCGGTCATCATGACGCATAGGACGGACGTAAGTCCGCTGAGTGAAGCTCAGCGCGATCAACAGATGCGGGTCTGCGCCTTGGTGTCGTCTACGGTCCATGAGAAAAACCGCTGCGAACCGTTTCCCTTCGAGAGCGAACGCCGTTCGAGCTACTTACGAGGGCGATTGGAAGTTGGTTAGCTGCGGCGGCGCGCAATGCCTTTTCGTCGCTCGAGTCGCGACCTCGCTGATCCGCCGGTCACGCAATTGCCTGGCGCTACTGGCAGTCGCCAGTCTCGTGGCCTGTCATCAAGTAGTGCCCCGCGACGGTGAAGAACCGGCGAACATCGATGCGGCCATGGCGCGGGTAGAAGCGATTCAGAAAAAGGCCGATGAGACCAGACTGCGCGCTTCTAACGCTCCTCCACCCGCTGGTAACGCGGGCTCATAGCGCTCGGTTATTTTCGCCATGCGGCTCGCTCGGAACTACTCCTCTTTTCGCGGATGCTTCGCACGACCCTTCGGAACTGCCGCCTCTAATCCGTAATCCCCGTGTGTCTATAATCAGGAGCGATGAGGCCGATCCGGACAGGATCAAGCAGCTCCACGCTCAGGATCTCGAGAAGTTTCCGGACCTCAACAATGCGGGTCAACAATGCGGGTATTCAGCGCAAGATCGACTTGGTCTGGTTCGCAGGCGGGCTCGCGGACATAAGGCCACCTCTCCTTTCTCTAGCGGGAGTTAACGGAAATTTCGGGTCCGAGGGCTGCATTGCGAGCAAGCCGATGGCGTAGCGTGCTATTCCAATCATCTTGATGAGATGGGAGCCATTCTTCGACGCGGCGCCCATTGTCAGCCGGATGCTCGCCCGCGCGCGCTAGGCAAGTCTTCGCCGCCTTGCTCCGCTGCCGGAACACGATGACACGTCTGACGTGGGAGGGGATGCCAACATGGGCGTAAGGCGATCCAGGCGACTTCGGCCGGCACCGTGAACACGACATGGAAATAATGCACCGGCAGCAGATCGGCCCGTCGGGCAGCGAGCTACGGGTCGCGCGTCGTGCTCTGACACTTGGGCAATGCCGATTGCGACAGGAGTTGTAGGCGATCCGGCTGTGCGCGCAGTCCTCGCAAGCTTCGATATGGCCGCGGAGCGCTGTGTCCGGCAGAGCTCGATCGCGGACATGACGCGCCGCTCCACGCGGCCGGTATGACCGCCATGGGCTTGCGCGTAGGCATGACCATGGCGACGGAAGATGTCCGCCAGGGCTGGCCACGAAATCCCCTGCGAAACGAGACAAACCTGAAGCGCCCGAACGTCTTCGAGCCCGAGGCGGTCTGGTGATCGCCCGAAGTAGCGACTGAACTTTGACACCGCATGGAGATACCATCGCTGCGTCGCGGGCGACAGGTTGCGGACGCTCATATCGTCGATCATGCGCCGGCGCAGCGGGCTTGCCGCTGCCGTGGCATCAGTCATGGGATGGTCTCCTGGTTGAGGGTTGGTCCAAGCAACCAGATCTTCTCATCAGGAGGCCATTCCGGCCAATGTCAGCGCCTATCCCGCGTCAGCGGGTTCGTTCAATCCGGTCATTGGGTCGGGACCCTAACAAGCAAACCGACAACGTTGCAAATTACTTGGCAGCTTTCTGCGGCTCGAAACCGCGCTGATACTGGATTTCTGCGCTGGTGCGCGCGCGCGCGACCTGGGCCTTGCTCTCGGCGACCAGTTCGCGGCGGCGGACCATTTCGGCGGCGGCCAGGCGTGCCGCATTGGCCGGTGTCGGGGTGCTGTCGCGGCCGACGATGACGCTTGCGACATATTGGCCACTCGACGGCAGCAAAAACGGCTCGCCGGGCGGAAGCTTGTTGATCACGCTGATCAACTGCGGATCGAGCTGGCCGGTGTCGATCACTCCCTTGCCGCGCGCAAAGCGGAGGCCGAGCTTCTGCAACCCCGCCGCAATGTCGTCGAGGCTGTGCGCATCTTTAAGCGCGGTCAGGCTCTTCACGTTCCTGGGCGCAGCAAACTGGATCTGGTCGAGCATCAGACGCTGGCGGCCGCCGAATTGGGAGGGATTGTCGGCAATATATTGGGTGATGTCGTGATCGTCGGGTATCGGGACGGTCGCGGCGATCTTCTGGCCGAGCATGCTGACCAGAAGGTTCTCCTCGAGCCGGCGCTGCTGGGCAACGAAATCCGGAGTCTTGTCGAGGCCCTGCTCGCGCGCCTTTTGAACGAT
>NZ_JBANFK010000033.1:0-27133 GCF_037861105.1 Rhizorhabdus argentea
AGCAGCAACCGGCCCGGCCTGAAGCGGGCGGTCCGGCAAGGCCATGCGGCGCAATTTTCAGCTTATGACGAGCGACGACACGGCGAAATCGGCGGCGTGACCCGCAGCCAAGTCTGTTGATCGCTATGCTGTCTAATGCTTGGGGCGGGAGGGGCTAAGGCACAGACATCGCCGTTCTATGTTCACCTCGGCCGTTCGCTATGATCCGGCCAATCAGCTTGTGGGCATGATAGCGCCTGATCCCGATAGCGCTGGGACGATCAAATATGCGGCCGTCCGCAACAGCTATAATGCGAAGTGCTATCTGGAGAAGGCGAAAGGCGGGGAGCTATCCGCGTGGCAATCGGAAGTGTCTCTGCCGGAAAATTGGACCGCTTCCCGGAAAGCTTTGCTTGGGATGCCGGCGAATTCTGCTAGGCGCCGAGCATGGATGACAGACTTCAAATCGCTGCCAAACATTGGTCGACCAAGCGTGCCTCGGATGGATCGCGCTGGTGGATGCATCCTGCCATCCATCGACACATAAACCGCATCGTATGCGGAGAAGCTGTTGATGGACCCCATCAGGGCTTCACCCAACAGATCAGGAACCGGATGCCGGAAGGTGGCTTTGGTCGCGGTCTCTCGGTCGGGTGTGGATCGGGCGGCAAGGAAATGAAGCTGATCGTGCAAGGCATCGTCGAGACTTTCGACTTGTTCGAGATCGGTGAAGGCCGGCGAGCCCAGATTGAGGCCAAGGCAGAGGAGTTCGGGGTCGGCGACCGCGTGACCATCCATATCGGCAACGCCTTCGAGGCTGACCCCACCGGCGCGGTCGACCTCGTCTATTGGAATAACGCGCTTCATCATATGTTCGACGCCCGCCAAGCGGTGGCGTGGAGTCACAAGGCGCTACGGACTGGCGGATTGTTCGCGATGGATGACTTCGTCGGGCCGACGCGCTTCCAATGGCCCGCTGCGGATCTCGAAACGGCCTTCCGGGTTCGCGCCATACTTCCCGAACATTACCTCAGGCATCCGAAGAGTCCATCTGTGTCGCTCAGCCGCACAGTTGACCGGCCGTCCATCGACCATATGATGCAGGCCGATCCGACCGAGGCCGCCGACAGCGACAGCATCTTGACAGCCGTTGAGAGGATTTTCCCGAACGCCGAAATCATCCCCACGGGTGGAGTCATCTACCATCTGGCGTTGAGCGACGTTCTCGCCAATTTCGATGACGAAGCCGATGCGACGCTGCTGCAATCGCTTTTGCTGCTCGACGAGAGCCTGGCCCAAAGCGGACGAACGCAATACGCAGTTGCGTTGGCTACCAAGTAAGGGGTGACATTGGCTCCCGCGAATAGATGCATAAGATGGGGAATGGTTGTTGCGGCACTGGCTTTTACAAATCTTTACGTAATCTAACACGATAGTTCACCCTTTTCCCCTTCCGATACGGTTTGTCCAAGGCCAAGGCCTTGTGTGGCACTATAGCGAGCTGCATCCGCTTTGCTGGTCGACCACTTCATGCGATCGCCGGGGCCCATAGCTTCTCGAGTTCATGCGATTGATCTATCCGTTTGATGGGGTCAACACGATCATCCTCGGCAATACTGATGGCGATATCAGCACGGCCGAGTTCATGCTCACCTTGCGTGGTCCCGCAACTCTGGAGTCATCGAACATTCTCGTCTAACATTGTCGGACCGGTCTTCTATTTCGGAAGTCGTGGCACTTCTCCCAAATGGACCTATCCCGCCAACCGTTGCGTAGATTATGACAATACAGGTGTTTTTAGAAATGAGGGATGGCACTCAAGGCTAAACACCGGGTTCGGTGGCCGGCGGCGTGACGACGCGCAGAGAGCGTGGCACTATTCTGAATCGCAATGGGCAGGCCAGTCGCTGGACTTCGCCGTCAAGCGCAATCTCGATCGAGCCGCCCAGCGACCGCACGGTGATTTCCCGACAGTCGCCGATCACCACGAAATCGGCGAGACGATCAATCCTGCCGACCAACGCACGCAAAGCGAACGAGATTAACGCCAGGCGCCGCCGTCCCCCGATCGCATAGACCGATAGGTTTCCCGCCTGCAGCGTCGTACGACGACCGAGTGATCCCGCCTCGAGCGAATACTCGTTGTTGCCGACAAATAGCAGCGACGTGACAAGCGGATGCTCGCCAGCGCCCATGTCGACGTACAGGCGGTGATGTCGGATCCGCGAGAGCGCCTCCCATGAGGCAGGCAGCGCGGCCAGCCACTTGGGCAGGGCACGTCGCTGCGGCATGTCCCGCCGTCGCACCATCGACGGATAGAGGCCGATCGAGGCGTTATTGACGAAGAATTGACCATTTACTTCGCCCACGTCGATGTATGTCGATTGGCCGTGCACCGCGAGCTTCGCCGCCGATTCCAAGTCGGTCGGGATGCCAAGGTCGCGAGCGAGATGATTAAGCGTGCCCAGCGGCAGAAGCGCCAGCTCGACCTCCGTCCCAACCAGGTGTTTCGCGGCACAGCTGACGGTGCCGTCGCCCCCTGCGATGACGACTCGTTTTTTGTCGCGGACTGCTTGGCCCAGCGCCTCGTCCAGCTCGGCGACGCGTAATATCAAAATTTCGGTCCGAACGCCCGCTGCCTCGAACGCTTGAGCCAGCTGGTCCGGCAGCTTGTCGCCCGCTGAGGCGGCGGCGCCCCCTTCGCAATTGACCAGCACGCATAGGGTAGGTTGGATCACCTCAGCGTAACAACCGACGCGACGCTTTGGTTCAGCACTGGTGAAACGAGCTCCAGCCTAGCTTTGTCGAGGAGGGGCTACCACCGCCGCAATCTCTGCCGTTCATGGAGGGAACCGAGCGCCTGATACGTGCCTTTCGTTCATGGTGACGAGGGGCGGCAGCTACGCGCCTCTGCGGAGGGTGTCGCGGAACGGCTGGCTTTGGGACTTACCTGCCGTTTGCACCTCAGCGCGCCAAGCAAACCGATTCACTGACTTGGATGACGTCCTAACGCTCGTCTTCAGTCACCTTCAGCACCCGCGTAAACCCGGCAGGGCACACCGCAGCGGGTTTCATAGTCCCTCCGGCGAGTTGCCTTTTCGGTGCTTCGATCAGTAGCGCTGACAGAAGGGAATCCGGATGGAAGCTCCCCACGAATAGCACTTAACTTGACGAGCTTAACCCTCTCTATCGCGTCATCGGGATTGGCCTCCGGCGCATTCATTCCCTCCCAGCGCACTGCCATAGCGCCATCAAGCAGACCATCCGTATCCAACCAGTTCGCTACACCCGGATCTCGGCTGCTCACCACGTAGGTGTAAGAACCGTCGGGATTCTGGTGTGACTGCCTGTTCGCCCGGCTACCCGTCCTGTCGACATAATCGCGGGTAATCAGCCAGGGTGAGGTCACAGTGACGCCAATATACTCGGCGGCCTGCGGTCGAACATTCACAATGAGAGCCTCGTCATCCGCGATTTGAAATCGCCCCACCTTGATCATCGATTTACCGAATCCCCGTGCAACCGTAGGTCCAAAGCTGTTGGTAGGCATGGGGCTGAAGTTGTTATCGAGATCAATAACAGTCCGAGTTGCCGCAATCAGATATTCTTGCGCGGTAGCAACAGTTTCATCGAACGTTAGCGGGCGAGCTTTCGGCCCGGAAACCCTTCGGAGAGATATGGTACGGGGCCGCTGCGTCTGCCAATCATATACGGCCTCTCGCACAAGCAACATACGTCCGCCCCGTGAGTTGAGGTAGAGTGTGCCGTCTTTTGGGTCCACCGGTCCAATCGTGATCCGCGCTGCGCCTTGGCTATCAGACTTTATCCGTTCCGCGCCCGCAGCGTCCACAGGCTGCTCCCAGTTCTTTGTCTGCGCACCCACAAAAGCCCTGTAGACGGTGACGCTGAGTCGACCAGTCGGTCCGTTGGCCTGCGTATCGAGAACATAGGTCGATGCATCGTCAATGATCGCATAGCGATAAACATTGTCGGGATTATCGAAGGCGAACCGAGAGCCCGGTACCGAATGCCCCAACCACTTTCTGGGTGCTGCGATGTCCCAGACGAGGCCAGGATTTTGCGGATCGACGCTTGCCGCTGTCAGAGCCGCAAATCCGGCAGTTTCAGAGACCATCTGTTGCAGAGTCTGTTGAGCAGCCTGCGAGGCTGCTGGCGGCGTTGCAAGTAGCAATCGGCGCACTTTCCCCATCGTCTCGTGCATTTGGCGTGTCTGGAGAATTGCGCTTGCCGTTGCCTCGATCCTGTATTGTCGTTCCGTAGCCACCGCCCGGGTCTGCTGGGGACTGGCCGCACTAGCTATTTGAGACGTAGCAGCTCCCACTGCTAAAAGGCCGGTGAGAGCTCTCCAAGCCATTCCCCTATGAATAAATTCATTGCTGATACGCATAATGCAAACCTTTCTGGGAGATCACCGAAAAGCGAGAGTGCCGCTCGAAACCGAATTCCGCGAAGTCGAAGTCGGCACCCTTCAAAGGTGCACCAGCCACCTTACTTGCTGGTACAAAATACCATGATGCAAAATAGCGGATGCCCATGAGCCTTCGCATCAGTCCAGTCCGGCAACTATCGCTGCACGCCAGATGTCAGGCATGTTCTGCTCCATAGATCATTGTCCCAAGGCGACAGTCAAACGCAGCATGATTTCCCGTCCTCGGTTGAGCACGGCATAAGCGTCGGCCGGCACCCCTGGTGTAGGACCACCAGTCGGACGAGATCCGGTGAATGCCAGCTCCTGCCCACCCGACCAATAGAAGTCGTTGGTCAGATTGCGCCCGATGAGCGCCACCTCCCAGCGATCTTCGGCATCCCCAACCTGCACAGCAGCGTCGAAGAGCCAGCGGTCCCGCGAGATCAGCAGCGGGTTGAGGGTGGCGTCAGTGGGCACGCTACTGGCGAAGTTTACCTCACCCGAAAGGCCGAGGCTCAATCGCGATCCAAGCGATGTCTCGTAATTTGCGCCGATGCTTCCTGCCCATTCGGGCGCGTTGATGAGTTGCCGTCCCGCCAGGTCCTGAACATTTCCAATCTCAGCTGACCGGATCGGGCGGGCGAGGCCACCGCCGAGAGCCAGGAAGTTGCAGCCCTGCCCCTGCGACTGCCCCGTCCAGCAGGGTCCGAAATATTCCGTGAAGCGTGCGTGATTGTAGCTGAGAGCGCCGCTCAGGCTCAAGCCCTCGATCGGAGTACGGTAGGTCATGTCGAACTCGATACCCTTGGTCCGCGCCCCGCCCGCATTCCGGATCGTCCCGACCTGCGCGCCCCCTCCCGGCGGTTGCTCAAAAGCGGTAATCTGGAGCCCGGGAACCTCGTAATTGTAGAGTGACAGATTGGTGCGGAGGGCACCGCCGAACAACCTCGCTTTGACACCGCCTTCAAAGCCCCTGATCTTCTGCGGCCCATAATTGAGCGCAATAGCAGGATTCGCGACAGCGCCATTGAAGCCTCCGGACAGAAACCCGCGCTTGTAGGACGCAAAAAGGGTCAGCTGGTCTGTTGGCCGGTAGTTGATCGTGAGTTCCGGAGAAAAATCATTGAACGAAACCCTGTCTACCGGCGTCTGATAGGGAACCATCGGAGCGGTGCGCGAAGAGGTAAAATCAAAGAGGGTGACCGGAAGTGTCTTCCGCTCATATGAGTAGCGCCCGCCCGCCGAGAGCTCGAGTTGCGGTGTCACGTCGTAACGGGCCTGCCCGAAGACCGAATAGGCGGTGCCATTCTGGGTAAGGGAAAATTGGCGGATTTCTACCGGATTGGTGGCGTTGATGAAGAAGTGCGAGCCTATCGATGATCGCGTGTCCGTAATAATCCCGCCGATCGTGAAATTCAGCGGTCCGTCGAAGTGGCTGTTCGCACGAAATTCCTGGGAAATTTCCCGGTTCCTGAAGGGTAAGTAGGTCAGAATCTGCGGCAGGCCCAAGCTGAAGCCGAACATCAGGATTGGCTGGACCGGATAGCGCGAAAAATGCTCTGCGCCCTTATAATTGCTCCGGTAGAATCCAGTCACGGAAGTGAGGTCGATCGTGTCGGTGAGGGCGTAATTCAGTTCCAGCCCGGCAAGGATCTGTTCCTGCTCAGCATATGTTTCGCCATTGCGGAATCCAGGCTCGTAAGGCGTGAAGACCGTGCCGACATTATCGGTACGATTGTTCCGATTGTTGGCTTTGCAATCGCTGACGATCCCTTGCAGCTGGCTGATCCCAAGGGGGCAGGCGACGACCTGAGAATTTTCAGCCTGGCCCGCACCCTTGGTCTTACCATAGGAAAGCTTGAGACGCGCGCTGAACCTGTCGGTCGGATCGAACTTCAACGTGCCGCGCACATCGAATTCACGACTGCGCGGACCGTAACGATGGAACGGCGGGAAGAGGCTGTTCTCCGGGACCAGGCTCTTCACCCAGCCGCGCATGTGCGAACCATAAAAGGCGAGGCGGGCACCGAGTGTGTCGGTGAGCGGGCCGGAAATAAAGCCCTCGCCCCGCCATTCATGCGCCTTGAACTCATAGCCCAGTGATGCCTTGGCCGCGAGATGGGGTGTCGGGTCGGCACTGCGCACCGAAATGATGCCGCCGGGGCTGTTTTTCCCGAAGAACAGCGCCTGAGGTCCCTTGAGGACCTCGACCTGCTGGAGGTCCATGAAGGCCAGGCGGCGAATGCTCGACTTTGCCACCTGGACGCCGTCGATGTTGAACGACACGGCCTGATCGCCGAGCGGGTTGGTATCGGGACCCGCCACGCCGCGTAGCACCACCGTGCCGCCCTGGGTACTCCCGCCGGCTCCCGCAATGGTCAATCCGGGGACTAGCCGGGCAAGGGAGTCCATGTCGTTGATCGCGCGCCGCTGCAGTTCCGCTCCGCTGACGGCCGTCAGCATGACGGGAACCGCGATCGAAGCCTCGTCGCGCCTGCGCGCCGTGACGAGGATGTCGTCCACCGGTTCCGGGGCCGCCTGTGCCGCCGCAGCAGGGACAACTGGGCCTTGCTCGCTCAGCGCGATTCGTTGGAAGCTCGCCGCAGTGGCCGCGGTTCGGCTGGAGACGATCGCGATCGCGCCCGAGTCGTTGCGATGCTGCTTGAAACCGGAGCCCGCAAGTATGGCGTTCAGCCCTGCTTCACGGCTCAGAACTCCGGAGACGCCGGCGCTCCGGGCCTTCGCGACCTCCTGGGGACGATAAATCAACTGGATGGTGGTTTGCTGGCGATACTGATCCAGCGCCTGTTCCAGATTCCCAGCAGAAATATTGAACTGCTGCGTTAGGGCATGTGTGTGACCTTGGGTCTGTGCCTCGGCTTGCCACGATACCGACGATATCGAGACGCCGCAAAGCATCGCGGCCAGGAGCTTCTTGTTCATCTATTCTACCCCCCTTTTATGTCACAGATTAAACTGCTTGATGATAGGGACAAACGAGAGGAGAAATTCCGTACGCTCACCGCGAAGTAATTTCGATTCTATCCTCTAAACGCCTGACCTCGAGCCCGTAGGCATGTTCAAGAAGGTCGGCAAACCCCTCTGCATTGTCGATTCTGAACGATCCGCTGATACGCTGGTTTTGCGCGTCGAGCCCTACTATCGCCAACTGACGCACGTTGTAGCGGTTGAACTGCGCCGCCGCCTCGCGCAGAGTGATATTGTCGAATGCCAGCATCGAAAAGCGCCATGACAGGCTCTTTCGGATCTGTGCGAGCCTGTCGGCGCTAACCAGCATCGACTGCCCGTCGGTCGCGGCGATTTCGCCCGCGATGAGCATTGTCGATCCTCCGTCTGGCCCAGGCCCAGGCGTGACACGAACTCTTCCCTCCAGCACCGATACCGTGATGTCATTTCCCTGGCGACGAACCGCGAACTTCGTGCCGAGGACCGTCACTCTGCGCGAGCCGGCATGCACGACGAAGGGCCGATCCTTGTCTTTCGCAACTTCGAAATAGGCCTCTCCTCGTTCGAGCCAGAGCGTGCGTTCGGCACGCGAGTTGGCGATGCGCACGCCACTGTCGGTATTGAGTTCGACCCGGCTGCCATCGGCGAGCGCGAGCTTTCCGATCTGGCCAAATTTCGTGACATGCTCCGAATATTCCGGCCGTGGCTCTTGAGCCGTAAGGGCGAGATATCCGGCGATGGACATGATCATAATGCTCGCCGCCAGGAGCGTCGGGCGCAGCAGGGGCGTCACGGGTCGAGTGATGGCAATCTGAAAACGCCCCCGCAACCAGTCGGGAAAGCCACTATCTGGCTCCTCCTGTGCGAGTGCCGACATCAGGTGCCGGTCGACCCGGTCACCCCCGTTTTGAAGTCGCCAGAAGGCGGCCTTATGCGCCATCGACTGTTCAAGCCATCGGTCGAGTTCGCGCTGATCGGCGTCCGACCAGCCGGGCTCTTGACTGCGCACCAGGAAGAGTGCGGCTTCCTGTTCAAGGCTCGAATGATGGGTCATGAAACTGGGCCATGCTTGATTGTCCGCGCGCGGCTTGGCCGTTGCACTCGTCCATCGCCGCCATGCATGAAGTCGATCAGGGCGCGCATCCCCAAAGTCAGCTGCTTTTCTACCGCATCGATGCCGATCCCCAGCTGCTGGGAAACCTCTCGTGTGCTCAGTCCCTCCACTTTTCGGAGACGCAATACTTCGCGACATCTGGGAGGAAGAACGTCAAGACCGGCCTGGACCCGCGTGAGTTCCTCGCGCGCCTCGACGTGCCGGGCGGGCGTCAGCCAGTCTATGTCGGGCACAATCTGCTCCAGCTCGGTCACCAGGCCGAGCTTGATGATATTGGCCCGTCGTGCTCGGTTGATCATAACATTACGAGCGACTGTAAATATATATGGGCCAGACAGCTCGGGCAGTGCGCGACTTGCGCCGAGCAGCACTCGTTCGTAAACATCTTGGCGGATATCGGGAACCTCGTCCGACGAGCGCCAGTGGCGGCCGATAAATCGCGTGAGAACAGGCTCGCGCGGCAGCACCTCGAGGCAAAACCACGCGTTCAAGACCGCATTGGTCACCATTCCCTATCGAGGCCTCTGATCCACATCACACTGCTAATGACAGTGCGGAGCGAATTTCCCGTATGTCAAACTCACGAATCATGTCCGCGTAACTAAGCGTGGGTTGCATGATCCGGCGCTTGGTGCCGGTGAGCGGGTCGTCGAAGCGGTACTCGGCCATCTCGACCAGCCCGAAGTCGAAGGTCAGCCCAGCCTGTGCTCCGAGATACCCGCAGATCCCGACCGCCTCAGCACGGCAAGATCAAGCGCGGCCGGCCATATCGTCACGGCGTGACGATGTTGAAGTCGCTAAAGGTCGTCAGAGCTGACCGCAGACGCTCGACTGCGCCTTTGTCGCCCGCGATCTTCAAACCGCTTCCTGCCTCCAATGTCACCAGCGGAGCGCCGGAGAAAAGCTGCAGTACGGTGGCCCACGGCGCCTCAATGGTTGCGTTGGCTGTATCGCTATTGCCTCCGATCTCCCCCAGAAGGACGTGGTTGGAAAGAGTGATCAGCGCACGCTCGCCCCTGTCGTTGACGATAAGGTTCAGGCTCAGTGGCGCATCGCCGATCCTGGCGGGATCCAACCTAGTCGCCAAGACATCCAGGTAAGCAGCTGTAGGAATCGCCAGCATGGTGTCCGGCATTTGTGTCGTGGTCGGCGGGTGAGGCCGATGGAACTCCCGAAGATCCTTCGCCGCGGAGAGGTAAAAATTCCGCCACTGGCCGCTCTCGCTCTGATATCCCAGTTGTTCGTAAACATCGGCCAGCGCCGCACGCGCCGTCAAAGTGGGCTGGGCGAAAACCAGCTTCTGCAGCAATTCGGCCGCCCAGCGGTAATCGCCGCTGCTTGCCGCGGCCTCACCCGCGGCAAGCATCTTCTCCGGTCCGCCGGCCAATTCCACATAACGCTTTGCGGCCTCCACCGTTGGCAGTGGGTTGAGATTGGCAGGAACCCCGTCGAACCAGCCGAGGTAACGGTCGTAGACTCCTTTCGAGTTATGGCTGACCGTGCCGTAGTAGCCACGGTCGTACCATTCCTTCGCCAGGCTTTCGGGCAGTTGGAGTTCGTCGCCGATCTCGGTGGGTGTCCTTCCCATATTCATCAGCCGAACGGTCTGGTCATGGATGAACTTGTAGGAATCACGCTGTTTGGTGAGGAAGTCTTGGACCTCCCCCTGTCCGAATCTGGGCCAGCAGTGGCTCATCATCACCATATCGGATCGCCCGGCATAGAGGTTCAGGTCCTCGGTCAGGTAGCCCGCCCAGCGCAGGGCGTCTCGTGGCTGCGCGCCGCGCAGCGTCTGAATGTTGTGCAAAGTGCAACTGGCGGTCTCCGCGATCAGCAAGGCTCGCTGTTTCGGCAGATAGAGGTTGAATTCGGACGGAGCCTCGCTCTCCGGCACCATCTGGAACTCGATATCCAGGCCGTCGATCCGTCGGGTCTCTCCGGTGTGGGTCACTATATCTGTGGGAGCAAGCAGGGTGCTGGTCCCCTCCAAGTGGCCCAGTGCCACGCCCATGCCAACCTGACCCTTCGGGTCTTCTTCCAGGGAGAACCCCGCCTGGTACTGTGCACGGCGACCCATGGCGGGGCCGGCGATGATGTGCTCGGAGACGAGCTCGCGCATGAACCCGTCGGGCGCAATGATAGCGATCTTGCCAGCCTTGACGTCTGCTTCCTCGATCACCCCCTTAACCCCGCCAAAATGGTCCGTATGGGAATGAGTATAGATCACCGCCCGCACCGGCCGCTTGCCGATTTTGGCGTACACCAGGTTCATAGCCGCCTGAGCCGTTTCCTTGAACATCAGCGGATCGATGATCACATACCCAGTCGCGGTTTCGACGATGGTCATGTTCGCGGCATCCACGCCACGCACCTGATATACGCCGTCCGTCACCTTGAAGAGGCCGCTGCGCGCGGAGAGGGCGGTGGCGCGCAGCAGGCTGGGATTGACGGTGTCCGGCTTAGTCTTGGTCGCCCACTCATACGCAGTCAGATTGCGCAGCACGCGGCCGTTTGTATCCTTGACCGCTGGAATGGTCCCCATGAAGCCGCGCTCGCTGAAATCGAAGTCGCGCCGGTCCTCAGGATCTGCGGCTATCGGCTTTGCAAGTACCTCACGCGTCTTGGCGCTAGCGGGCTTCTGATCCAGAAGTCCCGGCGTTTCCCCGTTGGCGCTATTCGCTGCAAGCGCGATGACCAGAGCAGCCACCGAAATCCGCATCGAACCGTTCATTCTTCTCTCCTCACATCACGGTTTCGGTCTCAAGCGCCTTCCACCGCCGCGTAGACCAACCGCTTTTCCCACAGAGCCGGCAGACCGACATTGCATGGCAAGGCAGCGACGGTATGTGGCCGATTGGTGCCATCCCCTGCTGTCTTCCCAGCAAAGTGACCAGAGCATCGCGCATCTGGACCCACTCACCTGGCAAGGATGCTCAAGCTTGCAGCTGTCATCGACCGCGCGCGGCAATTCCTTCTATTGGATACCTGGCTTCTCCTCGCACCAGATCGGACCATCTCCATCCTATAGAGCGCTGGCGAGCGCGGATCTTGATATCCATTCCGGATACCAAGATCTGCATGATGCCCGCTTCAACTCCGACCATTATTGACCGAAGGCGACGGTGACACGAAGCATGATTTCCCGGCCGCGGTTGGGCACGGCGTAAGCGTCCGCTGGCACGCCAGGAGCTACGGCACCGGAAATACCTCCGGTGAATTGCAGCTGCTGTCCGCCAGCCCAGTAATATTTCTCGGTCAGATTGCGGCCGATAACCGCCACCTCCCAGGCATCCTCCGCCTCCGCAATGCGCGCGGTGGCGCCCACAAGGGCATATTTGGGGGAGACCAGGAGCGGGAACAGGGTGGCGTCGTGCGGGGAGCTGCTGGCGAAGTCGACATCGGCGGAAAGGCCGAGCTTCAGTGCCGAACCAAGCGGGGTTTCGTAGCTTGCGCCGACATTGCCCGCCCAATCGGGCGCATTGATGAGACGGCGGCCGGAAAGATCCTGATTGTTACCCGTTTCGCCTGGCAGGATCGGGCGGGATTTACCGCCGCCAATCGCCCGGAAGTTACAGCCCTGCGCCTGTGACTGGCCCCGCCAGCATGGCTCGAAATTCTCGGTGTAACGTGCATGATTATAATTAAGGGCGCCTCTCAGGGTCAATCCTTCGATCGGGGTGCGGTAGCTCATGTCGAATTCAGCGCCCTTGGTCCGCACGCCCCCAGCGTTCCGGATCGTGCCCAGGGTACCTTCAAACGCAGTAACCTGCAGGCCGGTCACCTTGTAGTTGAAGACCGACAGATTGGTCCGCAGCGCGCCATCCAGCAACGCCGCCTTCACACCGCCCTCGAAGCCTTTGATCTTCTGCGGGCCGTAATTGATCGGGACGGTAAAAGTCGCCGTACTGCCATTGAAACCACCCGACAGGAAACCATGCTTGTACGACCCGAAAAAGGTCAGCCTGCTGGTGGGGCGGTAGGTGGCGGTCAGCTCCGGAGAGAAATTGTTGAACGAAACCCGATCCACCGCTGGTGCAAAGGGCAGCATCGGATTGGTACGCGAACCAGTGAAATCCGCAAGCGCGACCGGCAGCGTCTTCTTTTCGTACGAATAGCGCCCGCCCGCCGACAGCTCGAGTTGCGGCGTAACGTCTAACCGCGCCTGGCCGAATACCGAATAGGCGGTGCCGTCCTGGGCCAGTAAATATTGCACTACCTCGACGGGATTGGTGGCGTTGCCGAAGGCGTGGCTACCCGACGATGACCGCGTGTCCGTGTAGATCCCGCCGAGCGTGAAATTCAATGGCCCATCGAAGTGGCTGTTCGCACGCAGCTCCTGCGAAATCTGCCGGTGCTTGAACTGGACGAAGGCCACAAGCTGCGGCAGGCCGACGCTGCCGAAATTCAGGATTGGAACGACTGGGTAGGTCGCGAAATGATCGGAGTTGAGGACCTTGTTCCGGTAGAAGCCGGTCACGGAGGTCAGGTCGATCGCATCGTTGAGTTTGTAGTTCATTTCCAGTCCGGCGAGGATCTGGTCGCTCTTGCTGAACGTCTCTCCGTTCCCGAACCTCGGCTCATAGGGCGTGAACACCGTACCGATATTGTCGGTGCGATTGTTATGATTGTCTGCCTTGCAGTCGCTGACCACTCCGACGAGCTGCGTCGTTCCTGTGGGGCAGTTGACTACCTGCGCATTGTTCGCGTTAGAAGCGCCGTTGGCCTTGCCATAGGAAAGCTTGAGACGCGCGCTGAACGCGTCGGTCGGATCGAACTTCAACGTGCCGCGCACGGCCCATTCGCGATTGCGTGGACCGAAACGGTGGAACGGGGGAAAGATGCTGTTCGCCGGGACCAGGCTCTTCACCCATCCCCGCATGTCCGAACCATAAAAGGCCAGGCGCGCGCCGAGCGTCTCGGTCAATGGGCCGGAAACAAAGCCTTCGCCACGCCACTCATGAGCGTTGATCTCATAGCCCAGCGATGCCTTGGCCGCGAGATGCGATGTCGGGTCTGCAGTGCGCAGCGAAATGATGCCTGCCGGGCTGTTCTTGCCGAAGAACAGCGCCTGCGGTCCCTTGAGAACCTCGACCTGCTGGAGATCCATGAAGGCCAGGCGGCGGACACTCGATTTTGCGATCTGAACGCTGTCGATGTTGAACGACACCGCCTGATCGCCCAAGGGATTGGTGTCGGGGCCGGCCACGCCGCGAAGCGCGATGGTGCCGCCCTGGATGCTTCCGCCGGAGCCCAAAATCGTTAGGCCGGGAACCAGCTGCGCCAGCGCGTCAGCGTTGCTGATTCCGCGCCGCTGAAGTTCCGCGGCGCCGACTGCGGTCAGCACGACCGGAACCGCGATGGACGTCTCATCGCGCCTGCGCGCGGTCACGATGATATCATCGACAGGTGCAGAAGCGCCCGCATTGGCGCTATCTTGCGCCGCGGCCAGACTCGGCGCCACGCTAGCCAGTGCCGATGTAACGAAAAGAGCCGATCTGATAGCAGATTTAATCATAGCAATCCTCCCCTTGTTATATCCCATCGGTATCCAGCATCATTCAGCCGGTCCAATGCATAATCTGAACATCTCTATGCATAGAAATCATAGCGCCAGTAGAATTACTGAATCTGGCACGACCGAAAGGCTGAACGCCTCAGCTCCGCCAAGGCAGTTTACCTGAAAGCCGATCGCCAAATGCTCCGAGAACGCTCACCCACCACTGCGACATTGTCGAGACCGGAAACGAATGCTGGCATTTCAAGATGCGCGAAGTGGCCTGCACTGAGCCGGCCGAGCACCTCAGCGCGCAGTTCCCGCTAGCGTTCCAGGCGCCTGCCCGACCAATGCCGCGCCTCGGCCCGCCGCTGTGCATAGCTTCGCCGATACCCGATCTCGACCCGCGGTTGCGCTTCAGCTCCCGCGAAATCGTCGATGGCTGGCGATCCAGATCTGTAGCGATCTGCCGGATCGATTGCCCGTCTTCATGAAGGCGGGCAATCGAACAGCACTCTTCAAGGCTGAACTGGCGACACCCACATGTGGCAACATCTCACTGAGGTGTTGCCCTTCGTTTGCAAGCTAAACGTCTAATCGCCAAAACGGCCGTTCCGGCAGCTACGCCGCCTTCGTCGCTGCGCGTACAAGTGCAGCGGCGAGCTGCTCTGCTACCAGTTCTGCCGCTGGTGACTGGGTCCGCCGCCGCCGCGTGACCTTTACCACCTCATAACCAGCGGGGAGCAATTCCGGGCAGTCGATCGCGACCATCCGCCCTTCATTGATTTCCTCCACGGCCAAGGCGGTAGATGACATCCACAGCGCGTCGCTAGCCTGGGTCAGTTCGCGCAATATTTCGGCATTGTCGCAGGCAAAATGCGGCGCATAGCTGAAGGCGGACAACTCACCCAGCTTTCTCGGCTTCCCTCCGATCATCGGGAAGGTCCGCACTTCCGGTTCCGTGACACGCCGCCCTGCCAACGGGTGACCTGCGCGCGCCAGGAGGGCAGGCTGCAAATCACAGATCAGTTCTGCCTCATGCTCCTCGCCGATCGGAGATGCCCCGCGAGAGCAGATCGCAAACTCGATCTCGTCGCTGGCGAGTTTGGGAAGCAATTCCGATGCCGCATCGATGATGACTTGTATTCGGATCGCTGGATACTTGCTGATAAAGGCGGGCATCACAAATGGCAGGCTCGCGCTTGCGATCAACGGCCCCAAGCCCAGCGTCACGTCACCTGCTGCGCCCACACCTATTCGCCGCATGGTGTCGTCAAGGGCTCGGGCGTCACGAAGCAGATGCTCCCCCTCTTCAACGAGAGCGCGGCCCGCAGCCGTGGGCGCAACGCCGCTGGGCCCGCGATCGAACAGCCGCACGCCGTAGTCGGCTTCCGCCGCCTGGATGCTGCGGCTGAGCGCCGACTGCGTCAACGCAAGTAGCTCTGCAGCGCGCACGTAGCTTCCACTCCGCGCGAGCGTGACGACATGGCGCAGCCGACGCAGATCGATCAAGGAATTAAACTCATGAGGCCGCACGATACTATGCATCGGGTATGATGACCATGGAATTCGTTTCTCTCTTCCCCACCCTTGGGGGGCACCGACGGCTTATGGCTGCTATAGGGTTCGCGGGACGGTACTCGGCTGCCGACGGAGATACTCGTCAGGTGTGATGGACTATGCATCCAGCGGACGAGAAGCGCGCGCTTGGGGCTCGGTTATCTCGGGATCGCGGCAACCGGATCGCTGTCGGCGCTGGCACGGGTCTGGGTAATCGGGGACGATGGTCAGCCCCGAAGTGGCGCGGGACGCTCGTATTGAGCTCGCCCGCGTGCATCGGCACGATCGCCCACGCTGTCGCGGACCGATCGATCGGTCCGTGCGACATCCGGTTTCTCTCGTTCGCGGTCGCCAGCGCGCTCAACGCGCCCATTCAACCGGAGGCCGGGTATGGCGGAGAAGCCGTTTCCGGTGCTGGTGCTCGGCAACCCAGGCTGCCGTGGGACGGTGTTGTACAACGAGACGACGGAACGCCCGTGGGACCGACGTTCACGAGGTTCTCTATCCGTGGCATCCTGGACCGAGCGTCCGGTTCACATTCACGAGTTAGTCGAGCGGATCAGGCGGCGTAAAAGGTTTAAGGTCCCACAACGCCCGCCAAAGCGTAGGCGCCTTGGGGTTCGCACCGATGATCTGCATGAACTGGTGGAAAGGGCTCCCCGGCATACGCAAACCGTCGCGCCCGGGAGCCGCATCCCTCAATCAGTCAGCTGGACAAAAAAGCGCTCTTTCCTCGCTCGCGACAAGGAATTGGGGAGATCGTGATTAAAGCACAGAACTAGAGAGCGTCTATTCGACACGGCCGGTTCGGCGGAATTTTTCCAAAGTTCCGCCATGCGAGAAGAACTTCGGGTACACTATGCCCGGTGGTGCAGCGCATACGACCGGGATCGCCTGGGTGAGGATGGAGGCAGTCATGTAGTAGCATGGCATCGTCGCATCGTCTTCGAGAACTTCGAGATTCCGCTCCACCGAGGCGAAGGCAGTCACGTCCAGACGGATGGATGCGGGCTTCCCCTCCACCTCGATCCGCCATTGATCGGACGCTACTATCCCTTCGAACGGCTCATCTTCTTTGCGTAAATAGGCTATCGAGCATACCGAGATCTTCGCATCATCACCATAATATCCTTCATAATGGTGAGTGATGACGCTGACCTGACCAGGCTCTATGGTCATGATCTCTAACTCGATCGGTTCCTTGGCAGCTTCGTACACCGAATTCGCCTCGATGCGGTCAGGACGGGCGCCAAACAACTGAACGCCGGTCTGCTCGATCGCTTCGACAAACAGATATTTCTCCAATAATTTGATATATGGACCGTCGTACATCGTTGCCGGGTCTTGGCCGAAGCCGAACTGCTTCATCGCTTCGCCGACCAGGCTCGCAGTATTGACTGCTTCGACGACGCTCACGCGCTCGATCGTATTAGCTATGGCAGACGCGGTGACCGCGAGCCGCTCGAGCATGAAGCCCGGGTTTTCACCGGTTCCATGCAAACTTGCCTGCCCGCGATGGCACGCCTCTTCAATCCTGCGCAACGACGTCTCGCCCTGGCTCGGCGGGAAGAAGAAGCCGGTAACCGAAATCACGTTGCGCCCCTTTTCGAGCAGCCGAACGGTCACGTCCTCCATGAAGCTGTCGAACGGCGGAGCCCCCGTATAGAGAACGCAGTCCACATCAATAGCGAGAAACTCTTCCAGATCCGTGGTGACCGCCACCCCGGCGGCTGGACGGCCCACCAGTTCCCCAGCATCTCGCCCGCTGCTCGCGACGTTGAAGGCAAGTACGCCAGCTAGCTCCAGCGACGGCTCGCGAAGTATTTCCCTGATGCAGGCGCCACCAACGCCTCCGGGCCCGATAACAGCCACTTTCAGCGGAAGGTTCAACGGACTATTATTCATAGCTATCCACTCCAAAATCTCTCTATCTTCTATTACGCTCGAGTTCTAAGGTGAGCGGGCCAGACCGCAATTCGAATTGCCACCCGTGCTTTGGGGACAGAAATCCAACTATATCTCGTTGAGATCCTGTATCTCCAGTCGATCTGTTATCTAGGCGAGTTCACTCATAAATGCTCCTGCAAAATGCGCGGTCATCGCCATTGCCGGCATGAACGTTGCCCCAGAACCACGCGCCTCTCATCGGAATCGATATCGGCCCGGGCACGCGTGGTACGCGGCTTGGGGCGGGCAGTGACGATAATGTCGCCGCCTGCCAGATTGATCGATCGAGGCAGCCGACTGGGCTTCTCGGGCAGGTACGCGCTCGACCGCAGCCAGAGAAATCAAATTTGGACACTGCATAATAACGTGACCGCAAATTTCTTTTTTATCATAGCCTCGTTTGATCTATTGTTTTTTATCAGCCGAGAGCTTCGACGAGCTTTCTGGTCTCATGATCCTGAAACGCCGAGAACAGCCGCAGATGCACGACGAACGCGTGCTCGAGCCCGTAATTTGTCGCGGGCACGGACAACCACGCCGGGTAAATTCCCCAGACCATTGCCCTGCGATATTCCAGCCACAGCGTTTCGCGATCCGGTCCGTTCGTCGCGCCATATTCCAGCAGCTTCTCGCGGTAGAAATCGAGCAGCTCGCGCTCTTCCCGACGCCGCACCTCGACGGGAAGTGCGACGGTGAGGAAGTAGCCAAGATCATGCGCTACATAGCCTTTCACCATGAACTGCCAATCGATTAGCCCGGCCTTGCCGTCAGGAAGGAAATACATATTGCCCAGATGCGAGTCACCGTGAACGATCGTCTGCGGCAGTGTCGACTGATGATTCTTGACGGCATAGGAGTATTGTCTAATTTTCTGCTCGGTCAAATTCATCATTCCGAGGATTTCGCGCTTATATTTACTTGTACTCAGCTCCTTGCTAACCCCCTCGACAACCAGTTTTCGCATCATATCTTCGAGCTCGCCGCCGACATGCGTCTCCAACCAGGATAGATCGGTCGAGAACCTGGGACTTTCCCAATAACGCGCGTGCAGTCGGGCAAGCGTGTCGAGCAGGTTGCGAGCATGGTCCACCGTCACATCCTCGGTCAAAACCGTGCAGAATTTTGCCCCGCGCTTACGCATATCCTCAAGCGCAATAACATATCGACCATCGGCCTGCATTGCGCCACCGAGCGAGCGCGGCGCTTCAAGGTCGAGTTCGGGCCGCAATCTGTCGTAAAAGTTCAACTCGTTGGAAAAGAATGCGTGCGTATTGGCATACCAGAGAGACGTGTCGTTCAACGATGTTTTGACGAGCAGATTTTCTGGAAGGTCAAGAGGATTGCCGTCGGCATATGTAACATTCATTGTGACGAGAGCAGAGCTGGACGACTCAAATGAATCGGAGTCCTTGACATCCACGATTTCCAGCCGATCGACACGAGTGCCGGGATATCTCTTCCGAGCCAAATCAGTCATGAACTCAGCCGAAAAATCTACAACGTTGGTCGGGAATAGCATCAATCTCTCCATCAAGCACGATCGGCGGCGTAAGGTCGTCAGAAAGTGGATCAGATAATGATCGCTATGCCGCCTATCGCACCTGCATTGATTTAAACGTCTGAAGCAGTCTCACAAGTTCCTTGCAGCCACATCAATACCTATAGATCCGTTAAGCATTTATCGTTCGGTCAACGGTCGCGCCCCGAAAACGACGGCTTTATGCAACTTCAGGCAGGGTTTATTCATTATCCACGAAAGTTTTTTCGAGCACATTTGCAACAGCTCGTCGTCGGCACCAAGGGCTTGCGTTTGCGTCACACATCAGGGCGAACAGGTCAACAAAAAAGATAGCAAGGGCTCACTTTCCGGCGTTGCGAAGCCCGTCCGGGACCCGCGCGCTGCTTCCGATCTAGCCTTGATTTTTCATCAGGTGGCTTGGTGATGGGCGATCAAAAGCGCGGCTGCCGACGCAGGCAATCGCTGACGTGCGGGCGTGCAGGAGCCCATGGGTCGTGGACGTCTCGGCTCTGGGTCGGGGATGCGGCTGGCAAGCCGTTCGGCAAGGCAGCTCTGTCGCTGGGCCTTCGCCAAACATGAACATGTAGCGTCAGAGGCCGACCGGCCGCCATCGAAGGCCTGACCCTAATGCCCCTTAGCTGGGTCACGTTGTATTCGTAGGCCGTTCCTCATCCATGAGAGCGCGCCTCATACCGACCGATCGAGTCAACGTGTGGCAAGGGGATGGCGTGACAAATCCTTCCGAGCTTTCTAGGGATTGAGGTGCGGTCATTGTACCGGAAGTTCGTATCGAGAAGGCGAAGATGGTAAAAACAGCTGCGGCAGCCCTACGACAGGAAGAACGGGCAGAGCGCCGCCGAAATCAGGTGCTCGACGCCGCGCGAGCGTGCGTCATCGCTGACGGGTTTCACGGCGCGACGATAAGTCAGATCTGTGCAAAAGCTTCGATGACCGTGGGTCATATATACAAGATTTTTGAAAGCAAGGAGGCGATCATGATTGCCCTCTGTCAGCGTGATTTTGAGGAGTGGGTATCGGACATCGAACGACCGTTGCATTCCGCAATCGCGGAAGTCGATGCGTTTGTTGAGCGATATCTGGAGGACATGGCGTTGCTTCTCGACCCCGATCGCGCGGCGCTTGCCCAAGAAGTCTTGACCGAAGCAGCACGTAATCCCAAGGTCAATGAGTTAGTCGAGCATGTGGATGGACGATTACGGAGCATAGTAAGAAACATTGCAACTCCAGTGTGGAAAGGCCTTAGCGAAAAAGAGATCGAAGGACGTATAGAAACCGTTCTAATTATGACGCGAGCTCTGGCATTGCATTCGAGCACACATCAGCATGTTGACCGCGAGACGATCGCTACCGGATTTGAGATAGCGTTGAGGGCTGTATTATCACCACCGGCTGCGGATCGGCGTGCAAAAAGGTCGCCGCTAGGGCCAGGACCCATTGGTTAGAACCAGAAGATGACCGTGTCAGCTGCCCCCGCCTTGTAGAGCGCATGCAGAAGCGCGGCCAGCCGCGAATCGACGAGCTCTCGTCACCAACCAGCGCAGCATAAAGTGTAGGGAGACCGCTGGCGTTTCCAATGCCACTGGCCGCCGGCAGCCCGCCTCCGCGCCATGCCCGCTCGTTGGGCCATTCGGCTATGATCAGTGGATTGGTCAGGTGAGCATGGCGCGTCTGGATTTGGCCAGTCGTCGGGCGTTGTACCGTCGTCCATCGTTGATACTATTTTGTGTACCGATGATCCTCTTCGATCGGCAAGCCCAGGAAGACGTCGATCCCAAACTTTGTTCTGACTTCCTCGTCGTAAAACCGCGCCAAGCTTCTGCCGTCGATACGGCGGACCAGCTCTTGCGAAAGAGCACCGCTGGTCAACGCTTGGTATCCCACTTTCCCAGGCCAAGATATCGGCTCCTGCGCGGTGAGCAGGCCGGCGACCTTCATATGAGCGACATAGTCATTCACGGTCACCGGTTCGCGCGCGCCGGCCCGCCCGGCCTGATCATACGTCACGATGAGGCGGATCACCTACGACGAGCAAATGAAATACCCTTAGCGACGAAAGGGTTTGGTGATGCTCATCCTGCCCGTGTAGGGCTGCGGCGACTTCCCGTCAGTTGTTGCGACAGAGCCCACTGTCCTATTATTGTCATCCTTCCCGCCCACCAGGATTGCGGTAAATCGAGCGCGCCCGGATCATAGCGCGCTCGACTTCGTCGACAGAGTACGGCTAGAATTTATAACGAACCTCGGCGACGAAAGTCCGCGGTGCGCCTGGCGTGGCGATGTTGTACCCCAGCACAGATCCCAATCCAAAACCGCCGCTGTAATAGGTTTTGTCGAATAGGTTTTTCACCGTCGCCGACAATGACCACCCGGCACCCTCGTCTTCGATCCCTATCCTGACGTTGGCAACAGTGTAGGAGCGAATTTCAGAGCCGGGATTGCTGCTGGCGTTCAGCGAACTGAAGTAATAGCTGGATTGGGACGTGAAGTCGCCCCGCGCCGAGAAACCTAAGCTTTCAGTCAAGGGGAATGTGGCGTCCAGGAAGGCTGATCCGATCCATTTAGGCGAGCTGGGATAGGGGCCAAACTTGCTCGGAATTCCGTACACGAGCGCCTCCGGCTTGGTAAAGCGGCCGTCAGTATATACCATGCTGCCGCCGGTCCGCAGCCACGGTGTCAGGCTTATTTCGCCGTCGATCTCAATGCCGGTGACTTGGGCTTCCGGCACATTGATCGTTACAACTCCCACAATTCCGTTATTCTGATTATAGATGGCGCGCTGAATATCCTTGATCCAGCTGTTGTAGGCGGCGATGCTGAAGCGAGTGGGCATTCCGCCGACGCTGCCCTTGAACTTGGCGCCGATTTCGATGTCCGTCACGATCTCGGGATCAAAAGCCGCCCCTCCCAACGATGCGGGAGCATCGACCGGCGCGCTGCCGCCGTTAAAGCCGCCGCTCCGGAAACTGCGCCGCGTGACTGCGTAAAGCAGCAAATGGCTGTTCACCTGATCCTGCAAGCCGAACTGCCAGTTCACCCGCTTATCGACTTTGGAAAGATAGTTTCTGTTGGGCGCCGGCAAGTTGTAGAAGTTACTTCCGGGTCGTTGCTCGCTGCTGACCTTCTCCGACGTGTATCGCACGCCGACAGTTGCGCCGAGGCCCGGAATTCCTACTGCTTCGCTAAGATCGTAGGTCCCCTGCGCATAGCCCGCGTAAGAGGTCGATCGGCGAGCGGTATTGGAGTGACCGGGGGAGACAGGAATGAACGGTGCGAGATCGAATGTCAGCGTGTAACCGTCGAGAATCGATTTTCCGGAGAAGTAATACAGCCCAGCGACATAAGAAAGATTGCCTTCTAAAGCGGCACCAACCAATTGTAATTCATCGGAAATATTCCGGTCTATATCGTTTTTTCCTCGGGCAGTATTCTCCTGGATCGTAAATGTCGATCCGTCTGCATCCGAAGCGTTGAGCGATTTGGCGCGGGAATAGCCGAAGATATTCTTGATCTGGGTATTCGCGCCGATTTCCAACGTGGTAATGTTGGACATCGTCACACTTTTTGAGCGGTGAATGAATACGCCGTTCGCGTTGATCTCGAACGGGCCGCGCGCTTTTTGGGCCGCCAGATCCGCAACCAGACCCCCGGGATTATAGCCGGGGTGAGCAGCCAGCACCGCTGCCCACGCGCCTGGGCCAAACACACTGTCAAGCGTAGGACCGAAGAACAGGGGGGAGGGGAAAAGCGCACTGCCAGTGCCCGGTGCATCGGCGCTGTAGGGGACGCCTGCCGTGCTCGATCCTTTGGCCTTATTGTAGCTGATGACAAACTGGTTCTCCAGCGCATCGGAAGGCCGGAGCGTTATGCTGAGGCGGCCACCATAACGCTCGTCGTCACCCACCCTTTGGTCGGTGAAGAGATTTCGCTGATAGCCGTGGCGAGTCTGATAGAAGCCTGCCGCTCGAACAAGGATTTGATCGGGAACGATAGGCAGGTTCACCGCGCCTTCGAATTGCCGGTTTTTGTAATTGCCGCCGCGCGCGACGACATAGCCCCCGAATTCCTCAGTGGGCTTGGCGGTAGTATAAAGAACCGCGCCGCCTGTCGTGTTTCGCCCGAACAGCGTACCCTGCGGACCCTTCAGCACTTGGACCGAGCCGAGATCGTAAAACACCGAGCTGTTACCGCTCGGCACCGAGACTTCGTTGACATAGGGCAGCACAGCCGGCTGGGACTGCGTAAACGCGTCGACAGCTTGCCCGCGAATGACATAATCGAGCTGATTGGAATCGTTCGAACTGCGAAGAAGGAGACCGGGCACGGCGGTCTGCAGATCAGCCTCGCTACGGATCTGCTGCTTGGCAAGAGCCTCCTCGGACAGCACCGAAACTGCCACCGGAGTTCGCTCAAGCCTTTCGGAACGACGCTGCGCGGTCACGATGATATCGTCTGGCGCTGCACCGGTCGCGACGTTCTGAGCAGTCTGCCCGAATGCGCCAGATGCCATGGCGGAGACGGCTACTGCCGCGCAGCTTATCATCATATGTATTTTTTGCATAATAATCCTCCCACTATTACTTTGCAGGCGGCAGCCATTCCATCGGGTCTTACACCCGCGTGCCGCCATAGCCTCGACCTCCGCAGTTTTACGAAAGCCGAATTTGCAGAGATTGCTTTATTGTTCGCCTCTCGGCGATATGTACTGATTAAGCCGAGGGCCCGCGCGTATTAGAATGCTGCTTCAGCGTCGCCGAAGCGCGCCAGGAAGGTGCAGCCACTGCAGATCGATCGACTGCTCGTTCGCGCTCAGCCTTTTGCTATCATCCGCCCAATCGGAGAGCCGCATCGGCGAAAGCCACAGTTCCTCGAAAGTCTAGTTGCCCAGAGGAACTGTCATTCGACTTAAAACAACCACAAAACATCCTCTCCATATTGTCTGCTTTGCGAAGACTGAGCCGCGATCGTTCGCATACAATGCCCCCCTGATGAGAGGGTTGGTATTATGGAAAGTGTGGCCCGTCAATTCAGAAAAGTGAGCGCTTGCTATTTATTTGTGCGGAGATAGCGTTGGGGCACGCTGGGTTCGATGTCAGGCCACATGCAACAGTGTTGAACAATGTTCCGGCTCGCGCCTCCCGCTTCCGAGGCGCCCTGGTTGATGCAGGCACGCGTGGTAACGCTCTCGGTCTTTCTTCGGCAGGGACAAATCGACGTTTAGAATCATCCATCCAATGGCAGTTTGAGATTTCCATTGGCGCGGCTGGATGGCATCGCTCGGGCCGATGCTATGGCGATGTAAAGCCCTGTTCCATACGGAAGGCCCGCTGGCGCGACGGTCCGCGCCTGTTCATTTGGCCTGTTGTCACGCCAGATTCCGCGTTAGCCGACCCACGGCTCTGATTTGGCTCCACCGAGTGGACCAACTGGTTTGTTAGCCATCTGAACTCTCCAAGATTTTATACCTACCATTTCGGCCAGATACTTGTCATCGAGGCTAGAAGCATCACTTGGATCCGTGCCAGCATCATGCGCTTCGTCTATCAAACGCGTATGTTGAAAACGAAGTGCTGCGCATTTACGCGGCCAACACATCAGCCCTCTTCCTCACTCTGTTATACGGTTTAGCGCCCGCCTTTTCCATAGAACGAGCGCGAGACCACGCCACCGTGAGGTTAGGCGATGGATGAAAGCAGATATCAGGGTGAGCCGCTACCGGCCTGTTAAGTACACAAGAAGCCGCCATCGACCACCAGCATGACCCCGGTATTATGACCCGCGCCCCTGCCGGCGAAATAGAGCACCGCGCTGGCCACGTCGTCAGGATCAGCGGGATGACCCAGCGGCACCTTCTCCTTGACGTGCGCGGCATTTTTGGGATCGTCGTAGATCCATTCGGTGTTGGTGGTCCGCAGCGGACCCGGAAGCACCGCGTTGACAAGGATTTTGTACGGAGCGAGTTCCACCGCAACGGAACGGGTGAATTGCACCAAGCCCGCCTTCGCCGAATTATAGGCCGACATCAGATCGTCCGGGCGGAAGGCTGCGGTCGAGCCGATGGTGACGACCCTGCCCGGCTTTCCGGCCGCCACCAGCCGCTTCGCCACGGCCTGGGTCATGAAGTAGGAACCCTTGAGGTTACGCTCCATCGTGTCCTGCCAAATCGCCTCGTCCAGCTCGAGGAACGGCGTGAAGGGGTGCATCCCGCCAGCGACGTTGGCCAGGATGTCCACTCCGCCGAACGCCTCGGTCGCCTTGTCGAGCGCCGGTTCGGTCTGCGAGAGGTCCGTCACGTCGTTGATGACCGAGATGGCCCTCCCACCGGCGGCGCGGATTTCTTCTGCCACCGCCTCGCCCGGCTCCGGCCGACGGGTCGAGACCACAATGTTCGCACCCGCATCCGCGAGGCGCAGGGCTACCGCGCGCCCCAAGCCCTGCCCGGCGGCGGTTACCATCGCGGTTTTTCCCGTAAGATCAAGCAAAGCGGTGGTAGGACCATTGGCAAGCTGCGTCATGATGAGCCTTTCTAATTTTCATCTCTCCAAGCGACGCGCCCACATATGGATCGTTTTGTGGCCATCCCGTCCCCTGGTTTTCGCAACTGATCAGGGCGACGAGAGCGCGGAACTTCACGGCCTTTATAGGTTGTATAACGGTTGTTACAAGTGAGAAAATGCGCGGGCTCTTGCTGAGCGCGATCACAAGCGGGCTTGGTTCGCGGCTGAGGGGCGCCGCCTCCTCGAGTAGCAGCTGCCGTGAACTACGTTGCGAATGTATGCTGCATGCTACGCATGGTGAACGCTAGGCGGCACGCCAGAGCCAGAAGACTCGCGAACGCGGTTTGTCTCCTGGTTGCTTCACGTTGACCGGCATATCGGGTTTCGAGAGACTAAGGCAGGAGCATTGTCCTCCGCCTAGGCTTAGTGGACTGCTCTTCAATCTTTAGCCCAGAACGCAGGAACGTGGCGCCGAGCGCTCGCCACGCCGCGGTTTATTTTAGCAGGGCGGTCAGAAGAGTTCGTCGGCGAACTTCCTCATGGCCTCGAAGCCTTCCTCAACGGAGCGGCACTTCGGACTGTAAATGATCTCGTCCAGGCCCATCGCCTCATATTGGCTGATCGCATCTTTTTGCGACTGCACCAAATGCAGCTCGCTAGCACCCAACTGTTTATAGAGGCTCGAAACCGACCGGCCGCTTTCCGCCATATGTGTGGCGAGTTCATCGAGGAGAGCTTCGAACTCGGGTAGGGTCTTCCAGTTGATATAGAAGCCGTCGCCATGTCGGGCAATTCGCCGCAGCGCAGACGGCGTTTCTCCTCCGATCAAGATGGGGGGATGCGGTTTCTGAACGGGCAGCGGATTGATGCGCCCGCCCGCGAAGTTGGCGAATTTGCCGTGGAAGGCGCTATCATTTCCCGACCATAGGAACTTCATGACTTCGAGATATTCGTCCGTGCGCTGCCCCCGCTCTGGAAAAGGGACGCCCAGCGCGTCGAACTCCTCGCGCATCCAGCCGACTCCGGCACCGAAGAAGAAGCGGCCACCGCTCATGAAATCGAGAGTCGCGATCGCTTGTGCCTGCGGGATCGGCTGGCGGTACCCCACAACCGCGACACCCGTGCCCAGCCGAATGGTTTTCGTGGCGCCAGCGATCGTCGCCAGCCAGACGAGCGGATCATACCAAGGCGCCTGAAAATCGAATTGGCCAGCCGGATAAACCGATGCGTCAAAAGCATTGGGGATAAGGATATGTTCCCCGATCGACAGCGAATGAAAACCGATCTCCTCGGCTTCCTTAGCGAGGCGGATCATATCATCCGCGGTCGGAAAATGGCCGAGTAGCGAGTTGCATGAGAGTCCATACTTCATGGCATGATCCTAAATTTGAGAAGACGAGCGCGCGTTGTGCGTGGCGACGCGCCGGAACCCGCGAAACTCGCGCGACCGGAGGTCACTCGACCATGTGGACTATGGCGTGGCGGGCATTCCTGCGCCTGATCGATCTTGGACGCCGCCGATTTCGCCGTGCCGTCGCTCGTCATAAGCTGAAAATTGCGCCGCATGGCCTTGCCGGACCGCCCGCTTCAGGCCGGGCCGGTTGCTGCT
>NZ_JBANFK010000034.1:0-25449 GCF_037861105.1 Rhizorhabdus argentea
TCGACGAGCGGCGCGGTTCCGAGGTTCCAGTGAAGCTGGGCGTCGACGTCAAGTCCCTGTTTGTCGAGGCCAAAGGCCGGAGTCGTGTTTAGCATCAATGATTCCCCCGGAGTAGCGGTGCGGAGCAGCCGCACAAAAAATATCGGCCATTCGCCGACGACGACACACGAATGCTCGTTTGTTAGCCTTTCTATTACTTGCGGCGCAGCCGATGTAAATGCTCGATGCCGCGGTTAACGAATTATCCGCGATGATGCTACTTAGCCGACGTTAGATGGCGCTGACGATATGCCTATTCAGGCTATCGCCACGGCTGGCGATTGGACAGAATGGAACATGATGTCCTTGCGAAAACATAAAAGCGAACCGATGCGGTGAATGTCTGAACATGCAACTATCTAAAGTGTTCGGGTGATCATCTCTGGGCTTGCCCTTGCCTGCCGGGCGCACACCTTTTTGCGAAGCTCGTCATCCCCGATTCAGTCATTGCGCGGATCACGGCGTGGCTGACGAACTCGTGGCCACGACCATTTATGTGGCTGTTCACGGCGTAGAATATGTCGGCGCTTGGCGTGTTCTTCGGTATTTCCAACGTGCTGTCGACGAACGCCACGCCATAGCTGTGCGCTATCCGCTCGAGCAGCTTGGGAAAGACTCGAGGATCGAACTGGGCATTGGGCCGACGCGACGAAGCCAAGACCGCTTGTGCCCGCTGCGGCACGAAGACGACCAGCACCGGAACTGATCGGGCTCTGGCGACCGCTGCGACCTGGGCTATTGCATGATCGAACGCTTCGACGCTTTTGCGCCATTTCGGAGGCATCGGCACCCGCATGAAATCAGCGCCATGAGCCAGGCCAAGATAGAGCGGAAGGTAGGAGGCATCATCGCGCAGCAGATAATAGGACTCCATGTAGAGCAAGCTGGAACCCGAAATGCGCTCACGCACTCGGGCCAGCAGGCTACGTTTGAGGCCGGGAGCCGCTCCAATATCAGCAAGGGCGCCCGAGGGATCGAAATCGAACGGGTCGATCGCGACCACCATCGCATCGGGCGAAAGCGTCATCGCCTCTTTCGCACTCAGCACCAACCGCTCGCCGATATTGCCATACGCACCCAGATTCTGGAATTCGACGGGTCGCCCGCATCGCACCGTTAGCGCCCTGGCCGAGCGCGCGGCCATCGTGTCGGCATAGGGGGTCAGGAAACCCGCCGCCGTCGAGCTGCCGACCACCGCAACCCGCAGCGATCCTGCTGGCTTTGCACCACAAGGCTCAGAGGAACGATAGCCGCAGGCGTTATATCTGTTCGTGACCCATGGCCCCTCCGCCGTCTTGGTTTGCGACACACAATTGGGCTTGCCATGGTTTACGACCGACGTAGTCGCCGTCTCGACGATGCAGGTATCGACCAAGACCGCAGGATGCTGCTGGCGCACGATGAGCTCGGCCGGCACCAGTAGCAGGATCGCCGTGGCCAGAGCGATGAGCGGCAGGAGCAGCAGATCGCGTCGGGGCAGCGTCCACCAGCGCCCATCAGACACGGTTGCCATCAGAATTCCTTGTAGACGATTTCGGGCGGTGCTGCGTTCATCACCCCTTGCACCAGCAGGATGAGGACAAACATCGCCGACAAGCAAGCGGTACGGAAGTAGCGCGAGTTGAGCACCGATGTCCCGTCGCGGATCGGCGTCTGCGCAATCTGGCGCAGGCGAATGAGCGTGCCCAGGACAATCGCCGCGACCATTGGCAGCAGCACCCAGCCGATGGCGATTCCAGAAGGTCCCACGGCGGTGGCAAAGCCTGACAGCCGGGGCCAATCCGACCAAAACCACAATAAGGTGAACGACACCCAGGCGAAGGTGACACCGCGTCCGACGAATAGGTAGACCGGCGATCCGCTGAGTTCGCCGAAGCGCTTGCGGCCCAGCCATTTCGTCGCCGTGATGCGGTAAGCCTGGTTAACCGCGACGCCGAGCCCATTGAGCAGTCCAAAGAACAGAAATTTGGTGGTGCGGCCATGCCATGCGCCAATCAGAAAAAACGTCACGAACAGCGCGAGCGCACCGACGTAGGGCAGCAGTTTCGGACTTTTGACCCGGCGCATCATCGTCATCGTCAGCGGGCTATAGACGTAGGTCTTCAGCCAATTCGACAGTGAAATATGCCACCGATTCCAATAATCTATGAAGCTGGCCGCCGTGAAGGGGCGATCGAAATTCTCGGGCAACTCGATGCGCAGGAAGCGCGCAATGCCGATGACGAAGTCGGTATAGCCTGAGAAGTTGAAGTAGAGATAGATTGGATAAAGCGCAGCGAGTCCCATGCCAAGGCCGATCCGCTGCCCCCAGGAGGCGTCGCCGACCAGCTCATACGCCAATTTGCGCTGCACGATTCCGACTAGGACCGCCAACACGAGAATCTTGAACAGTCCGGTGACGATCCGTTCGAGCGCCCGCCCGATGTCCGTTGCCTTGAGCGGAAGCGGCGTCTCGATGGCGGTACGCCGATAATCCTCATAACGCTGGATCGGCCCCGAGGACAACGCCGTGAAGTTCAGGGTGAAGTTCAGATAATCGAATAGATTCATCGGCGGCACATTCTCGGGATAACGTGCGTCGATCACCACGTGCAGCACACGGAAGAACACATAGGAAAGCCCGACGATCAGATAAGGCGACGTGACGAATATGTGGGAAGGCAGAAAAGTATATTGCTTCAACCAGAAGAAGGCGAACAGCACAACCAGGATCGATGCCACATATGGTCCGCTCGGTATGCCGCGGCGGACGAGCTGGACAAGGCCGAACCCGGCCGCCAGAAAAGCGGCGTAAGGAATCAGTTCGGCGGGGTGACCGACAAAGCTGGCTAGAAAGAGCAGGTTGGCCAGCAGTAGCACTGCTTGCCGCCAGATCAGTGCGCGGTGAAGGTTGAAGAGCGTGGCCACGACAGCGGCGAACAGAAGAAAGTTCGTAGAGGGGACGTTCATCTGTCAGTTTCCCAGCGGCATGGGCGATGGGCTGGAAGTCACGCGCACAAAGGGTGCCTCCACCTCGAGCGCGGTAGACAGCTGCCAGTGCACCGTGCCATCTTCCCGCTCGACCGCCACAAATCCGAGTGCGGCATAATGGTCTTTAACCAGCGCGTTGCGAGGCGTTGGCAGATATTCGCCGATCAATAGGTCTATCCCGCGAAGCCGCGCCTCCTCGACGAGATGGCGAAGCACCATGCGCTCGACACCGCGCCCCAGCACTCGACAGCTCATCAGCCATGTGTCGATCATCCATCTGCGAAGACCCGCCAAACGGCAAATGACCACACTGATCATGCCGTTGTCACCGAAGCGGTCTTTCAATCGCACCTGAAGCGTGAAGACCCCAGGATCCGCTTGGAGCCGCAGAACATCCGTCTCGCTGTAGCGTCGCGTTGTCAGGTTGAACTGGTTGGACTTGTTAATTAGCTGCGCGATCCGCGCCCGATTGGCATCGTCAAACGGTCGGAGATCAACCTCCATGTCGAGTGCCGCCAGGTAGTCGGCGACATTTCCAGCCTGCCGACCAAGCGCCGCGCGCGATGAGCTACCTTGATAATAATCGGCTCGGCTGCGGTCCTCGTCAGAGAAAGTCACCGCCTCAAAATAGCCCGCCGCGGCCAGCGTCCGGGCGTAGAGCGCCGGGTCGTCGGGCAGTTCGGGTACCGCGACCTGCGGCAGGAACCGTCGGACCAGCCCGCGTTCGACCGGATTATCGTCAAGGAATACGATCGAATCGAGACCCAGCGACAATTGGTCCGATATCGCCTTGATGTTGGTCGCCTTATCGTCCCAATTCGCCTGGAAGATGGCGATATGATGCTCGCGCAGCAGCATCTCGGGGTGGCTGCGGAAAACCTCTCTGGCAATTTCATCAGTATTCTTCGAAGATACAGCCAGCACAATGCCGCGCTCGCGCAGCGCCAATGCGAGCCGCTGAACGGCATGGAAAGCCTCGCCGGTGGCGTGGCCCTGACCGAGCACGATGCCGTCGATGCCGTCATCGCCAATGACCCCGCCCCACAATGTGTTGTCGAGGTCGAGCACCAGCACGCGCTTGCTCTTGCCGCGTAGGGCTCCGACCACACGGCACACATGTTCGGCATATAGAGGTACAAAATCGGCGCTAAACGGGAGCTTTGCCATGTTCCAATGGGTAGGCGAATGCCATTCGGCAAAGCCGACCGCCTCGGCCAGCCCCGCAATGTCGAGCAGCGAGATGCCTGCAGCCTGTGGTTCGGCGCATAGCGCACGGTTGAATGCCTCGATCGTGTGCAGCAACGTGCCAGGCATCGACCGATCGAGGCTGCCAAACAGCGGTTTGGGCGGCGCGGCTACGGTCTGGACAATGCAATGCGCGCCGCCATGCTCGCGCAGGCCCGCCACCATCTGCCGAATCATGCCAAGCGCCTCCTCAACGCTCTCTAGGGCAAGCCTCGGATCGCCTAGGGTGGCCTTGAGCGGTAGCCCGCGGTGATCGAGCGCGATAACTACGGCATCGCATTTCGCCCGGTTGATCGTCGAGTTCGGATCCAACGCCTCCTGCACTGCTTGCCCGAAGCCCGCGGTAACGCATTCAAGTGCGAAACCGTAGCGTGCACCAGTTGCCACCAGCGCGGGTACGATGAGGTCGAGCGTGCCGGTGCCGATCAGGGCCAGTCGGAACGGGACGAGCGGCGTCAGCGAACGACCATCTTTTCGCAACTGCGCAATCAGCGTTGCGAGACGTGCGAGTTGTGGTCCAGTCAGCCTCTGCGTCGCAATCGCCTTGATGGCATCACCACAATCGCCTTGGCTATCGATCACCTTCTGGCAAGACACGCGGAAATCCGACGCGGCCGGCAGCCAGAGTAAATCCCGCAAAATGGCCACGCTCATATATGAATGACCATAATAGTTTGGCGATGCGTCGCCTGATCATGCAACGGACTGTCCGATCTTGGCGTCGATGATCGAGACGAGATCGCCCAGCGTGGCAAGTGAAGCGACCTGCGCCGCAGATAATCTGATCCGAAACGCCGATTCTACTGCCAAAATTAGCTGAATATTCGAGAGGCTATCCCAGCCATCAACATCTACAGCCGTTGTTTCATCTGAAAGGGCAATATCCTCGTCATCGAAAATATCTCTAAATATCTCAGTAAGTTTTTCGTAGATGTATGGTTTACGCATTACTGATGCCCCCCAGGACCTCAAAGTGCACACGGCTACAAACCTCGGCTCCAGACTGCCACATCTCGCCGAGTAATGACAAGTTAATATAGAGATAGGGACTCAATTTTATCAAGTCCGAATCGATCCTTTTTGAACGTTACTTCTGCGAAGCGCCGTTTATAACCGCCTCGAACGGTGGCCTTTTCGCCCTGGCATGGATCGCCTCAGCGTCGTATGTTTCATACTTGACAGGCATGGTGCGAATGATGTCCCGCTGGAGCGATCGAGAGTAGGATGCGGTACGGGATAACCAATTTGCAACAGGACGGCGCTCCGATCGCCTCGCGGCGATCGGGCGCGGATGGATTCGGCCGACTTTGACGGCAACTTTATGTTGAATCATATTGCACCGCAGCGCAAGTAGGGCGTGGGCGCCAGGGAACATGCAATGTCTGACAGAAACGATGTTAGCGCAGAACCGCGTTTATCGCGGCTTGGTCTGGGCTGTGCGCGAATCGGCTCGTTCAACAATCCACAGTCGCTCAGCGAAAGCCGTGCCTTGGTAGCGCGCGCGATCGAGATGGGGGTAACGACGATCGACACGTCCAACATCTATGGCCAGGGGGATAGCGAACGGCAGATCGGTCTTGCCTTGCGCGGTCGGCGCGAGCTGGCGTTCCTGGTCACCAAGACCGGTAAAGACTTCTCCGGCAAGATGAAACTGATGCGCTTGCTCAAGCCGCTGCTCCGGCCGCTCCTGGCCGCGCGCAAGGGCGGCGCTGGCAATGCGCAGGCATCGGGGAGCGCGGTGACCGCACGGCGCGCGGCGGAGATGCGTGAGGACTGGCGGCCTGAGGCATTCAGACCCAGCCTCGAGGCGTCGCTCAAGCGGCTCGAAACCGATCGCGTTGATGGCCTTCTGCTACATAGCCCGCCGGCTGCCGTTGCGGCAGATCCCGCGGTCGGCGCCGCGCTCGCTGCCCTCAAGGCAGCTGGCAAGCTGCGGCATTTCGGAGTTTCTTGCGATGACAAGGCCTGCCTTGTGGCGGCGCTGACGATGCCAGGCCTCAGCCTGCTCCAACTGCCCTGGAATGTGATCGCTGACCTTGACGACGAGACCGCATGCGCGATCCGCGAGCGCGGCATATTGGTGCTCGCCCGCGAGGTAATCCGTTTGCAACCCGGGGTGACCGCCGTCGATGCCGTCCGCGGGTCCACCGATCACCCGTTGGTGACGAGCGCGCTCATTGGCACGACCTCCACTCAGCATCTCACTGCGCTCGCCGCAATGTTCGCGAAAGCAAAGATTTGAGATGATAATCGATCTCACCAAAGCGCCGCTACCAGCCCAGCTTGACGCCGACGTCGTGATCATCGGCGCGGGTGCAGCGGGCATCGTCCTAGCCCTGGAACTCTCCACGGCGGGGCTATCGATCGTCCTCGTGGAGGCCGGCAGCGAGACGTTCAGTGCCGCAAGCCAGGAGTATTATCGCGCAGAGTCTGTCGCTCCAGAAAGCCACGGGCCGGTGCATATGTTCCGTAGGCGCATATTGGGCGGCTCAACCTCCGTATGGGGCGGGCGCTGTATCCCGTTCGACCCCATCGATTTCGAGGACCGCCCATGGATTGCACACGGGCATTGGCCACTAAAATATCAAGATGTTGCGCCCTTTTACGAACGTGCCCTCGATTATGCTGACGCCGGGCCGCCAATATTCGACGCTGCAGGTGCGCTTCCCGGTGAACCTGGACCGATGGTCGCCGGCATAGATTCGCCGGATATCATACTCGACCGTATCGAGCGATTTAGCCTCCCCTTGCATTTTGGTGCGCGGTACCGCGGCAAGCTGCAAGCCGCACCAGGCATTCGCGTTCTGATTAATGCGCCGGTTGAGCAAATTCTGACGAATGTCGATGGTAATGCCGCTAAGGGTGTCCGGATCGTCGCACCCGGCGACAAGCGTGTGACCGTCAACGGCGCGCGCGTCATCGTCGCCGCCGGAGGGCTGGAAACGCCGCGCCTGCTGCTGGCTTCGACCGAAGCGCGCAGCTGTGGCCTTGGCAATGAGCGTGATCTGGTGGGTCGCTTCTACCAATGCCATCTGGAGGGAGAGATCGGTCAAGTCCGATTCGCCAAGCCGGCCGACACAGTGCGAATGGATTATCAGCGGTCGCCGGAGGGAATTTATTGCCGACGCTATATCTGGCTTTCGCCCGACACCCAACGTTCAAAAAAGCTGGCGGGTTTGGTACTACGGCCAAATCATGCCAACATCGTCGACCCGGGTCATCGCCATCCCGTGCTGTCGGCGATGTATCTCGTCAAAAGCCGCATCGTCCCGGAATATGCGCGTAAGCTGACGTCGCTCGAGGACCAAAAGCGGCTCGAGCGAGGAGAGTCGCCTGTTGCTTTCTGGGCCGCACATATGCGCAACATGGTGTTAGGCGGGCCCAAGCTGCTTGCCTTCTCGCTTGATTTTGCGCGCCGACGTACATTCGCACGGCGTAAACTGCCCTCAGTGGTTCTTCAGGATCCACGCGGATTGTACCCGCTCGACGTCAATGCAGAGCAGGAACCGAATCCGGATAGCCGCGTGACGCTTGGTCATGAGCGGGATGCGCATGGTATACCGCGCATCCGCGTAGATTGGCGCACGACCGAAGCAGACCATCACCGCCTGGTGGAAGGGCTGAAAACGTTGCATGCGGGCTTCGCCAAAAGCCGGACCGCTCAACTGGAGTTCTCGGATGCAGATTACGAGGTTGCGATGACGCGCAAAATCCCGGTCGGCGGTCACCACATAGGAACCGCGCGGATGGCTGACAGCGATGCTGAAGGAGTGTGTGACGCGAATGGCGAGTTATTCGGTACCAAAGGTGTTTATATCGCCGGCGCTGCCGCATTCAGTACGTCGAGTTTCGCCAACCCTACGTTGACATTGATTGCCCTGTCCCTGCGCCTCGCCAGGCACATCGCAGAGGCGTCCTCGCGCGAGCGTTCGGCTTTCCGCGGGTAATCGTAAACGACAACCTAGGCCACTCCGACTCTCAGTGCTATGGCACATCAGTTAGCTGTTGTTGATGGGAAGGTGGGCGATGAAAGATGCACCGATTGGCGGTTCGAGATGACCGAGCGACCGGACGGATATGATCGGCATTTTTTCATCAGGCTTCTGTATGGCGGTGAGAGCTCGGTTGTTTGCGCCACTATGGCGGAAAGCAGCGGGCGCCGAATTGAGCGCCAGATCGTGGCGATGGGCCAGCGCATAAAATGTTAAGCGCTCCAGGCGTTCAACTCTGATCGAGGAATGCACGCCTAATTCGCCTAAAGAAGGGGGCTCCCAATGGAACAAACGGGCAGCGTGATCAACGTACAGGTGCTCCGCGCGGTGGCTGCCTCTATGGTGGTTTTTTATCATGCCCGTTTGATGACACCGATTGGGGAGATTCTTTCCTTCGACTTTGGTAATGCTGGAGTGGATGTATTCTTCCTTATAAGCGGATTTATCATTGTGCACGTCAGCAGGCGTTCCGACATAGGTGCGCCCCGTCGTTTTCTTGCCAAGCGCGCTATTAGAATATTGCCATTGTACTGGCTTTTGACGCTGATGCTTTTTGCAATTTCTCAAGTGCATCCGGCGTTGTCCGGCTCTGGTGGTCAACCTGATTTGGTGATGCTCGCCAAATCTCTGACATTTGTTCCCTATTATAATGGTGGCGGTGAAATTCATCCTGTTCTTTTCATGGGTTGGACGCTGAATTTTGAGGTCTTTTTTTACATCGTATTCGCAGCCGCACTTCTTATCCGGTCCGAAATCACGCGCCTGCTTTCGGTAAGCGGGGCATTCGTCACCCTGACGTTGATTGGCTTCCTGCTCGTACCAAGCGACGCTATCGGCACGACATATACCAGCCCGCTGATGTTGGAATTTGTAATCGGCATGTGGATGAATGTGGTTTATCGCCGGTTGGGCACGCGGCAGATCAGTGGCCGTGCCACGGCGCTGCTACTGATGTTCGGGGCGGCCTCGCTCGCAGCGCTGGTCTACGGAGACTATGGATGGCCAGACGCCCCGCGCGAGGTCAAGTGGGGTGTGCCCGCCTGCGGAGTGGTCGCTTCGGCACTGCTGCTCGAAAAGGGGCAGCGAACGATCGGCTGGCGCTGGTTGATGTTACTCGGCGAGGCGAGCTACGCAATGTACCTTGTACACCCCTTCGTCATCAAGGGGGCCACGCTTTTCTATCGCCGGCTCGACGTGCAGGCGTTTCCGGTTCACTGCCTTGCATTGCTCGGGCTGTATGTCATCATCGCCGGAATAGGAATTGCGTTCCATCTCCTCGTCGAGAAGCCGACGGTCCGCTGGTTCCGCCAGCAGCTGGTGCCGCTTGCTTCGCATCCCGCGGTGACGGGCGCCGCGGCCGTGCCTGTTGCCTGACCTTGAACACCGGAGACGATCTTGCCCTCGCTTAAGAGCATCCGTATCGCCGCACGGGCGGCAGCATATCTACCGCCGCACGCGCTGATCGGGCACGTACGCCGTCGTTTACGGGACCGCATCGTGCCGTTACGCTCAAAAGCGTTCGTTGCGGCGCTCGACCGTGCGGCAGAAGCATTGCCATCGGTCCAGGTCATGCCGAGCGAAGCCGCGAGCCGCGCTGCCGAGACCGTCGCAATGTTTTTTGCAGCGAAACATATGAAGAACGTGCCCCAATGCTTCGACGGCACGTTCACGTTCCTGAACCGCACGCATGCTTTCGGCGGCGCTGATCGGGTCAACTGGTATGTCGACATGGATGATGGAAGATATCAGCTATGGCGCGCCAATCTGTCCTTCATGGGATATCTCTGTACGGCAATGGATGCCGATCCTGCACGAGGCCTCGCGTTGGCGGCCCGGCTCTGCGAAAGCTTTCTGACCGTCTCCACCTTCAGCCGGCCAAGCGATTTTGGAGATCTGTGGAACAGCTATCCTGTCTCACAAAGGATATTGGCGCTTAGCGCATCATTGATCCGCTTGCCGGCCCCGCTGGCAGACAGCCCTGATCGAATGATCGTCGATCGGTTCCTGCGCCGCAATGTCGCGTACCTGCTGCAAAATCTCGAGACTGAATTGGGCTTCAACCATCTTGAGCGCAATCTGTCGGCGCTGGCTCTATATGCGCTCGCTGCTCGGAACACGCCCGTTGCCGTTGGCCAAGCTATCCTGGCCCACTTCGATCATGTGGTTGGGGATACGATCGGCAACGATGGCGTGCAACTGGAGCGCTCCCCAATGTACCAAGCTCTTGTCGTACAGAGCCAGCGCGTGCTGCGAGAGATCGATATCTTCACGCCAGAGCAACGCTCCCTGCTCGACCGCCGTCTTGCATCGGTCGAATGGGCTCTCGCGGCGATGACGCTGGGTGATGGGATGCCCGCGATGTTCAACGACGGCTGGTTTGGTGAGACGCCGGCGACAGCGGCTATCTTGCCCGGCAGCGCATCGCCTGGCTTTGTGGTGCTCCCCGATGCCGGATATGTACGTTTTGCAGACGGTGGCGCGGTCGCATTATTTGATGCAGGGCCGATCGGCCCGAACGCCAATCCAGGCCACGGCCATCCCGACTTCCTCAGCATAGAGCTGACCATCGGGGCAGAGCGGCTGCTGGTCGATCCGGGCACCAGCAACTATTCTGCGGGCCAGGAACGCGCGCGAGACCGAAGCTGGGATCAGCACAATGGACCCGCAATCACCGGCGGTGCGCCGGTCGAGTATCTTGGCTCGTTCAAGGTGGGTCGCCGCGCCGCCGCAAAGCTCGAGATGGCCGAGCAAGTGGACGGCGTTCAGCGCGCAGCCGGCTCGCTCCACTTTGCTGGCGTGAAAGTTTCACGCAAGGTGACCCTGTCGGGTGCCATGCTGACCCTTCGCGACCGCTGGGAGCGCGGCGAAGGTGAACGCCTCACCCGCTTCCTGGTGCCCAGTGAATGGAGGGTGAGTGCTAGCGAGGATGACTCTGTGACGCTCACCCGCGCAGGATCGAGCGTCCGGATCACTGTTGCGGATGCGTCGCTGACCTTTGGCGCGAGCAGTTGGACATGCCGTTATAATGAGCATTTTCCAGCTCATGAAATCGTGGTGCGACCCCGTGCGGACCAGGCGACAACCACAATCCGCTGGGGCTGAACCGACGTTCCATTTGGGCGGTGTTCCTTGCCGATCGATCTCACGCTTCGGCGCCACCATTCACGATTGCTCGCTGGTCCTCACGATCCCATTTTTGGGATTGGCAAGGCGAAAGTGCGGGCGGACCGTCTCGGGCGTGCCGCTGTCGCAAGCCATGATCCACCTTTCCATGGCCAGCAACCTGCTCGGACAGCGCGCTCGTCTGGAGAGATAAGGACACCGTACCGGTGTACTTCGTGTCTTGGCGTGGCTCCCGGCCGCAGCAGCAAAGCCCAGCGATATTCGAGGCAAGGACGCGGCGCTCACGGAGCGACTGAGACCGGCTGAGCAGCTCCCTATCCTTTTCGGTGCCCGCCCGCTGTACGCCAACGCCTCACCAGAGCAGCTCATTACCAACATCTCGACCCAGGTCGAATGGCGCGAGGGCAATCGAGACAGAACCACCTACACCGCCATTCGCACCTGTGAGGCCAAAGCCGATATCGCCTGCAGACGGGCCGTGATGATCCTTGGACGGATCCCTAACGATGTAACTTGTCGACTGTTGTTCCGAACAACCGCTCGATGAGGTGCGGACGATAACTCCTGCGGAAATTGGGAGTGGCATCCTTCACTTCAGGCAGGGGTGCGAGCGGGGCAAAGCTGGTGGTCGGTACGGTTGCGATACCCATCGGACCTGCACGCTGGATCAGCAGCGTCAACTCGTTGACGTGCATCAGAAAGTCGGGAGAAAGTGGCTGAGGCCGGCTATCCTGGATTGCGCGGATCATTTCAGCGATACCGACCATCTTGTCCTGTGCGTATATCTCGCGACGCCGGAGCCAGCCCACGAACCTCTGCTTGAGTGACCGCCGCCCGCCGCGCTCTGCCTCGACGGCGTGGCTTTTCCATTGACGAAGCAGTTTAAGCTGACGGCCGCCCACGCCAAAGCGCCGGCCGAGCCAAGGCTGCGCGCGAACGCTCTGCAGCTTGCGCGCGCTGAGGCTGACGGTCGAGAAACGCTCGAGAAACACCGGCGCCTGATAATGGCGATAGCTATCCCCGGTCAGTTCACCCTCCTCGCCGATGATCCGCATCCGATGATCACGCGGTGCAACGAAGCTGCATGTCACACGTGCCGCGACGCCGCTCGCAAAATTTAGGCAGGCGACCGAATAATCGGGGGTGTCGGCAGGATCAAGCGGTAGATGGGTCTTGTGATCCACAAGCGATTTCGAAAAGGCGGTAACGGAAGTGGCCGGGCCGAACATCGCGCAAATCCACACCAGGTGATAGCCGACATGCTCGAATGTGCAGCCTTCTTGCAATTCCTCCACTAGCGGCCAAGGCGCGCCGGTCGGACTGCGAACATTCTCAGTGTTCATCAGATGGACGGGGTTGTCGTCGAGCTCAGCATAGACGAGTACTGGCTTGCCGATCGCGCCATCGCGCACAGCCTTCCACATGGTGCTAACGGAGTCGCTGAACACGTTGCAGGGTGCCCCGGTAAAAACCACACCTCGTTCCGCCGCAAGTGCGAAAAGCTCGCGCAATTCGGCGACGTCTGTGGTCAGTGGCTTTTCCGAATAGACGTGCTTTGCAGCCTGGAGCGCCTGCTTCGTTACACCATAGTGGGCGCCGATGTTGGTGAGATTGACGACGATATCGACTCGCGGGTCCGCGAGCAGGGTTTCGTAGTCGGGATAGACGTGGAAGCTATAATGCTTGCCGACAATATCGGCGCGTGCCGAATTGATGTCATAAATACCACAGACCTCAATTTCCGGATGCGCCCAAAGCGTCCGCATGTAGATGTCGAACACGAACCCACAGCCTACAAACGCAATTTTCATGGTCATTGCCTCGTTATTCGCTCTGCAAGGAACGTACGTTTGTTAATAACTCAGCATTGCGGCGGCGCAATGTGTTAGTGGCAGATCAGCGCTTGGCCGCCAGCAGGGTGAGATCACCGCCTAGCTCTATATTGACCAAAGGACGATTGGCGAGCACGCCGGCACCGTCTGGTAGGCGATCCGGAAAGCGCCGATTATAGAACTCGAACCATGCCACATCTTGCGTGTTATACCTACCATTGCTGTTGACGAAGGCCTGCTGGGGAGCTCCCGAAAGGGAACTTATCAAGCTCGGTGAGCTGATGGAGCTAATCGCAAAGGCCACCAGCCTGTGCAGCGCCCCATCGTTATATGATGACAGATCCGTGCCGTTCGCTGCGGCGATCTCGATTGTCATAACTAGCGGTGCCGCCGCATAGAGGTGATAGTGCCGCGCCATCGCCGCTCGACGGAGCTCGAGTGGCAGCGCGCCAACACTGTCGACCTGATCGAGGCCAATCCGGGCTGACGCAAGCGCCCACTGGGCAAGAGACTGGTCTCCGGTATTCATCGCGACAGCCATGGCCGCCAATCCTGCCCAATAGCGATGATTGTTGCGTGCTGTGGCATTCGTGATCTGGTCAGTGTGCACGCGTAGGTCGGCAGCCATTTCCGCGAACCAGCGCTCGATCATTGGTTTCGGGTCATCCTCCTTGAAGGTTATGTTGCGCACCATTGCATAATCGATTGCCCAACCTGAGAGCTGAACGCTCCGCCTGAACTGCGCATTATGATCGGGCATCTGCGTCATCGCCCGCGCCTTGGCCCAAAAGCTCAGCCACCGCAGGGCGCAGGTGCCGCTGCGCCGGTCTGCACCTCCGCTACGGACATACTTGATGGCGAAGTCCGACACACCTGCGCTGAAGGCGGTCAACGGCCGCATTGCAGTATTGCGGATACCGGCACGCACAGGGTCTATATGAGAGTAGCTGGCGTCACCTGGCACATAGGCAATTGGAAGATCGAGCCGGACGACTGGACTCGGCGGCTGTGAGCAGATCGCTGCAGGGTCTGCCAGACCGGCAGGCGGTGTATAAAATGGCGTATGGAACCGGCCCGCGCGCAGCCCACTGGTTGGGAAAGCTCCAGCGAGTACGGCGGCCAACAAGAAACCCACGCGGCCCATCATCCTAAAGCGGCTTCAGATCCCGAGTATGAAGCTGAGGGGGGCTTTGGCTTCCTTACTATGAGCAGTGCCGCGAGCATCACATTGTAGAACGAATTTATCGGCACCAGAAAAGAGCCGTTTAAAAACACATATTGCATGAGCGCCATCCATGAAATCACAAAAGGAACTCCGCGCCCGAACATGCAAAACAACAGAAACGTCCAAAACAAAGCGTAGACTATTACCCCATATTCCACCAGAACCTTGGACACGGGTGTCCACATCATGTTCAGATATTGAGGCATCTGGCCCGCCCCTATACCGATGAGGGCATCCCGTGTATCGCCTCGTAAGACTTCGGCGACGCGTTCCGCCTGAACTGTGAACCGCTGATTTCCGCTAGATCCTTCTTGGCTGAATTCCTGCGATCGCATTATGATATTGTCAACGAGGCCGATCTGGATCGCAGTAATGCCTGCGATTGGAGCTGCGATGAGGATAAGCGGGAGCAGCTTTAGCCGGAAGTAGAATAAAACCACAGGTATAGATAGCAGTACCAACGTCATACCCGTACCGCCGAACGAGCAGACCTGTCCGAGGGCTAGGGCGCCGAGAAAGCGGATGCGCTGGAACAGGCAGATTTCGATAATCAAGCCAAAAGCTATGAACTGCGATACATATGATGTCTCAAGGAAGAAAAATCCGTTCGGCTTCAGATATCGTGCGCCCCATTCAAGTGGCTGGATATAAACATAGTTAAAAAATATAAAAGATTTTGGGATGAAGTACTCTATGCTTGGCATGCCTAAGTGAGCAAATTGACACGCCCAATCCATAAAGACCATGATACAGGCGCAAACCGCAACTATCTGAAAATTCATCAAATATCGCGTAAATGTTTCCTGCCTAATCGGAACAACATAGATATACGTAGAATATATTAATATCACATACACTAATGATGGTAGCGAAAAGTCTTCTTTCGCCTGAAGAATGTGAACTAGGACCGCCGCGCTAGAGAACGTCAAGAACAGCGCCAGTTTGCCCAGGCTCAGCTTTATGCGGCCACCAAGCAGCAATGCCAGGATCATGCCATATTGTATCAGCAGCGTAATTTGCAGCGCAATCTTGCCCGGGACGATCGGTATGGCCACCTTCTGGGTCACAACGGCCACGACTAATGTTGCTGTGATTGTGCGTAGCACAAAGCGCTCTGATTTATCCTCCGCAGAAATTGTCGGCGGTTGAGCAGGCGTCGTCCGAGATAGCACGGTTGGGTTAGAAAGGACGCGTTCGGCAGGTGGAACCAAACTAACCATCAAAATTCATCCTTAAGGGCGACGCGCGGTTGACTGGGCGTTTTTGCCAACTCGCGACCAGCTATACGTGGTATTACCCACGTCTCGAAAAACTGCAGCATTGGCTTTTCAAGCCTACGGTGAATCACGATACCGACAGTTGCAATCATCAGAACTGTCGCCAAAATGAAGGCGATGATAAAGGGCGTGGTCTGGGGCAGTTTGCGACTCACGGTTGCTATTAGCTGAATCACCAAGTTATGGGTAAGATATATAACAAACGATGCGTTGCCAATCTCTAGCAATCCGCGCCGGATCCCGCGGAATCCTTCGCTATCTTTAAACCTTAAATTAAGCGTACCAATCAAGATAGCGAAGCTCGCCAAGCCGAATCCAACACACCGGCCGAGGCCAAATGGGCCCTTCGCTACGACCGAAACCTCGCGTTCGTGCCCCATCAGGGGCGTTATCACTGCGCTCGTGCCGATAAAGCCGATGATGCCGATCATTATCAGCACCCACCCACCACGAATCTCCCAACTGGTATTTATCTGATAGCAAATGACACCGAGGGCGAATTCGAAACTGTAGAGAGAGAGAAGCTTCCAGTCCCAGAAAAGCTCCGCACGAGGATCGACGAAGACTCTCAGCACGACGGCAGCCGCAAAAATGGCCAGGAGTGCCGGGACCAAAAAGCGCTTTCCCCCAAGTAGCAGAAGCAGAGCGACGAGCGCATAAAATTGAAATTCGTGCTGCAGCGTCCAGCCCACGCCTAGCAAGGGACGCTCTGGGGTGGGAAGAAGAAGATAGGAATCTAGCAAGAACCGTCCGAACGAGTTTGCGCGAATTGCGATATGCGCCGGACTCAGGAGACTCATTATCAGAATTACCGTAGTGACTAACCAGTACAGCGGGAGTATCCGGAACATGCGCTTTAGGGCAAAGACGCGTACATCGACGAAATCTGAGCGCACGACATAGGCAATGATGAAACCGCTGATAAGGAAAAATAGATCAACGCCGGCATATCCGAAATATAGTGGCCCCGGTATGGCCCATCGAGCTGCATGCGGTTCTCGGAATAGCACCGTCAAGTGATAGAACGCTACCATAAGCACAGCGACCGCGCGCAGGTATTGTATAGAGTCCAAACGACCCACTGGGGCGCTCGTTCGTCTGGCGATCCACGGCCTCGACCTTATCGCCGGCAAGGTCACAGTATCGCTCATCTCAAACCGGTGCGGGCTAGTTCGAATATATCAACGATGTCCCCTCGATAATGGAAATGCGTGTCCATTAAATCGATGCAGCGCTGTTTGACGGGAGCGTAGCGCTCGCGGACAGCGGATAGAAAATCGATAATTGCGGGTATTTCGGCTGGTGTCGTCCAGCCTATCCCCGTTTGTTCAACATAAGCGCCGGTTTGCGATCCGCTCTCCGCGAGATGCGGTACGCCAAAATACCCGCCTTCATACAGACGGTTGGGCAGGAGCCATTGCCCACTGACACCATGTTTCGAGAGATCAAAGTCCCAGTTGAGATCTATATCCCGATAAACGTCATACAACCCTGTCGGGAACCAATATTCTCCGGTGTAGTGGATATTCGGCAACCCCTTGAACTGGGCCACGAAGCGTTCGGATGAGCAATAGGTGGCCTTTCCGGAGATCCGGATGGTCAGCCAAGGAAGCGCGCGGGCAACTGCACACAGCATCTCGGCCGATCGGGCGCATCGCAAAGCTCCAACCCAGCCGAGAACAAAGCTGTTGTCCTTCGGGCCTCGGCGCGCCCGATCGGTGGCGCGCCATGCCGCATGAATCTCGGGATCATCTGGCAAAATGTCTAGATCGACCTTGTTCTCAAGGAAAAGACTCGGTCCGCTATAGCCAAGATAGGGACGAAAATAATCCTCGAGAAAGCCCGGTGAGCTGACCACCAGGAGGGCGCAGCGCGCGAGCATCCGCCGCTCCGCCAATCGCATCGCCCACGCCTGGGACGATTGCTTCAGCAGCACGCTGCGCACATCGAAGACGTCATAGACGATGGGTGCCTTGAACACCCCTACGCTCCGCGCAAGCTGTGCCAGCGCCAGCAGATCAAGATTTCGAGCGATTACGAGGTCTGCGTCCTGCAGCCGTGCCTTGTTCGCAACGATCTTACGAAACGCGCCGATCATGACGAGCATTCGCTCCGCATAATGGCCGTCCTTCAGCAACCCCAGATCGATATTGTCCCACTCGGGCACATAGTCGCTGTTGTAGCGGGTCCGGCGGAATGTGAGGCCCACGAGCTGCGTCACCTCATCAATTTGCCGCATGCGCCGGCGGACTGAGGTGTGTGCCGCGTCGAACCCGAAGTACAAAACCTTGCGTGGCATTGGGGGGGATTCCGTCCGGATGTCGGAATTGAGGCCGATCACGAAGAGACCTTCTCGCCTACGGCTTCCGAGGATGCGGTGGGTCGACCTGCCTCGACGTCGGCGCGGAGCCATCGACGTTCCGCCACCCACTCACCGAGGCGCAGGCCCGAAAGATTGACAACATGTGTGGAGAGCAGCGCCAAGCACGATCCCATCAAGCCGTATTTGCTTCCTACGGCGAGAGACGCGATTGCGAACGTTGCTGCGACGAGCCGAGTGACGAGCAGGAGTTTGCTTGCGCGCAGAACGATCAACTTGGTTTCCGATGGCTGATTCATGCAAATCATGAAGAATGCAAGCGCGAGAACCCTGATTTCGTTGACCTGGTTGGCATACACATCTCCGAATGCCAGGTGCATTACCGGACCGGTGAACAGGATGATGGCGCCGAGATAGAGGCCCGTGATAAGGGCGAGCAACCGCCGGGTGCGGCCGATGGATCGGCGTAGCCCCGGAATGCCCCCAGACGCGAGCGAGCGCGCAGCACGCGGTTTGTCGAGCGAGTCGACCGCAGTTACCATGCTGATCGCCGGGTTGGTAAGTGTGCGTGCCGCAGTAAAGGCGGCAACGGCAGGAGCGCCGCCAAAAATGCCCACGATCACCGCAACCGAGCTGTTGTAGACCGCATATGGAAAGTTGGTCAGTGCTTGCCAGAAGGCAAAATGGCGGTTCGCCCACCACACCCGCAGACCGGCACCGAACACCGGTCGTCCTGGTGGTGCAGCGATCGTCGCAATCATGGCACCGCCGAGCCCAGCCCCAACCCACGCCATAGCCCCGCTTGCCGGCGTCGCATTGCTACGGGTGTCGAGAAACGCGATCCCCAGGTTGAGCACCAAATACGCCAACGAAGCGACCGCGGCGGTGACCGGGAGCCGCCGTTGGTAGAGAATGCGGCGTCCAAACTCGAACAGGATCAAGGCGGGCGTGACGATGATGCTGAGCGAAAGGGCATCGCGAAACCAAGCCCTTTCAGGGCCCGGCGCGATCAGCATCGTCACGAGGGTCGCCAGTGCGAGCAGGCACGCTATTGCAGCCACAGAAAGCAGATTGAACCACCACCACCGTCCCTCAGCGCTGGCGGCCGCGCGCTCATCGCTGGAGGCGTCGAGGATGAATGGCAGCACCACTGCGGACCGATGCATGCCAATTACGAAATAATGGATGCCCAGCATCATCCCGATTGTCGCAAAATCGCGGTGGGTCAGGCTGCGGGCGAGGATGACATTGACGAGAACATTGGCAACGCCCTGAATGCCCTGTTCGATGAACGAAGCTAAACGGTTTTGCAGCGCGACGAGGCGCGACCCCAATGGCAGACGGCGTAACAGGCGTTCCAGGCAAGCGTCGATACTGACCATGGACCACCCCTGTCGTCGAGCTCAGCTCGGAGAACCGCGAATATGTGCCGCTGTTAGCAGGTGCACCATAGGTTCGACAAGGTGTGATCCCCTGATTACCGCTGGCCCAGGAGCGTAGTGTGAGCCCAGCCGTAAATCAGTATACCGCAGCGCGGGCCAGTTCGGAAGCCTCCATTGTGGACGGTCCGAACGCCCAATGGCTTGCATCAGACATCGCATAGCCATGCACCTCGATCGTTTCTGTACCTCCTGCGTAATGTATCGTCAGCTGCTCGCCGGAAACCGTCGCAAAAGCGCCCTGCCCATAGCCTTCAAATACCAGTCGATCGGAACTCTCGAAGTCCATTATGCGGTCACCAGCAGCTTCGCCGGCGTGGAATATAAAAACGTCGTTGCCCCAACCGCCGTAGAGCGTGTCTTTTCCCGCTCCGCCGTTTATCACGTCGTTTCCGTCGGAGCCATTCAAGATGTTGCTGCCGTCGTTGCCAACGATATTGTTATCGGCCTTGTTACCAGTGCCGTTGAGGTTGGCGCTGCCCGTCAAGGCCAGGTTTTCGACATTGGTGGGCAACTGGAAGCTAATGGAGCTTACCACTGTATCGATACCGCCGGCTGTGGTGGTCCACTCGACCACGGTGTCACCCGAATTATCGACGATGAAAATATCATTTCCGTTTCCGCCGGTCATAGAGTCGGAACCGCTGCCACCGTTGAGAATGTCGTTCCCCGCCCCCCCGTCCAAAACATCGTTGCCGCCGGCGCCACGGAGTGTGTCGTTGCCGGCTCCTCCCGTGAGGTGATTTACCGTGTCGTTTCCGACCACAAGATTATCGAGATTGTTCCCGGTGCCCTTGTCCGCAGTTCCCGTCAGCACCAGCGTATGCGCCTTCGCGTTCAGGCTATAGTCGGAGCTTGAATGCACTTCGTCGGGATTCGTAGGCGCTGCGCTGGCGGTCGTGGTCGTGGTCGTGGAAAGCGCGGCAGGCGCGGCGACCGGCTGCGCGACAGGTTGCGACGCCATTGTGTTGGCGGTGCTATAGGCGTGAACATAGTCGACCTTCAGCGAATCGGATGCAAAGCTTGCGTCTGCATTCCCAGCCCAGTCACCGCCGACAGCGAGGTCGATGAGCAGATACATAGGCGAGTGCATGTCGGATGGGGTCGCGATCTGCCCAACGGCTTGGCCATCCACATACCAGGTGATCGTTTCCGCGCTCCAATTCATGCCATAGGTGTGGAATCCTGCCGTGAGGCCGGACACAGCCGTTGCGAACGCATCCTGCATTGCAGTGCCGGTCGATCCGCTATGGACCGTCTGATATACCCGGTCCTCGCCGTTTACATTCTCGAAGACATCGAGTTCAGCAGGCTTGGTCCCGTTGGTCGGCAGAAGCCAGAATGCCGGCCACATGCCCTGCCCGGTGGGCAGGTCGGCGCGGATTTCGAAGTAACCGTATTGCTGCGAGAATGTCTTCTCCGTCGTCAGCAAACCGGAGGTATATTGATAGCCCCACAAAGCAGATTGCACTGAAGAATCGGCCTTGGCAGCCGTGATGCTCAGGACGCCGTTGTTCACCGAAAACGGATTGATGTTCAGCGGCTTGGTGCCGGTGCCAGCGAGGGACGGATCGACGTAGATTTGCTGTTCGTGGTTTTGCTGCAGCGTACGGCTGGTGTAGCCGTTGGTGGTGCTGTCCTGCGTCCCGGAAGCAAAATTCGTCTTCCAAGTGCCGGTGCCGGCCTTGGAGTCATACAAGCTCAGGCCGTTAAACTCGTCCGAGAAAGTAAGCTTCATCTTTGACATGTCGATGCCGGTCAGGAAGTCGTCTGCGGAGAAATCGGCGAGCTTGTGATTTGTAAAAAGAATCGAGTCGGTCGTCGATGTGCTGAGCAACACATCCGCGCCGACCTGAGTAAGATGCGATTGGATGCTGGCGAAATCAGTAAGGCTGTAGCCTTTCAGCTGAACGAAATCATGCGCCGTTCCAGCACCGCTTCCTGTTGAGAAGCCAACGATCACGTCGCGGCCATCACCCGCCGCGAAGGCAAAGCGTTGACCAGCCGCGCCGGAGTTAACTAGAACGTCGTTACCAGTTCCACCATAAGCGACATCACGCGTGCCGGTAACAACAACTAGATTATCCAGAGAATTTCCGCTGACGGTAATATCTTTCCCAGCCGCAGTGATGTTTTCAACATTTGTGGGAAGGCTGTAATTTACATAGGCCTTTACGGTATCGATACCAGAGCCCGCGGTTTCAATGACGGAGGTGCTTTGGCTAGTGACATAATATACGTCGTCACCTTTGCCTCCGCTGAGCCGGGCGCCGCCAGAAGCTACGTCAAAAAGGGTCTCATTTGCGGCCGTCCCCGTGACATTTAGCGACGCGCTCGTGGCGTTGAAGGTGCCGGGCCCCCACTGACTCGCGTTTAGTGTGACCTTCGAGTAATTCAAATAAGACGCTACCATTACAAAACCCTCACTCATCCCGGACTGAGATGCAGATCTATGCACGCATAGTCGTCAATCAGGGGTGTATTGACGTAGTAACGCCAAGGTACTCGGATTTGGTGAATAACCTGTTAGCGGTTGTGTCTTCACACGTGATCGGCGACTCGTTTCCCGCCCGGTGGGGAGATGCTCACCGAAGGAGCAGTTGGCGGTTTCGATGGGAGAATGTGACTGTACCTGCCATTGGATACGCGTCGGCGGAAGTGGAACGTTACCGTAACCAGCCCAGGCGCCCGCTTAACAGGTCGAGCGGCCGATATATCGCGATGCGTGAGGTAGAGAAGCGTCCGTGCGGATTGTCGGCCGATGTTGCGATTGGGCCTTCCATCACAGCACGGACACTCGCTTGACATCCTTATGGAACGATATGGTCTGGCCAAGCCCAGGGAGCCCGTTTGCGCCGCCTTTGCCGCCGGCGGCCAAGGCATAGGGCACTTCCATCGCCACCTGAGTGCCGGCGAGGCAGCCCCTGTCGGCGGCTACCCTCGCCCGCCCGCGATAATGCCGGTCGCCACCTGGATCTCGTCACGCAGCGCCGACCGGCCGTATCGACCCGGGCGCGCGGAAGTGGTGCCGTTTCGGCGGCGGCGAGGCCAGCTATGTCGACCTTTTCGTGCACGCCCGGTTCGAACGGTGCCGCATCGAACCATCAGGATGCGCTTGTCGGTGATTGCGCAGCCCCCTGAGAGAAAAAATCTCGAGCTGGAATTACTCAACGGCCCTTTGTGTGAGAGCTTCAATCGCGTGCAGGAGATCTCTTCCTTTTTCTCGCCAGTCATATAGCGGGACAGCAGCTTGATAAGCACTGTTCTGCATCGAATTGAGCTGCTCAATGTCATCGATTGCATCTACTATAGCGCGTGCAAGCGCCTCGGCATCGGGCTTGATGATGAAGTGCTCGATGACCTCCGGAGCCTGTCCGTCAAGAGCCGGTCCCAGGGCCGCCACCGGCGTCCGCGTCAGCACATAGTCAAGAACCTTCAGTTTAAAGCCGCCACCAATCGTCTCCACCACAAGCCCAAGGCGGCAGGTATCAAGAAATCGGCCAAGATCGTCGACAAAGCCCAGGAACCTGCTCGCCACAAGCTGACCTTCGAAGCGCGCCTGAAACGCCTTGGGCGCACTGCCGACGATGCACAGCTCGATTCCGGCCTGTGCAAAGATGGCATCCGCGTCGGCCAGGAACGTTGCGAGGTTTATCTGCTTGGCCGTCCAGCTGTATGAGCCAACGATGGCGACGCGGCGAGGTGATGCTGCCGTCAGTTGACGCTCTGCCCGGCGCAAGCCGTCATAGCCCGGCGGCAAGACCAGAAAGGATCGCTTCGCGCCAATGCTCCTGAACAGGTCGCGGTCTTTCGATGTCAGCGTAACGATCAGCGCAGCGCTGGCGGCAAGCCGTCGCTCGGCCGCGGCGGTGCGGCGGGCGTTAAGGTGCAGGGCGAGCTTGCGCAGGGGATTGCCGCGATAGGATGCGGCGATGCTGTGAGACACCTCGGTTTCGAAATCATGAGCGATGTGTACGATTGCCGGGCGGCGGGCGGCAGGAATGCGCTGAATCAGCGGAAGCGACCACGCCATGCCATGCTGATCGACCACCACGGCGTCATAGTTGCTCGATGCCAGGCAGTCTTCGATCCGGCGAGCGAACGCGGGAATGCCAAAGCGGGCACCCACCACAGGCTCACTGCTCAACAGCGCCCGAAGCTGGCTGCGCGTATTTCCTGGGACAACTTCCCATTGCACCCTAGAGTCGAGCTCTTCCGAGCCAAGCGCAGGGGCCTCAGGATTGGCCAATCCTAGAAATGGACGTCCGCACCTGCCAGGGCGAGAGCCTCCACCAGGCGAGCGGTATAGATACGGTCGCCGGTTTCGAGGGGGACCGGGAGATGGCGACTGAGCCACAGGATCTTAGGCTTTCTGCTCATATGGACTTTCCAGGAATGCGACCCGTCCCTCTCTGATGGAGTACGGCACGGCAATGTCTGATCGGCATGGTCGCCGGTAGAGCATTTGGCCGGCTTGGCCATGCGAAGATCGTAGCGTTCAGTCAATAATCGCGTTCGATGTGTGGCCTTTCTCCTGCCTCGTCGCCCAACTGCCGGAGAGGCGGTCATAACGGCCAACACGTTAGTTCTGTCCATCTCGCCACAATGATATGCGGGCTCATTCGCCCACGCAGTAGAAGTTGGCGAGATCTGCCGGCATGGACTGGCTAACTAGGGATGCCGGTTGATATGATCGCCCGTTCACGGCCTTCCAGATAGAGCGCCGTAAGCACTCCGGTCCTGTAGGCGCCGGTGTCGATCCCGATCCGGTTTTCGAGTTGCTCGACTTCGGCTGAAATGCTGTGTCCGTGCACCACAACCGACCCTTCGAAACGCTCCGTGCTCTCCAGGAAGTCGCCTCTGATCCATAGCAAATCCTCGCGCGTTTGCTGCAAAATAGGGGTGCCCGGTCGCAGTCCTGCATGGCAGAATATATAATTGCCCGATCGCATCATCAGCGGTCGCGTCCGCATCCAGTCGATGGCAGGCTGCGTGATAGCCGAGCGCATCAAAGCCGCGGCGGCACGAGGATCCACAGCACCTAACATATCAGGAGTGATGCCGAAGCTTTGAAGTGTGGCATCTCCGCCAAGTCGCAACCACGCGCTCTGCGCACGCTCCATGCCGGCAAGCGCATCAAGCATCAAATCCTCGTGATTGCCCAACAAACAAACCAAAATGTCCGTACGGCGGCTTATCCCGAACAGCAACTTGAGTACGCGCGCGGAGTCGGGGCCGCGATCTACGAAGTCGCCGAGCACCATGATGCGCACCCTCTCGGCGCGCGGCAGGCTTAAGTGATGCGCCTTGATCTGAAGCAGCAAACGGCGGAGCAGATCATAACGGCCATGGATGTCACCGATCGCATAGATCCGCTCACCCTTGGCGGTCTGCACCCGCCGGTCCTGCTGAAAAAAGCGCCTTCGCTTAAATCTGAACGTGTTCTTTACCCCATCCCAGCTGTGGAGACCCGATTTAACAGATGTTGGGTTCGAGCCAAGTGCATGTTCAACAGCGAATGTCGTGGTGTCCGATGTGGCAGATGCTATCCGTCACCTTGCTGCCGCGCGCAGACAGATGCTCATGCCATGCAAGACTATTCCATCCGAACCATGGAGGGCAGCGCCGCCGCGATCATCCTTTCGTGCGCGGGGTGGTTCTTCGTGATCGGCGCTCGCCGACCACGAATGTAATCTCCGCTTCCAAGCAGCCACGCCAGCAAGCCGCTCTGGGATCACAGCGCACGCTATGGGAAGTCGCGACGCTACAACCGCCGTGGATCTGTGGCCGACCCACGGCGCCTCCTATACGGTGTCCCGTGTTCGGCTGGCCCGTTCTGCCCCTTAGCTCCGCCCGATCGACGTATAGGCGAAGCCCGCCGCCTGCATCTGGTCCGGGCGATAGATGTTGCGCAGATCGACGATCGTCGGGCTCTTGAGCAGCCGCTTCACCCGCTCCAGGTCGAGCGCGCGGAACTCGTTCCATTC
>NZ_JBANFK010000035.1:0-23451 GCF_037861105.1 Rhizorhabdus argentea
GAGCCGGCAGCGACCCGATCGCCTGATCCGCGAGCAACGTCCGATCCTGCCACGAGCCGACTTCTTCAACACAATCGGGACGGCATCTGCCGTTCCATCCATTCTGGTGCGATTGGCTAGGTTGGGTGGACTGCGGACGGGCGGCTTTCGGGAGCGTTATGGCGCAAGCTGCCATTCGTAAATCGTCGGGAGCCTGGCGGCTAGCGAACTATGAAGACATTAACGGAGCGGTAAACCCCGCTGAGTAAGCTGGAACGATGATTATCATTTATGCTTTTGGTGCCGTGACGCTTGCGATGTTAGCGATAGTTTGCGTGGCCATCATCGCGGAAGTGAAGCGAGGAAACTACACCAAGGGCTTAATAGGTTCAGAAAAGCTTGAAGCACGTCATCCTGCTGCCGCTGTCTGCTCGGTCCTCGCCCCGTTCGCTGTTATCTTCATCACAGCGACCTCGAACGGCGACCTATCTTTCTGGGGTTCTGTCGCGTTTGCGTCGTTGGCGGCCCTCCTCGGGTGGCTGATCTGGCGTACTGCAGAAAAGCTGTGGCGAAAGGTTCATCCTTAAGGTTCGCTTCCAGACCAAACCGTTCTTTCGCAAGGAGAGGTGGGCTGGAAAGTGACGGTCCGCCTTTAGGCGATGAGCAACGCCACCTCTACGACGAGCTGGTGCGTCGATCTTATCGGCGATGCTGCCCCGATCGATAATTTCGATCCGACTATGTTCGCTGCCGTCACCGATGAGGAGGCGGCACTGCTGTCGATCGACTGATGTGGCGAGATACACGCATGATGGACTGAAGCTGCCGACGACCCTCTTCGAGGCTGCGGCGTTCCATAAGAACATCCGGATCACCTGCACCGTGTGCAAGAATCATCACGTCGTTCAGGCGGCGGCATTATGGTGGCTGTTCCACCGGCGAGGCTGGGATGGCAACTTCAGCCTCGCTGTAGAGCGGTTCTACTGCCTGAAATGCACCCACTTTTACGGCACGCGGTTGAAGCGCGCGACCATGAGCATCACGGCCGATAGTCCGACCGTGTCGCTTCCTCTGCCAGATGTGTCAATCGGCGCGCAAACGGGACCCCGGATCGGCGTCGAATCGGGACCCCTTGATGAGGATGCGCGACTTTCGCAGCTTGCGACGCAGGGAGGGCGTAGCCCGACCGGAGGCGCAAGCTGCGAAAGTCGTTCGGCGTTGTTCTGGGGCTGCCCCGGAGGCGGTCAGCTGCGGTTCTTGAAGCGCCAACTGTCGTTGCCGGTCTCGACGATATCGCAATGATGGGTGATGCGATCGAGCAGCGCGGTGGTCATTTTGGGATCGCCAAAGACGGTCGGCCACTCGCCGAACGCGAGATTGGTGGTGATGATCACTGACGTGCGTTCGTAGAGTTTGCTGACGAGGTGGAACAGCAACTGGCCGCCCGATCTGGCGAACGGCAGATAGCCGAGTTCGTCGAGCACGACGAGATCAAGGCGAGAGAGCTGGGCGGCGAGCGAGCCGGCCTTGCCGATGCGGACTTCCTCCTCGAGCCGGGTGACCAGATCGACGGTGTTGAAGTAGCGGCCACGTGCGCCGTTGCGGATAACATGGGCGGTAATCGCGGTGGCGAGATGGGTCTTGCCCGTGCCGGTGCCGCCGACCAAGACGATGTTGCGCCGCCCCGGCAGGAACGAACCGCTGTGCAGCGACCGGACCAGACCTTCGTTGATCGGCGTGCCATCGAAGGCGAAGGTGTCGATATCCTTCACGGCCGGCAGCTTGGCCGCGGACATCCGGTAACGGATCGAAGCGGCATGACGATGCGTGGTCTCGGCGCGCAGCAGATCGGCCAGGATCTCCATGGCGGTGCGATTGCGCTGCAAGCCGGTGGTGACGGCCTCGTCGAACGCGCCTGCCATCCCCTTGAGGCCAAGGTCGCCCATGGCGGCGATCATATCATGCCGCTGCACGGACATCTCGCAGCTGGTCGTAGCGGTCGCAATCGGCGGTCGGCGGATGCTTCAAGATCAGATCCTCGGATGTGATGATCGTAAGCGTTTGTGGTGGTTCGAGCCTGCGCGACAGGATATTGAGGATGACCTCGTCGCTGGCGGCACCCGCATCCAGGGCTTCCCGGATCGCCTCCTCGACCGTCTCCAGATCATCGATCAGCACGGCCGACAGGACGCGCACGAACCGGCGATCGGCCTCGTCGCCGGTCCCGAGCTTGCGCCGCAGCCGGGCCAACGCCGGCGGCAAATCCCAATCCTGGAACGGCGCACCATTCCGCAGTGCGCCAGGCTTGCGAGCAAGCACCGGCAGATAATGCCAGGGATCAGGCGTCGTCTGGTTGCGACCGAAGAGGCGGGGATGGTCGGCGACAATATCCTCGCCGCAGCGAACGACGATCCGGTCAGCGTAACTGCGGACCTGCACCGTGCGGCGGGCGGCCTTGGCCATCACCGAATATTTGTTGCGATCGAAGCTGACCAGGCATGTGCTCGTCACGGCATGCTCGCTCTCGTGGAAGTCATCGAACGGCGCTAGTATCGGTTGCAGGAACGGCCGTTCAGATGCCAGCGCCTGCGCCACGGTCATCTCGCCCTGTTCGGGATGACCGTGTAGCTCGGCCCACCGCCGGCATTCCGCCTCCAGCCAACCGTTCAGTTCCTCAAAGCTGGTGAACCGCAGCCGGGGTTGGAAGAACCGTCCCCGGATCGTCTGGACCTGATGCTCGACCTGCCCCTTCTCCCACCCCGCTGCAGGTGAGCATGCCGTCGGTTCGATCATGTAATGATCGGTCATGATCAGGAAGCGCCGGTTGAAGATCCGTTCCTTGCCGGTGAATACCGTCGTCACCGCCGTCTTCATATTGTCGTAGATACCCCGGCTCGGAACCCCGCCGAAAAAGGCGAATGCCCGGGCATGGGCGTCGAACAGCATCTCCTGCCCCTCGCGGGGATAGGCTCGCACATAGACCGCCTGCGACGCGCATAACCGCATATGCGCGACCTTCACCCGCATTGGCTTGCCGGCGATCTCGACGTCCTCGTGGCTCCAGTCGAACTGATAGGCTTCGCCGGGCCGGAACAGCAGCGGGATGAACGCCGTCACGCCGTCACCGGGATCGTCCCGCTGCGCGATCTTCCAACGCGCCACATAGCGCCGAACCGCATCGTAGGAGCCCTCGAAGCCTTCGCGCACCAGCAAATCGTGGAGCCGCGTCATCCGCAACCGGTCCCGCCGACCACGGGCTTCATTCTCCGCCAGCAATGTATCCAGACGTTCCTGGAAAGGGCCGATCCGTGGCAGCGGCTGAACCGTGCGATGATAATCGAACGCGCCCTCCGGTGCCCGGATCGCCTTGCGCACAACCTTCCGCGACAAATGCAGATCACGTGCGATCGCCTTGATCGCCTTGCCATTGGCATGCTCGCGCCGAACCCGAACCACTGTCTCCACAACCAACATCCCGATCTCGCCGCCTGCAAAGCCAGGCCGCTGTCTAAACCATCGGAATGAGGGGTCCCTGTTCGACGCCGATCACCCCGCTAACGGGGTCCTTTTTGCACGCCGATCAACAGCCAGATGAGCGGGTGTGGAAAAATGCCGTCTCCCGGTATCGTGGCTGATCAGGTCGCGAGTTTCCACATCGCTTTCCCTGTCGGAACCGTCGAAACGCTCGATATATTGGGGTTCAGCAATCTCGACGCGATGCTGCGCAGGTCGGAAGGACTCCGATTTCACATAGCCGTTCTCTGAGTAGATTCTTGGAGAACGGCTTCGCTAATCTCTGCGCGTGTCGGAACGGCTCTGGCTCGTTCGGATTGGTGACACCGCCTGTAACGATAAACGGGATACGGCGATGAAGAAGGATCTCCCCAACAGCATAGGCAGGAACGCCATGTAGCCAAATATCGAGCAACGCTGCGTCGAACTCGTCATTGCTAGCGACGCGCAATGCTTCGCTCAAGGCCTGGACCGGACCGATTGATGTCAGTCCCATCTCGTCCAAAGCGTCGCACAGCGCTAGTCCGATCAGCGGCTGGTCTTCGACGATAAGGATGCGCGGTGATGTGTTCAAGAGTCCCCCTGACCACCCCAACCGTCTGTCCACTTATGCACGTTAGTCGAAGTAGCGGCGAAACCGAGGATGCTCAAAAAAGTTCCTTGGACCTACCACTTAATCGCCTAGCCGACTGTATAGGTCTGCCGCTCCTATTGTACGGAACGTGTGGCAAAGGCACTAACCTGGAACCCTCGACCCGTCGCGCCGTTCGCGTCAGCGCGACCGGAGGTAAGATATGAACTGGATGTGCAAGTGGGGGATTCACCGATGGAACTCGCGCAGAGCAACCTTCAATCCGTCCAGACTCGTGCGGCGCTGCCTATCTTGCTCACGAGTGAAGGTCGAACGGTCAATGAGAGCGTTACCTGAGCCTGATGCGGCAACCATAGCGGATGCCACGCATCCGGTCAGCACCCGGCCGCAGCTCGCTACGCATGTGGAGAGGCAAGCACCCTTTGAAGCTGCGCCACGGTGAACGGCTTGCGTAGAAAAATTATGTTAGGATCGAGTTCTTCCGGTTTAGGATAGCCCGATACCACCACAATCCGCGTGCCAACGCCGTGGGTACCGACCTCTTTGATAACGGTCATCCCCGCGACCTTATCACCTCTCAAACTCACATCAAAATCGGAATCTTGCACGGCCTTGCGGGCCTCTTCGAGGCCTAAAGTGGTCGTTACAGCAAACCCGAAACTCTGCACCATCTCGTCTAAGATGTGGTTCAGAATCCCATTATCTTCCACGATCAAAGCGCGGCCGATGCTTTGACCCACGTGAAGCACTCCCGATACGATGGACGTTGAACACCAGAACGGCAGCGTTCATCTGACGTTCCTCTCGTTCCTTAGGCGGAAGCATTCTTTCGCGTGTGCCTGGTACAGCAAGGTGCTTGGTCGCCAATCTGCCTCAGGTCGTCCTCGTATCGCTGCCTCGTCGCCTCATAGATGGAGCGTGACCGTTGATCCGTCACGTCTTCGATCATGGCATTGCACGCCTTTAGACGCTCTTCCAGATATTCGACCACGACACGACATACCCCGCCTACTCTACGCAACCCGACTAAGCCGGTTTGGGCTTCGTCAACTAAGCTGTACTCGCCGAGCGTAGGCGTTACGCGGCTTGCATCCGCTGCACTAGCGAGGTTCCACCGCATTATCCCATTACCCTCACGGCTAGTCGTATGATCACTTAAATCCGCCGGATGGATGCGGATCAGCATGGGTATCAGCGCCTACCCTGACACCGCACCGGCTCACAGTGCCACCGCCTCACGAACGATCCATTTTGTGAAAACCCTGCAAGACGGTTGGCAGGCTGTCGAACCAGCTACGCAGCTTGAGACTCGATCGCGCGGTACACGCTCGCCCGTCCTATGCCTAAGGTCCTGGCGATCTCAGATGGACGCTTTCCCTCAGCATGCAGCCGACGAACAGCCTCACCATCTACGCTAGGCTTGCGGCCCTTACACACGCCGGCCTCCTTTGCCTTCGCGATCCCTTCCAACTGGCGTTCCTTTCTGATGTCACTCTCGAACGCAGCCACCGCGCCGAGGATGGCAAGCATGAGCCTGCCGGTCGAGCTATCGGTATCGACACCCGACTGCTGCAAACAGCGGAACGAAACCCCTTTCGCCTGCAGCTTTTCGATTATGGCGAACAGATCGGCGATCGACCGAGCCAGACGGTCCAGACGGGTAACGATCAAGGTATCGCCATTCCGGACGAACTCCAGGCAATCTTCCAGCGCCTGCCTGCCCGCCGTGGTCGTTCCAGACCGCTTCTCAGCGAATGGTCCAGGGCTGCATCCACTACACCCCGTGGACCGACACCGACGAGATCAAGCGCTACGGCGTCGAGATCATCGCCGATGAGGTCGTGTTCCTGTCGAAGGGCAAGGGTGCCACGCGCGCCGACATTAGCGAAGACGACATTCCCTACTGAGGATCAGGTCCGGTGGCGGACCGCCGCCGGGCCGTTACCGGGTCGCCGATATCGCGCCGGCGTTCGACCAGTCCACATAAAGGGGCGCGAGATCGCCGGGCAGACTTCGCTCGAACGCGTCATCCAACGGATATTGTGGCATGGCTTGGCGGATGGCGTCGAGCAGCGTTGTGCCTTGGCGCAGGTCCTTGGGGCGCTTGAGCGGATTGCGTTTCGACTGGCTCGCCATCCACAATTTCTGAAGCGCGAACCAGCGGGGATCGGGTGCCACGATCCGCGCTGCGGTTCCGTCGCGGCAGACGACGACATGGTCAACGAAGCGGCCATTGAGCAACCACTCTTGTTCGGCCAGGGGAATGGGCATCGGGCGATCGGTTCGGAAGATGGTGCCGATCCGCGATGGCGCCGCGAGGATCTCGACCTCATAGGCCTTGGCGTTACGCGCCTGGAAGCTGCGTTCGGTGTTGATCGTGAAGGTGCGGTCGACCGCCTTGAGCATATCCCAGATCGGCTGCTGCCCCTCCTCGAAGGTCGTGCCGGTCCAGGCGAGGTCGCAATCGAGCGTCTCGTCGGGGATGTCGCGGATCATGCCGGCGGCTTCGACATGATAGGCGGGCATCGCATTCGTCCCGACGACGATCAGCTTGTGCCCAAGTAGAGACCGCCTGTCCGCTTCGCGGATGATCGCACCGGCGGCGCTGGCGAGCGTCGGCAGCCGCAACGCCCGATATAGCTGGCAGCTCTCGTCGAGCCGGGCCTTGCTGGTGTCGCGGCGCATCTGCCAGTCGGCCTTGTCGCCGCGATAGGTGGTGAGACGCGCCTCCTGCTCGTCTGACCAAGGGCCCAGGCTCTTGCCGTTATTGGCGCGGTCGAGCACCTCGTAGAGATAGCTGTAGCCGTTCACCTCCTTGCGGATGAGGTTATAGGGCATCGTCGCCAGCGCGCGCTCGGCCTCCATCCAAACCTCATATTGCTGGTGAAGGTTGATCAGGACGCGGGCCTGTTCGTCCGAAAAGGGGTGGACGACCGTCGTCATTTATCCTGCGAATCCTATCATTAAGCTGATGCAGGATAAATAGGCCGGAACGGCACAATTGGCAACGATCGTAGTCTGTGAGCACGCGTTATCCTGCAATGGCAGGAAATGACAAATGTGCAGGATAAAATCATCGATCACTGCTCTGCGCAGGACATCGCCAGGGTCCGAGGCGACGGCGGGGGCACCCTGCTCTTGGAGCCGCGATCCTTGATCCGCCGGCCGGCCTTCCACGATCAACCCGCAGAGGGTCCGTACGCTTGCGCTACGGCCTTTGTCGTGCCGCCAAAGATGATCGCGGCCTTCCGGCGGACACTTCGGGCGCCTGTCGAGCGGGGATGATCCCGCCGACGAGCCAAAGGAGCCGGTCCATGTTCACCGATATCCAGATTGCCCGCAGGAGTGCGCTGTCGCTCTCGAAAACCCTGATGGGCCCGACCGTCGTTATCGCGGTCGGGCCGCAATATGCCGTCATTCGGCCGATGAGCTCAATCCCGAGGACGTCGTCGTCAACCAGTTCGATCCGTTCGCCTGAGTCTGGGCGGGGGCCCCTGCCCCTGCCCGTTCGCGGCTACATCGGGGTCAGCGCAGGGTAGCGCAGGAGGCTGAGACCAATCAGAGCGGTTCGACCGTATAATCGGCGGTGCCGGTCCAGCGCAGGCGGTGCAGCGCGCCCTGCGCCACCGACTGAACGACATTGGGCCAGAGCGCGACGACGCAGGTGCCGCCTGGATGGCGCACCGACGGGTAGATGATGCCGTTATGCCCGGCTGCGCGGGCGGCGGCCGCAAGGGCATTGCCCGCCGGATAGCCGCTGGCCGGATCGGGGTCGAGACAAGGATGGCCCGCGGCCGGCCGGACGTCGACGAACAGGCCGGCCATGCTCGCCAGCATCTCGGCATAGTCGACAGTCGCATTGAAATTGCCGGCATCGGCCAGCGCCAAGGTCAGATGGTGCCCGACCTCGGCGATGCAGGTCTCGACGCCAAGCGCCGCATACCAGGCGCCGCGCTCGGCCGGGTTGAAGCGCAGGGGCTGGCGCGGCTTGGCATAAGCGAAGCTCGCGTTGATGAAGCGGGCATGGGGGACGCCGTGGACGAGTTCCTCGGCGGACAGGCTGCCGAGCCCGCGGCTCTCGGCGATCTGACGGCCGCTCGTGCTGCCCTCGATCTCGGCGAGCAACGCCAGATCCGCGTCGCTGTCGGCCAGCGGCGCCAGCACCGCGGCGCGCAGCCGCGCACTCGCGACAAGCCGGACCGTCCGCGGGAAGGCCTCGCGGATCAGGGGCAGCCCGTCAATGACGTCGTCGTCAGAGCCCGCCACGCAGCGCGTCGATATATTGGCGGGTCTCGATCATTCGGGGGATTCCCCCTTCGATCATTGCACGGATCGGCGTCAGGCGATCGAAGATCGGTCCGCGATTGGCGAGCCCGGGCCAGCGGTCAGCCATCGCATCGGCGAACAACAGATGCAGCCCTTTGAAAACACCGATCAGCGCGGAGGCGCGGGTGAGCTGATCCTGGCTGAGACTACCGTCCCATCGCCCGGCCTTCATGCGGTCCCAGGTGCTTTCCGATACGCCGAGCAGAGCGGCGCCTTCGGCGTTGCTGGCGCCCCAGGCGTCGATCAATCGCAGCACTGCCTTGACGGCGGCGTTGGTTAGCCGACGTCGATCGGCCTCATCGGCGAAGGTCTGCACGGTGCCCTTGGGGGCGAGCGTCGGTTCGGCAGTTGCAAGCGCCATGTCGCATCTCCTGATGCTATCATATACGTCACATGGTGCGATTATACAACTCCGGACAAAAGGCGGTGCGGAGGTCCTGGGGGCGTCAGCGGCCCACCCCGCTCTTTGAGGGCGATCCTTGGTCCGCCCGAAGGCCTTCCACGATCAACCCGTAAAGGGTCCGTACGCTGCGCTACGGTCCTTTGGCCTGCGGCGAAAAGATGATCGCGGCCTCCCGGCGAACACTTCGGGCGCCTGTCGAGCGGGGTGGTCCCGCCGACGCGCACAAGGAGCCAGCCCATGTTCACCGATATCTGGATCGCACGTCGCGGCGCGCTCTCGCTCTCGAAGGCCCTGATGGTCGTCACCTTGGTGATCGCGGTCTGTCAGCAGTTCGCCGTTATCACGGCGGAGGACGCCGGGGGCGATGTCGCCATAATCAACAGCTATGATCCTTTTGGCTGAGGTGCTGCGGGGCGCGGGCGGCGCCCCGCCCCTCTTCACGCCTTAAGATGCCCTCGGATCAGCCGCTCGGCCTCGACGACTTCGTCGAGAGCCTCGGGGCGCTCGGCAATGCCGTCGGCCATCATTGCCTGATGCGCGTCTGCCGAGAGCCGCCAGGCTGTAATGCCGAAGCGTCGCGCGATCATCGCCGCCGGCACCTTCCCCCAGACATCCTCAAGGCCGCCGTCCGGATGCTCTACCACCGCATGCTGCATCTGGTCGGGCTTTATATGAGCCCAGTCGGCGATCGCTTCGGGCAACATCGTCATGGCGGGCAGACCTCACACCTTGGCGAGCGCATCGGCGAAAACGACGCATTTGCCGAAGGCGGAGCGGTGGAGCGCGCTTGCCGGATAGCGTGGATATGACCGGGTCGGGACGAGCGCGAGATAGGCGGCGTTGGCGGTGATTGTGGTGGTGGCCTGTGCCAGCTTGCCGGGATCGATGACGATGCTGCGGGTTAGGACTCCCTCCTCGCCCAGACAGATGCACCTGATCTCAAGATAGCCATCGGCATTGGCGGCGAAGCGAGGCCAGTCGCGCCGGGCGAGCACGATCGGTTGGGTCACGGCATTGCTATGCTGGGCCGCAGTCATCATGCCGCGCACGTCGAAGGTCCAGTGGCTGCCATCTTCATTATGGAAGCGGATCGCCTCGTCGCCGACATAGGTGGCGTGACCGGCCACGCGGTGAGGCGTTCGAACGCCATCGCGTGGTGGAGGCCCCGGTCCTGTTCGGCGTCGGCTGGTAGACAGGATCGAAGCGGCCGTGGCCCTTGCTGGTGATGGCGGTGGGGTTGTTCTTGCGGCGCCCATCTGGATATCCTTTGTCCCGGGATATTCTGGCGCAAAGTCGGAAGCGAAGGAACGTCGGGGGACCGGCCCCGGTCGCAACCGGGCCGGGCTCTAGGCTGCGCCCCGAGCCGTCAGGCGTCTCGGCCCCGCCGGGTGACGATCCCTGCCGGGACTGTCCGGATGGTCGGCAAAGATGCTCGCGCCCTCGCCTTGGTGCCAGCCTGGTGGGCGAAGCGACGTCCCGTCGGTGGCCGCCGCCACCGGTGCCTCCGCGCGGCCGCTCTGGCCGGATCGCGCCCGTCCGCAAGCCCGCAGGCGGGCTGCTCCACTGCGTTGCGCCCCGGAGCCGGGTGCGGACGCGCGCTGTGGCTCGGCCGTCGGCCCGCTGCGCCGGAGGCCCCGATCGGCGGGGTCCGTCCAGGCGGAGGACAGACTATGGCGCACCACCAGACACAGCCAACCCCTGCAGCGGCCATCGCGGCGCTCAACGACGCCTTGCGGCACGACCTCGACAATCCCGGCCACAACCGGGTGATGATGACCGCCGGCGTCGTCGCGTTCATCGGCGACAGGTCGCTGTTTCGCGGCTTTCACCGCCACAAAGCGCTGCTGCGCGCGGTGCGCGACCATGCGGCCTTCGGCGCGGACCTCGATCCTTATGGCGAGCATGACTTGGGGAGCTTCGGCCCGTTCGACGAGCCCTTCTTCTGGAAGATCAATTTGTATGAGGTCACATCTGTCAATGCCCTTTCCGGGGTCAGGGCGGGTCGATCAGAACGCTTCAATCCGAGGCATCGACATGCACATCCCGTGCATCAACTTGTATCCGGTCGAGGCCGGAGCCTCGGACCACAATCCCCATTCACGGCCTCGGGGCGAGCGTCGGTAGGGCGGGACCAAACTGCTACTGGGTGCATTCGCACCATTAACCTGCACGGTCACACGCCTTCCCGTATCGGCCTGCCAATTACATCCGTTGCAATCGGATCATGCGGCAGGCCGCAGCTCGGCGCCATGCGGGACCAGGCCGGTTTCCACATAGCGCCAGAGAGCAATCAGGAGCTTTCGCGCGAGCGCGACGATGCCGACCTTCACGGCCCGCTTTCCGCGCCCGACGAATTTCTCCCGATACCAGATCGCCAGCGCGCTATCGGGCTGATAGCGCAGCCAGCACCACGCCAACTCGACCAGCAACACACGGGCATTCTTGTTCCCGGCCTTGCTGATACCTTGGTCGCGCTCGACATCGCCGCTGGAATAGGGACTCGGCGCGAGTCCGAGGAAGGCGGTAAGCTGCCTTCGGTTCTCAAATTGCCGGTGGAATATCTCCGCCGTCAGCATCGCGGCGCTGCCCTTCCCGATGCCCTTGAGGCGTTCCAGCGCGACCGCCTTGTGCGGAGCCGGGAAGGTTGTCGCGGGCGCGGCAACCGTGTCGGCGCGCTCCTTTTCCAGCACCTTGATTTGGTCGTTGACCAGAGCGAGCCTGCCGAACTCTCGCTCAATCTCCCGGCGAAGATGCGGTGGCAGCGGGCGTCCGTCACCGGTACGCATCCCATCGAGTTGGGCGAGTGGGTCACCGCCCCAGATCGCGCGGACAGCGCGAATGCCGTGCAGCGCCAGCAACGCGCGGATGCGGCCAATATGGCTGGTCCGCTCGGCAACGAGTTGCACGCGCTCGCGCATGATCCGCTTCGCGTCCTCCTCTTCCGGCGTCGGGACGTGGACGGCGCGGCAGACCGACCGATCGCCGCCAATGTGGGCCTTCAAGATCCAGACCATAGCTTCGGCGTCGAGCCGGTCAGTCTTCACATGCTTGCCGCGCCGCGAGACGAGGAAGCTCGCGGGATCGAACACATAGGTGTCGATGCCTTCGGCCCGCAGCAGTCTCGCCAGCCAGAAGCCGTCATAGCCGACTTCAAAGCAGAGGCGGACCTGGACCGTGCCTTCGCACCCGGCTTCGGCGCGGGACCGCAGCTTGGCAAGATAGGCGAGCAGCGCCGGACCATCGCCGCTCGGCAGCGACCGGATCGAAATGCGGTCGGTGCCCGGCATCAGCGCCGCCGTCAGCCAAGCGCGCTTGCTCAGCTCAACACTCACATAGATCGACGTGGCATCCGTGGACGTAGGCGAGGCGGTAGTCATGCAAACATCTCCCGAGAGTTGGTGTTCTCCCAACCGTCGCTCGACAGAATCAACCTGCATAGGATCTATTATGATCGCGCGCTGTCCGCGGCCTCGCGCGACCCTGCCAATGCCACGGTGACCTGCCGCATCCTGACGATCATGCCGGCTACTGACTATTAGCCGGCCGGCCGCGCGGCGACGGTCTCGCCGCCGCGCTTTAGCCGGATCGCGACGCTGTGCTGACGGCGAGGTGGCGATGCCATGGACAGCGCTCGGAATCGTCGGAACCCGGCTGTGCGTGCCGCCTGGCACCTCACCGGCTGATAGGTCCGCCTGTGCCGCCCTGCCCGCCACGCCGCACGCGGCGATGACGATCGAAACGCAGCCGCTGGGCCTGATGTCGGATGATCGTGCTCTTGTGGGGGCGTTGGACCCCCCTGCCCTGTCGAGCGATGCGGCACCCTGCCCGCTTGCGTGATCCGGTGTTCGCGGCACCACAGCTGGCGCGCGGTCAGCTGTGGTGTCCGGGAGGATCGTGGTGGGTGGCGCGAGCAAGACGTGGCGATGGCGGATGGTGTCGAGGAACCGGTGGCACTGCAGGCAGGGTGGCGATTGTCGCCGGGAGGTCGATCCTTTCGCGGGCCACAGGCGGTGTCGATCGGGCAGGCCAATCCCCTTCTCTGTCACGAATCCCTTAAGTCGGCAGTGCCGCTGCCTCCAACCCGCGATCCGGCGGACCGAGTTGCCTTGGCTGCGCCGCGGCTGCCCGCACCACTCCTGGGATCGGGGTTCCCCTCGGGCAAGCCTCGGTGGAGGCGCGTCTCCGCCGCCTTTGATCGGGGTTCGTCGAAGGGAATGGCCCTTCCGACCGACTGAAGGAGTGTCCGTCATGAAAAATCTTGTCATCCTCGCCGGCAACGTCGGCGCCACCCCCGAATCCCGCACCACCTCGGGCGGTACCAAGATCACCAGCTTCAGCCTCGCGACCTCGCGTCCCAAGCGCGACAGCGACGGCAAGATCCTCAAGGACGCCGACGACCGGACCGTCGAGGATACCGAATGGCACCGGATCACCTGCTTCAACGGCGTCGGCAAGACGGTCGCGCAATATGTCGACAAGGGTCAGAAGGTGATGGTCCAGGGCCGCATCCACTATACGAGCTGGACCGACAGCGACGAAATCAAGCGTTACGGTGTCGAGATTATCGCGGACGATGTGACCTTCCTCTCGCGCGGCAAGGGTGCCGGTCGCGGCGACGTCGGCGAGGACGATATCCCCTACTGAGCGGGGATGGCCCGGCGGCCTCGGCCGCCGGGCAACTTATCAGGTTTGCAGCTAGAGGATGGATAGCGACTATCCTAGCGGATATTTGGCCCTGAGGAGCTCGAGTCCCTCCTCCATCAGTTCACCGATCGAGATGTTGCCCCTGGCGATCGCGAGATGCTGATAGCCTTCGCGCACTTCGGGGCGCACTTTCGAGTTCATCTGCGCTGTGCGGCCCGTCGCGCGCAGCGTCCGCCCGTCGACTGGGGGACGGATCGATGGGGCGGCCGGCGCCGCTGCCGGCGCGCGGACGATCGCACGATCGAAGCCATGGCTCTCGGAGACCGACCGCAGTGCCTGCGGATCAATCTCCCGGCGCGCGCGGGGCGCGCGCGGCAGATCATCATCATCGTCGAGGCCGATATCAATCCTGGGCCGGTCGCTCATGCCGCTGCCTTCCGTGCCGAAGCCTTGAGCGCCGCGATCACCGCGTCGACCACCGCTTCGACATTCTCCTGGGCGTTGCGCACATTGCCCCCTACCCCCTTGGGCAAGCTCTTGATCGATCCGCCATAAGCAAAGATCGCCTGGAACGCAGAGCGTTCGGCGATTTCGACCGGAAGCGCCGGGATTTCCTCAAAGGCGCTCTGCACGGCCTTCTGGACCCCGGCCATAACCCGGGCATTAGTGCGCATGAACAGCAGACGGAACGGGATCTCGGTCTTCACGACCTTTTGGGCGTCGCGGACCATCTTGATTGCGCGCACCGCCTCCTTGGCGTCAAGCTGTGTCTTCTGCGCGGGGATGATGATCAGGTCGGATTGCGATATCGCATAGGTCGACGCCAGATTGGCCGAACCTTCGACATCGATCAGCACCCAATCATTCTGCTCGGCCGCCTGCTCGACCGTGTCGATCATGCTGTCCTCGGTCACGTCGGAGACGATGCTAATGCCCGTCGGTGGCGCGATGTCCTTGGTCGCCCAGGCGGCGAGCGGCTGGTTGGGATCGGCGTCGAGGATGGCGACTTTTTGTCCGCGTTCGGCCAATTCGCTGGCGATGAGCACCGTGGCCGTCGTCTTGCCTGCTCCTCCCTTGGGGGTGACGAACGCTATGACAGGCATATTCCCTCCGATATGGGGCTAGTCTGTGGCTAGCCACTACCCACTCACTAGCCGCTACCCTACAGCTAGATACTATCGGCGTCTAGCCACTATCCATCCACTAGCGTGGATAGCGGCTATCCAGCTGGTGGATAGACGGTGGATAGCAGATATGTCTCGCGGCAAATCTGGACTCGCGCGAGGGTGCTCCGTCGGCCCCACAGGCCAGTTGGAGAGCATCGCTGTAATAGTTAGATAGAGACTATCCAGCCGCTATCATTGGCGCGAAGCCTCAGCCTCCGTCCGACGCTAGTGCTGACGCCGACAATTGCGGATATCGCGCCGCGAAGACAGCCATCTCCGCGTCAAAGGCGGCACGGCCCCGCGAGTTCGTTCTGCGCTGAAAGGGCAGGGGGCTTGGCCTGGCGCCCTGAGCGCGCAGAGCGATCCGTAGGCGCCGGTTGCTCGACGGTGTCGATCATGTTGTGCTCGATCACGTCGCAGGCGGTGGTGATGCCGTCGGTGGTGCAATGTCCTTCGTCGACCAGGCGGCGAGCAGCTGGTTAGGATCGGAGTCGAGGATGGTGGCCTTGTGCCCGGACTCGGCCGGGCCATTGCGATGAGCACCGTGGCCGTCGTCATGCCAGCTCCTCGCCTGGGGCGACTAACGCCCTCGCATATGATGATAGTCGATGGATAGCCACTACCGACTAGCTATCCGGTGCTGACGGCTAGCGATTATACCGCTCCAGCGGGCCCCAGCCATCCGTAATAGACACTATCCACCGGATGGATAGTTGGTGGATAGTGGGTATGTAGGCCATCATTGGTAGAGTAGGGGATTGTCTGCGGGCCGCGTCGGCTTGATGACACAAGGGTCGGATAGCATTTGGATAGCCGCTATCTAGGGAGTATCTATGAGTATCTACGGGCGAAGGCTCAGTCTTCAGCCGACGGCGGCGCCGACCCCGACAGTTGCGGATAGCGGGCCGTGAAGGCCGCCATTTCGGCGTCGAAGGCGGCGAGGCTCGCTCCGAGTTCGTCGCGCGCCGGAAGGGCAGGGGGGGTGGCCGGCCGTCCCGGCCGTGGCGCGACCAGCCGCAGGCGCCGGGCGAGCCCCGGCGCCATATAGACCCGCCACGAGAGCCGGCCGCTGATCTCGACGAGCAGCCCTCGCTCGGCTGCCCGGTCGAGCAGCTTGCCGGCGCCCGACCGGCTCAGCCCGAGCGTTCGCGCAACCTGCTGGGGCCGCAGGATCGGCTCGCGCAGGCCCATCGCGGCCACGGCGCGCAAGGCGCCCGGCTTGCGGGCTTCGCCCAGCAGCTTGATCCAGCGCCGCCGTTCGGCATCGAGTTCGATTGCGGTCGCGAGCCCGTCCTCGGCCTGACTGGCGAGGTCTCGCAGCACCCGTCGAACGATCGGTGTAGCATCGCGGGGCGCGAGCCGCATCGCCTTGTCGCCGGCGACGAGGCAGGGGAGGGGGGTCTTGGTCAGTCCCAACCGCGCAAGCAGCAGCGGCATGGACAGCCACGCGGAGATGTCGCCCGTCGCTTGCGCATGCTGGCCCAGGATCGCAATCGCCCGCAGGATGAGCGGGGCATCGCTGAAGCCAATTGGAATCTGGAGCGTGAACGGCAGGTCTTCGCGCCAGTGACGCTGATCACGCTCGGCGAGCATAGCCGTCCAGGCACCAAAGGCAGCGAAGGGATCGACAAGCGTGTCGAAGCGGGCACGTCCCGGAATCTGGGTGGCGGTTGCCCAGGAAATGACGTCGATCTCGTCAAGCTCGACGCCCTGGAGTTGCAGCGCTCGGGCATAGCCGATCCAGCTCGCGCGCTCGCGCCAGATTTCGTGCAGAAAACCGCGGGAAACGGTGCCATTCAGTCGACCGATCGCAAGCGCGATGCGCTCCAGCAAGCGCGCCATGTCGAGGTCAATCGCGTCGGGAATCAATGTAGTGGAGCGCGCCATATTCGGCAATTGTAGCTTGACCACGCACCTACGGTCTACATTGCTATGACCCGCTGTCGATAGTCCGCCGGCTATCACGAGTCGGGCGCGCTGCTGCCGATCGCCATCCGCTTGGTCGATAACAACTGCCAATCGCTGTGTTCGGGGTCATCTCAACGCTGCAGCCGATGATGGCGGCGAGTCGCACGCCGCGCAAGCGTACTGCTGTGCGGGGCAGCGAGCTGGGCGAGCGGCGGCGCACCCTGGGCGTCGTGCCGCCGCCACTATAATCGCAGCGATGTGGACCTGCGCTTAGTGGAATGGGGCAGCCGGTTGACGAGCCGGTCAGCGGGTAGCCCATGTCGAGGCCACGTGGATGTGCCGCCCGACGGTCAGGCGGAGCGATCACCATCCAAGAGACGATAATACATGAACACCAACGACCTCGTCGATGACATCGCGACCACCAACGGCAGCTCCAAGGCCGATGGCACGCGCGTGCTCGACCATATCTTCGCCGCGATTACCGCTGCGGCCGCAAAGGGGACGAGGTGTCACTGCCGGGCTTTGGCAAGTTCAAGGTCAAGAGCAGCGCTGCGCGCGAAGGTCGCGATCCGTCGACAGGTGCGAAGATCCAGATCGACGTTTCGAAGAAGCTGGTGTTCACCCCCGCCGAGGCGGTTAAGGACAAGCTCAACGGCTGACGGGGGGGTTGCCTCTCGTCATTGCGATTGCTGAGCTGCGCGTCGGCGTCGCGCGGCTTGCCGGCCCGAGAGCGGCGGCAAAGGGGAGGCCGGCGCAGGGGCGGTGCCCCGTTTTGGGGGCAAGGAGATGTGCCATGCTCAAATTGCTTACCGCCATCGCTGCGAGTCTCGTTAGCGCTGCTGCCCTGCTCTGGGCCGCCCTGGCTGTGATGGGGATCCCGCTTGCCTTGTTCGAAAGGCTGTTCGGCCGCCGGCCGCAACGCCGGCGCGACGGCGTCTATTCGGCCGACCGGGCGGCGCAGGAGCTCTACGAACGGCAGCTGCGCGACAGCCGGCGGCGCTAGCCCATGCTTGATCCGTAAAATAATCCGGATAAGGCGTTATTGGACAATCCGGGAAGGAGATGTCCGGTGCGCACTATCGTGGTCAACAACCAAAAGGGAGGGGTCGGCAAGACGACGATCGCGCTGCATCTGGCTTGGCATTATGTCGAGCAGAACGAGCGCGTCCTGTTCGTCGACCTGGATGCGCAGGGCAATGCGACGGCTAGCCTCGCGCGCGCGACGGCCGAGCAGCCGCGCTGGCAGGCGCAATCCTGCGGGTTGGCGGTCGACCTGTTTGCGCCGCCTCGCCTGGAGATCGATCCAGCACCGCCGTTCCAGTTGCTGGCTGCCTCATCGCGGCTGAACATGGTCGATAGTGCACTCGAGGTAGCGCTCGACGCGATCCGCGCCCAGCATGATGGGCTGTCGCCGCTTTTCGATGTCTGCATCATCGACACGCCACCCGCGTTCGGCACCCGCAACCTCGGCGCGCTGCTGGTCTGTGACCATCTGATCGCGCCAATCCAGCTTGAGGACTATGCGCTGAGCGGGGTCAACGACCTGCTCAAGTCGATCGCGGTCGCGGAGAAACTGCGCGGCCGGCGGCTCGACTTCCTCGGCCTGCTGCCTTCGCAGTTCCGCGCCAATTCTTCGCTGCATCGGCAGAATCTCGAAATGCTGGTGCGCGATCTCGGGCGCGCCGCATTGCTCTTTCCGGCCTTTCTCGCGCTGCGGCAGGGCTATGTCGAGGCGGTCGGGCGCGGGTTGCCCGTCTGGATGATCCGGGACAATAGCGCGGCGGCTGTCGCTGGCCGCGAGATGCGTCATGTGCTGGGGCTGGTCGCCGATCGCGTGGCGCTACGATCATGACGCTCGATATCCAGGCGATGCTCGAGCAGGCCGGCCTTGCCGGCTTGCAGACGCTGCGACACGACCGAGTGATCCCAAATCCCGATAATCCGCGCCGGGATTTCGACGAGGCAGAGCTTCAGGCGCTGGCGGCGTCGATCGTCGAGCGCGGCCTGTTGCAGCCGATCACGGTCTTTCCCGCCGATAGCAGCGGGTGCCACGTAATCCGTTTTGGGGAGCGGCGCTGGCGGGCAGTCGGAATGGCGGGACTGCCAACGATCAGCGCGATCATCAGCGAGCCGGTGGCTGGCGCAGTGCCGCTCATCGATCAGGTCACTGAAAATGACCAGCGGGTCGGCTTGAGCGCGATCGAGATGAGCCAGGCGATTAAGCTGCTCGGGGACACCGGCATGACCAAGGCCGCGATCGCGGCGCAGCTGGGTCGTTCCCCCGCTATGATCAGCCTTTATGCGGCGGTAATCGAGATGCCCGCGCCCTTGCAGATGCTCGGTGACAGCGTGTCGATCCGCACGCTCCACGACCTTTACCGATTGTGGCGGCGCCAACCTCAGGCTGTCACCGATTTTATCGAGACGACGCCGGCGGATGCAATCGACCGCCGCAGGGTTCAGGACCTCGCTGCGCGGCTAGAACCCTTGGCCACCGTGTCGGTGACACCGACTGGTGCGAAGCGGCCGGTTGCAGAGTCGCCGTTATCGGCGCCCCGGATGCGTGTGCCGGAGCGATTGCCAGCCGCTCCCGACGCTTTGGACTGTGGTTATGTGCGGGTGCGATGTTCGGCGGGAGAGGGACTTCTGCTCTTCCCGCCCGGATCGAACGGGGGAAAGCTGCTGATCCGCCTCGATGGACGGTCGGAACCGGTCGAAGCCGAGCCTGATGCTGTCACGATCCTCGCGGTGCGGGCCGTATCCTTTTAGGTGCGAGGATGCCGTACCGTCTGCATCGACTGTCCGATCGACCGCTATTTGCGCAACGTCATGACTTGGCGCTCGCTTCACCGCGAGCCGGTTTGGCATGCGCCTGTGAGGCTCTTCTTTTGTAGCCAGGGCAATCCTGATGCCGTCACGCGTGCCCGATGCGACGGAACGTTAGTTTGCCATGACAAAGAACCTAGAGTGTGGAAGTGGGAGGGCAGGATAGGCTTTCGCCGTGGTTTCGATTATCGTATGCGATGTTGATGACTTCGTTCACGTTTCTCGTGCCCGATGCGGACGCCGCACAATTCGACCGGATCGCGGAAGGGCACGGTGGTCGCTCGGCGCTGCTGCGTCGGCTGATCGGCGCCGTCGTTCATGGCGAGGCTATGTCGGAAGGGGCCGTTGCGCCCCGAGAGGGCCGTGCGGATCAACGCCTCGAAATTCTGGTGACCAAGGGCGAAGCCACCGCGGTCGAAGCGCTGGCGGCGCAGCGCGGCATGAAGCGAAGCGCGTGGCTGGTGAACCTGGTGCGGCGGCGGCTCCACCGCTCACCCGAGCCTGCACCGCCCGAAGCGAAGTCGCTTGAGGCAATCCGAAGCGAACTTCGCCGGATAGAGGTCAATATCAACCAGATCGCCCAGGCGCCGGGGCAGGGCGGGTCCGGAGACCTTGGCCGGCTCGAAGCATTGGTAGTCGAGATCCGCGCCTCTATCGCGGCGGTCGGCGCGGCGCGGCGCGGCGATCTCAGTTATTGGGAGGTGGCGGAGTGACCGGTGCCCTCGACTCGAACTTCCCGGTGGCAGTGCTCGACGGCATCTGGCATCCCCCAGCCGGCGGACGCCGCCTGTTTGATCCTAAGGCTGCGGTGCGGGTCCCCAGCGGCGGCTGGACGGTGGCGGCGGCACGGGCGCAGCTCCAGCGGCTGGTCAACCGGGCACCGCAGGTCATGGTGAAAGTGTCGGGCCGGCAACGAGGCGGCGACCATGTCAGCGCGCATTTCGAATATATTGGGCGACACGGCGAACTCGATGTTGAAACCGAGGATGGCGAGACGCTCAAGGATGTTGCGGCACTGCGCGAGCGGGCAGCCGAGTGGCACGATGAGGACGATAGTGATCGAGCCAATGCTGTGACATCGATCTCGATGGTGTTGTCCATGCCAGCAGGCACCGATGCGCTGAAGGTCCTCGCTGCGGCGCGCGCATTCGCCCGGATCGAGCTTGATGGCAAGCATCGTTACATGTTTGCGCTGCATGACGACACCGACCATCCGCACGTCCACCTGACAGTAGCGGTGGCGCCGTGTGAGGCCGAGGGCGATCGGTTCAATCCGAGGAAAGCAGACCTTCATCGGATGCGCGAGACTTTTGCGCATGAACTGCGCGAGCGCGGGATCGAGGCCGATGCCACGCCGAGGCGTGCTCGCGGTATCGTTCGGCGCAGCGACAATGTGCCGTTGCGCAAGCTCAAGGAGCGCTATGGGCGCACCGGCGGCCTCGTCGATGCTGATGAACGCGCGCGGTGCGCTGGCGTGGTCTTTGCCGAAGGGCAGAGCGATCTTACACCTTGGGAGCAAGCCGGCGTCTCGCGCCAGGCGCAGGTCAAGGTGGCCTATGGGCGCGTCGCTCGTCAGCTCGAAACGTTGTCCGATCCAGCTGACAGACAGCTTGGCGCGGCCTTGCGGCGATTCGTCGATGCGATGCCGCCGCCGCTTAGTCGACGGATGCTGCATGCGATCGCCTATCTCGAACAGGTAAAAGCGCAGGAGGGCAGTGGTGCGGTCGCGAAGAAAGAGCTGTTCAAGCCCTCGGCTACGCGTTCCCCGTCAAAGGAAACGGGACCGATTGCTCCGCCGCCGTCGATCAGCCGAAGTCCGCGCGACCGGCAGCGCTAGTTTTCGCGGGCCCTTACGACGAGCTTCGATTAGATTAAGTCAGTGCGGCGTCTGACCTGGCCCAAGCGGCAGCGGCAGGGCCGGCGTTACTCATCCGATAAAATATTTAGCGCAGAACTACCGATGGCGCGGGCTATCTTCAGGAACGTCAGAAGGTCGAGCTTGCCGACGGCGTCAACGCTCCCGGATTCAATCTCTTGTAGAAGCTCGGGCGATAGACTGAGAGCGCTGGATACCTGTTCAACCGAGATCCCGGCACGTTCCCGCGCCGCCCCAATGCTTGATCCGATACGGCGTATCAGATCTGGATCTACGCCACTCATACGGCAACCTTCTTTCGCGTGTGCCTTCCACCGCACCTTGGCGACGGGGGGCCGCGCGAAGATCTATATTCTCGGCTTGACGATATGCGGCTTCGCTCGTCCTAGATGCATTTACCAAGCATGAGCAGTTGCGGTGTCCTCACACATAGCTCAACCATCCTTCTTCCAAGCATCTCTGAACCCATGATAAGTTTATTGGGAGCTACGCCGCTCTGGTCAACCCCGGGGCCTTGAGAGATTTGACGGAATTTGTAGTAACTACGGATATCTACTTAGTGATGCCGAAGTTTGATGGCTCGTAAGGATCCATTCTGGAGCAATCTTGTCCTTCCGGATGTTGATATGTCTGCAGTTTTCGTTGAATCAGTCTTGAACTGAGATAGTCAGCGCCGATCGCGCGGCGGCGGAGGCGGGAAGGGCGTTGGAGTTCCTTGGCAGCGGCTGGCGCTCTTTCCAGGTTGATTTCCCATGCGAGCTGGGTCTACTTCTGCGCCACCAGAACGCACAAACCATGACCAGGTCGGTCTACGGTCGGCGCGGCCCGCAATTTGGTGCATCTCTAATGATGCCGAGGCATCACGCTGCGCCACCGGCTCAAACGCCGCCGTGATCGCTTCTCGAAGATGAGGATGTCCGCGCGGTTGAGGCGATAAGGACGGAGCGCTGTCGCAGCAGGATGCAATCGATAGCTCAGACGCGTCAGAATAAAGCGGGGAGGACCTTGAGGATACCAGCCCATAAAACCAGGGGAGCCACTATGTAGAGGGATATCCGCGTCCCCGAAAGCCGGACGTCATAACCCGGCACCAGCACCACATTGCGTTCAACACGCTGCTGGAGAGCGTGGACGGGCGAGGTGATCGGTCCGTCGCCATCCTGCGTCGGCCGCGGCCCTGCGCGAAGTGCCGTGTCGATGATGTTGGTTGTCTTGAACTCAGGAAGGGCCATGTCTCACCTCTGACACTCGCCTACAGCCCAACCCTAAACAAAGGACTAACGTTCTGCGGTCATGCGCGGAAAAGTGGGCGGTCTGGGCTGCTGACGAATATGCTCTCGAATCAAAACGGGTAGGTGTCCCCAGCCCTCGATCGCCGAGGAATGTCGACTTTCACCAGATTGAAAATTCTCGCCAAAGCGCCGGCCATATGGGATGGTCCGCCCGGGGCTTCTTCAAGAAATCGCAACCAGTGCGAAATAGGCATAGGCCACAATTGGTTACTATATGGTCTGCGATAAGCGCGCAGAGCCGCGGGGCACAGCATGTTCGACCATCTCATCAGGGGCGGCACCATTGTCGACGGTACCGGCCGAGCCGGGTTCACAGCGGACATAGCGATTGCCGACGGCAAGATCGTCGAGATCGGTCGCATTTCCGCGCCTGCACATAGGACGACCGACGCGGATGGAGCGCTCGTCACGCCCGGTTGGGTCGACATCCACGCCCATTATGATGGCCAGGTCACCTGGGACGATCAGGTGGCGCCATCCTTCTGGCATGGTGTCTCCACCGTCGTCATGGGAAATTGCGGAGTGGGCTTCGCACCGGTGCGTGCCGACAAGCGCGACTGGCTGATCGGACTGATGGAGGGGGTGGAGGACATCCCGGGCACCGCCCTGTCGGATGGCATCCAATGGGAATGGGAAACATTCCCCCAATATCTCCAGGCACTGTCGCGAAGGTCTTTCGCCATCGATATCGGCGCGCAGATGACCCACGGCCCCCTGAGGGCCTATGCTATGGGCGAGCGCGGCGCTTTGAACGAAGCCGCGACCCAAGAGGATATCGCCGCCATGGCGCGGATGGTCCGCGAGGGCATGACTGCCGGCGCGCTGGGCTTCTCGACCTCGCGCACGGTCGTCCACCGGGCCATGGACGGCGAACCGGTACCGGGCACCTTCGCTGCGATCGAGGAACTCCGCGCCCTGGCTGC
>NZ_JBANFK010000036.1:0-21875 GCF_037861105.1 Rhizorhabdus argentea
GGTAGCGGGAAGGAAACGGGTGCCGAATCCGGCGACGGGGAAAATGGCCTTACGGACGGGCTTCATGCGGGCTCCATAATTAGGTTGAGTGCTCGAAGGATCTTGTCACGCCGTCCAATCTGTCGACGGGTTATATTCCAGACGCAACCGTGGATCGGTCCGATTTGGCAGCCGGGCGTCTGAATTCGGGAAAAGCGGGCACCAGTTCGGCACTAAATGCTATCATTTGGTTCTGAGACAACAAGAGTAAACAAGCGAAGCCCATCTATGGGGTCCGTGGCATCTCAACCGACACAAGATGCCACACTTCTCGAATCAATCAACATGCTCGCGTCCTGCTTCAGGATATCGAGTAGGTAGTAGAAGGCGCGCTTCGGTCTGATAAGCTGACCAAGAGCCTCTCGAGACATTTTCCGAACGACATCAACGGTTTGATGATCTCGCAATACGCGAAGGCGGCAATGGAGTAGCACCCCTATATCCAACGACCGTTTCAAACGTCTATGGATCACCTAGCGTCAAAACAGGCGGAGCCCGCCTTACAAGTGCCGAACTAACCGATTGATCTGCGCTCATTCCATCCAGCGTGACAACCGCCATATCGCAGAAGAGGAGCATGCCATCGTGCAACAAAGAACCCTGAATGACCCACTAGGAGCGCGACTGGGCTGGCGTCCATGTTTGATATGTCTGGCCTCGCCACGAATCAAGCACTCCGTAAAACGTCGCGATCAGCGCAAAAAGGATCTGCAGCAACACGGAGAATGGCGAAATACCCAGAAATCCCAGCCCAGCGACAGCGGCCGCCACCGATAGGAGTCCCGCTATAGCCAGGTAGAGCTTGGCAAACAGCAGCGATATCATCGCGCAGGTTACTACTGCCAGAAGTGGCAAAATCCCAAACCACCGAACCACCTTATGAGACAGGTATTTGTACAGATCAGCGGGGCCAAACTCTTCCCTAATAGCTGGCCAGAGATGCAGATGTGTATTGAACGCACGACACGCGATTCGCCTCTTACGACGAAATTCGTCCGCAGATAACGTCGTGTTCTTCTCATAGGCAATAACATCTGGAGCGAACACCAATCGCAAGCCACTGAGCGGCACTGCCATCGAAACAGTCATATCATCCAACAGATGTGGAGGAACCTGCGGATATAGCTCCCGGCGTATCGCGAAGATCGACCCGTCCGCGCCCATGATCGATCCACAGCGCGATTCCAACGCCTTCAGCTTCTCGTCCAGACGCCAGTACAATCCGCCTACTCGAGCTGTGGCACTCGCATCGTCGTTGGTGTAATGCAGCGAGCCTGCCAGGCCACCGATCTTCGGATCGGTGAAATAGCTGCGCAGCGTAGGGATGCTCTGGGGATCGAGGATCACATTCGCGTCGGTAAAAACACATACATCGCCACGAGCCTGCGCTGCCATTCTAGCCATGCCCGTCGCCTTGCCGGTCCGCTTCATGGCAGCGACCACCTCGAGCACATCGTTGGCCTCTTCAAGCAACTCAAGAGTGCGATCCGAGGATAGGTCGCAATAGGCGATAACCTGAATATCTGGATAGAGCGACTTGATCGCTCGTATATTGGAAATTTTCTCCGGCAACGATTTCTCTTCGTTATAGGCCGAAAACATGAGCGTCAGACTAGGCGACACGCCCCCGGAGCCGCGTCGAATGTCGCGCGCCCGGAATAGCCACAACGACAGCGGATATGTAGTATAGGGGTGCAAAAAGACAAGCAAGGCGAAACATAAGCTTGCAATGTTTATCATTTACAAATCCCCCATCGCCCTGAGTCCCCCATTGCCGTGCCCCGGCAAGCCCCCGACGCCTATTAGCGCACTTTTACGGCCAGAAACAACCGCTTTTGCAATATTAACCATGAATGTCTCTGGGGGACATGGCGCCAGACCCCTTGCCCTCAGCTAGAACGCACAGCGGCCAAGGCTCTTATCTCACGGACACATAATCCATTTTTTCGGGATAACGGCTTTAGTCGTCGCGAGAGTGGGTCAGGACTTTCGCTTGCACTTCGCTACTAAGACCATAGGTCAAGGGTAGCGTATGTCCGCGCGGCAGGCCTGCGCGGACCAGCAGAGATCGCCGCGCAGTTGCGCCGGAATGTGCGACAGGAGTTTATCGGCGGCCCCGAGGAAGGGAATCGATCAGCCACTGAGCATGCGCGCGCTATGCCTCACCGCCGAAATTGACCACATAGCCGGCCCCAGTTCCGAGTGCTCATGATTCTCTAGGGAGGGTGCTCCGCCATCTGTCGGTTGGCGAACGTGCAGATTGTGCTCCGCACCCTCATATACGCGCATATCGAGTACGTGCTGGCGGGCAATCTCCAGCCTTAAGGCAGAAGGCTTTATCTTCAATGCGTTGCAGGGCGAACTTGCCCGTTGGCCGTGCGAGCGCCACGGTTAACTGGTCGTGCGCGTTGTACCGAAATGCTCGGCTAACCATCGATCGCCAACTTAGCGCTTGCAGACTTTTCAAACTCACGGCACACGGCACTGTGCGCTGCACTGCAATATGTGTTTTAGCAGTTGTTGCAGCAGGGGGTCATCTGCGGAGGTTCTGGTGAAATTTTGGTTCATCGCGTGCCTGATGCTGCTTGGCGGGTGTGCTTACCAGGGGGCATATCCTCTTCAAACGGCGTCAGTTGGTAATTCAGCGGGTCAAAATGCAAGCGGCGCCACGGAGGCTGACTATCCGCTCTCGCCGTCTGACAAATTGCATATCACTGTATTCAACGAACCGACGCTGAGCGGTGATTATGCCGTTGGCGTGAACGGAATGATCGCATTTCCGCTTGTCGGTCCGGTAAAGGCGGCAGGCGCGTCTGCTTCGGAATTGAGCGAAGCGCTACGTGCACTTTTGGGACAGGGCCTTGTCCGCAACCCAAGTGTCAGCGTCGAGGTCTTGAGCTTCCGCCCATTCTATGTCCTCGGTGAGGTCAATCGCGCGGGTGAATATCCCTACTCTTCAGGCATGACCGTGATGCAAGCGATCGCGTCAGCGCAGGGATTCTCGTATCGCGCCAATAAAGCGTTTATTTACCTAAAGCGGGTACGTTCGGATCGTGAAGAGAAGGTCTTCATTACTCCAACGCTTCAGGTTTATCCCGGCGATACAATTCGGGTAGCAGAACGCTATTTTTAACTCTCGGTGATAATCCCGGAGACGTTGGGGCAAGTTTTCCATCGAGTGTCGCACTCTGGGTCGGGGGGTAATCATGCGTGGCTTTTCGTCGCTGAGGACGGTAATCACCCTGGCCTTGAGCGTGGGGCTTCTGGTTCCACAAACTGCTTCTGCGCGAGGTCTACACCAGGCAGAAATCGAGAAATTCGCGCAACAGTTGATCAAGGCCGCGACCACCAGCGGACAGTCCTCGCTTTCGGAAGCCGATTTCATTGCAGTGGCGGACCGAAGTGGTCTCGACCCGAGCGAAGTCTTGGCCGGCATTAGCTATGCGGTCAACTCTCCCAAGCTCGATAAAAGCGCTCAAACGACTATGCGTGCGCTTTATTCAAAGCTTGCGCTATTGCAGCCGCAGCGGCGTTCCCGCCAAGGCCTTGCGAATGATATCGGCGTGCCGCCGCTTCCCGGCTTCGGTTTTGCAGGCGGTACAGACTATGCTCGTTGACGGATAGCTTGATGTGGGGGGACCGCTCAATGGACAAGCCTTGGCGCACAATCGCGGTGAGGGGCCTTGGTGCGCTGTGCAGTGTGCTCGTATATTCCGCGCCGCAGGCGGCGCTGGCGCAAGCGAGTGATCTCGGGCCGTTTCTCGGCAGCCCGATTCCACTGACCGCTGATCACGGCCGTAATGTTAGTGTCAGCGAACGCCCGCGCCCCGAAAGCGATCCTATTGGGATCCATTTAGGTGGCTTCACCGCCTTTCCCTCAATCACTGTTGGCCTGGCACAATCTAGCAATGTTTTCGCTTCGCCTCGCAACCCAAAGGGTGACGCCTATCTCTCGATAGAGCCCTTGATGAAGCTGACGAGCAACTGGGCAACCAATGCATTGCAGATTTCAGGTGGCGGATCGTTCCGCCGCTATGCCAAGACGTCACTCAAAAATGAATCCTCCTATTTTGGAGGTGTGAATGGCCGACTTGATATCGACCGAGATTCGGCCGTCGACGGGACCGCTCTGATCCGCCGGGCGTATCAAGCACAGTCTTCGAGTTCGGCACCCGGGAGTGCTCGGCGGTCAGTATCCTATATGCAAACTGCGGGGCTTTTACGGGGATACCGGCAGTTTGGACCTGTGCGAGTTACGTTGGTCACCGACGTTAACAAATTCGATTTCAACGATTTACACCAATCGAATCGACCGACAATCGACCAGGATTTCCGTGACGAGACGGTGATACGCGGCGGGGGGCGGTTCGAATATGCGGTCGGGTCCGATGCGTCGGTGTTCGTCGAGGCTAACTATGCCGACATTTCGCATCGCCTCAAGACGTTAGGGACTCAGCCTAACCGAGATGGGAACGATTTGACCGCCCTTGGTGGGGTGACCTTCGATCTCACCAACCTAGTCCGCGTGCGTGCCGGGGTCGGCTATGTACGGCGCAGGCTTGAAGCGCGAACTGTCTATCGCCCGATCTCAGGCTTGGCCTACGATGGTCGACTGGAATATTTTCTTTCGGGAATTACCACTGTCTCGGTGGCAGCATCGCGCTCGATCGAGGAGTCCATTACCACCGGGTCGGGCGGCTACTTCTCGAACACACGGTCGGTACGAGTTGATCATGAATTGCTCCGTAACCTAATTCTGTACGGCCAGGGCGAGTGGCAGCACAATGTGTTCAAGGGCATCGCGCGCAAAGACGACATCTTGGTGGCGCGCGGTGGCGGCGACTATGCTATCTCGCAGGGTCTGAGTGTGGGCGCGAATTTGAAATTCCTGGATCGCAGGAGCCGTGGCCAGCTTGCCGGTGACGGGTTCAAGGAATGGCTAGGATCCGTCTCAATCACGATCAGACGCTGATATCACTGCCTTTGGAAAGAGACGACTGATGACTACGCAAGCCGCCGCCGCGGATTCTCATTACACCCCCCGCCAGGCTCCGACTGAGACGTCCGGCGAGTTCGGTGTCAAGGAACTATTCGACGTCGTCGCGCGACGCTGGAAGGTGCTGGTAGGCACCGTGCTGCTTGTGACGATCGTGGTTCTCGGCGCGACCTACCTGATGACTCCGATGTACAAATCAACTTCGGTGCTCAAAATCGATCCTACCGAGAAAGCGGTAACGGATGACGATTTGAGGACGACGTCCCCGCAGGCGGACCAAGCGCGCATCGCGACCGATGTTCAAGTCTTGCAGTCGAGAGACATCGCCAGAAAGGTGATTCAACAGCTCAAGCTCGCTAATGATCCTGAGTTCCGGGGCGACTCGGAAACCCAGAACAACGCGCTCGCTACCGCCGAATCCATCGTCATTGACAATTTTCTGGCACGCCTCGACGTCAAGCATGAGTCAGATTCTTACATCGTCGAGGTTTCATTCCGTTCATCGAGCAGCCGGAAGGCTGCTGCGATCACCAATGCGCTCGTGGAGACCTTTGTTGAGTCCACGGTAGCGGATCGCACGGGTGTCGCTGCGTCCCAAGCTGAGTGGCTCAAACAGCGGTTTGATGCACTCGGGAGTGAAATATCGGCTACCGAGAATCAAATAGCTCAATACCGGGCGCAGGCAGGTATTGCCGAAGGGTCTACGCAAGGGACAGTCACGGACGCACAAGTAGGTCCGATATCGTCTCAGCTTGCTGTCGCGGAGAGTGACGCAGCGTCTGCCAACGCGGTCTTGCAGGCAGCGCGCGCCCAAATCCAGAGCGGCCAGCTTGCCGCGGTATCGAGCGTTCTCAACTCACCCGTAATCGGCGACCTGCGCCGCCAGCGTAGCGAAGCAAGCCGCGAGCTCGCGCAAGTTGAGGCGCGCTACGGTCCACGCCACCCCGAGTATGAGCGCGTGAACAAGCAGGTCCAGGATATCGATGCTGGCCTGAAAGACGAAGCGAAAAGAATCGTCTCTGCTCTGGCCAGCAGCGCGCAGGCTGCCCAGGCTCGCGCATCGAGCTTGCGTGCATCCTTAGACCAGATCCGGGGTCAGCAGGCATCAAATACCCGTGCGGCGGTGGTCGCAGACAGTCTTGAGCGTCGGGCGACTACCAAGCAACGCTCCTATGAAGATCTCGGGAAAACCCTACAACAGGTCTCGGAGAAGCAGCGCGACGTGCTTCCAACGGCGATGGTGGTGCAGCATGCTGCGGAATCACCCAAACCGTTCTCACCCAACAGAGCATTGTTTGGCGCCATGGGGCTGATGCTTGGCCTGTTGACCGGCTTTGCATTAACGTTGCTCCTCGAGTTTCTAAGCAGAAATATCCGCTCGGGAGACGAGCTCGAAAGATGCACGGGGATACCCTATCTGGCTTCCGTCCCTCGCCTGAGCGCAAGTCAGTTGAAATATGAGGAGCGGACGCTCACGCCGGAGGACTTCGTAGTCTTCAAGCCGATGTCGAGCTACGTCGAGGCTTTCCGTACTATTCGCAATTCGCTTGTCCTGAGCGCGGCGGAGCCGCCGAAGGTGATAGCCGTGCTTTCCGCCCTGCCCTCGGAGGGCAAGTCTACCGTGTCGATCTCTCTGGCGAGAACGATGGCGCTTAGCGGCGATCGAGTCCTCATAATCGATTGTGATCTGCGACGCGGACGGGTCCACGAGGCTCTCGGAATCGAAAGCTCAACTGGCCTTATCGAAGTGCTGATGGATAAGATCGCGAGTGCAGATGCAATCGTACGCGACAGCCTGACCGAGGTGGACGTGTTGTCACTGCATGGTCACTCATTCACGCCCGTTGATCTGTTCAGCAGCGAGGCGATGACGAAATTGCTGACCGAAATGCGCGAACGATATGACTTTGTCATACTCGATACTGCCCCTCTTCTCGCGGTAGCCGACTCGCGCATAATCGCTTCCCTCGCCGACGGGGCTATCTTCGTGGCGCATTCGGACCGCACCCCTGATCGTGCAGCTCGATTAGCGATAGACTTCACCCGTCAAGACGGCAGTAAGATGACAGGGTCGGTTCTGTCGATGTCGACGACTAACGCTCGCCGTACGTCGAGCAAGGATCCAACATACTATTACGAGAAATATCGCCAATATCAGGATGGGTAAACGCGCCCAATATCCTCTCTCGCGGCGTTCGGGCTTGGGGCAGTGGGCCGATCAGTTAGGTCGGACCACGTTTGGCGTATGCATTGCTCTGGTTCTGGCCGCCTGCCTGGCGGCCTTTGCCGTCGGACACGAGTTGAAGGTACGCGAGCTTGCACGGCTGGCCCGTTCGTCGTTGATCGGCCTCATGCCGTACGAGCAGGCGAGCGCGCGGCACAAGCTAGTGGGGTGCGATGCAGCGCGCGACGAGCGTATTCTGATGGCTTGCGTATCCGCGCTGGCCGGATTGATCCATAGCGATACCGCTCTGACGGCAGCTGCCGATGCCGCAAAAGGCGAGCGTGCGGTTACGGCACTTATCCGCATCGTGCCGCGATCAGGCGAGGCGCGAATCGCGGCGGCGCTGCTCGCGAGCGCAGGGCAACGCACCGAGGACCGCGCGCGCGCGCTGTCTGCAGTCGGGGTGAGCTATCGCTTGTTGCCTTATTCACACGATGCGGGCCTGTGGCGGATCTGGTATGCCAGCCGCAACTGGCACGCATTGGCGCCGGACGTGCGCCAGTCCGTTGGCGCTGAGGCCGTCTGGCTAGCGAGTATCGGCAAGGATGGTCGCGACGCGGTGAAATCAGCGCTTAAGGGAACGCCGCCATATTCAAGCGTCGTGTCGCGCCTTCCGTGTCCGACATGTCCCTGGGATGCCCCTTCAACGAAGGCGGCGAACGATGGGGCCTAGGGGCCGAGTCAGACGGCAGCCCTTTGGGACGTGGACACGACGACCGGCTAATAATACATGACGTAGGCTTGGATCCGGCAAGATCCCATCGGCGCGGTGGTGGGCGTAAGCCCGCCGACCAAATACTAGCCCAATCGGACACATAGGCTTTCCGCGCCGACGTAGCGGCCGCGCTCCGCTATCGCCGAAGTCGGTTACTGCGGCCCAGTGCGAGGCCCCCGAGCCATGCTGTGAATCCCACCAGTGCCGGCACATTGAGCGCGACATCGCTCAGGCCACAAATGAGCGCGATCAAGATTGCCAGGATCAGCGAGTACATCGACGAATCAAAGGGCACCGAGGCCCTGGCGCGCGCGATAAGCACCGCTGCCGCTACGATGCCGGCGACCTCGAGCAGAGCAAACGGCCAGCCACCCTCGATCGCGGCGTGAAGAAGCACGTTGTGCGCCGCCCCAAAATTCCACCGGTGCAGCACATCGGCGGGCCCGAGCATCGCCATATTCTGGGTCCGGAACGCCCCCAGACCATGGCCGAACCACGGAGCCTCCACTGACATCCTCCAAAAAAACCGAAGATCTTCCAAACGCAGTTCAAGATCGTCAGAGAGGGCTGCCATCTTGTATGCTAGACGCAAACCGCCCACGGCTGCTCCACCGACAAGTGGCAGCAGCAACGCAGCTCCGAACATCAGATAATATGCGCGGGAGACTTGCGTGAGGCGGCGCGCCTGCAGCACGATCAACAATAGACCGGTCGCGGCGAGCAAAGCCGCCAACCTCGATCCGGTCATGACCGTGGCAAAAAACGCTAATATTGTAACGACCCAGCTGATTGCCATCGACACCAGTTCGCGCTGCTGCTCCTTCCCAAACCTCCGTACGACTCGATGTGCGGCCAGCACAAAACGACCAGCCGCGAGCACGCAGATCATTGCCGTAGCGCAGCCGGCCGCGTTCGGGTTAAGGAAAGTCGCTGAAAAGCGAGGGCGCGGCAAACCCTGCCGAATAGCCCAGACGTACCCCGGATTGATTCGGTAAGCCACCATCGAGCCGATGATCCAAAGCGCGGCCAGTATCAGAAATACGTCCAGTGAGCGCTTGCCGAGGCGCGCTTTCGCACCCATCAGCGCACCAACGAGTAGCCACACAAGCATCCCTGCCGACGTGACGACGCTGGGAATGAAAGCGCCTGGGGCGACCCAATCGCGATGAGCCTCACTTGCGGGAACAACAGCAGGTATGCTCGCCCAGATCAACGCCAGGGCAAAAGGCGCCGCAACGGGTGTCAGGCGCTGCCAAAATTCTCTTCCCGGGGGCTGTAGCGCCAGCATGAGCGCGGCCGTTACAAAGGAGGCCAGGCTGGCCGCGGTGCCTAATAAAAAATCATTGGCTCCGAGCGCTACAAACGCGCCAAGCAAAATAACCGGCGGCAATATAGCCGGCACACTGGCCGACACTGAGGCACCAGTGCGGGACGCGGTCGGCCCCCACAGGGATGCCGGCGAGAATTTTACCATATCTGCTCTCCTGTGAAACCGGTCGCCGCAAGCTGCCGTATCTAACCCAGCACTTGTGCCCTCCTCTGGATGCATCTATGAAAAACCGACTGAGTAGGTTAGAAGTTCGTGCGTTTGTTCCTTTGGGGGAAGGAAGTTTGCAATTTTCGCGTGGAGCATATCCAGAATCGAATGTCGAGATCGCGCGGGGACGCGGTATCGATTTCACAGCGGCTTGGCCGGATCATTCCCCAGCCATCGCTTTTAACCTTTTAGCGATACAATTATGTAAGCTTGTCAAGCAGGGTAGAGTTTGGTGCGGCCGTTCCTGGGGGGAGGCGAGTGTGCGATTTAGGGCTCAGGCGTATGATTGGTGCAACATCGACTCCCTGCGGGCCGATGACGCCGGTTGCCGGGCTAAGAAATCGTTTGATTTCTGCGCCTTGCTATTTCCACTCTTGATAGTCGCAAGTCCGCCCAGAGCAGATTTGGGTTATTTTTAGATGGCGCCGGGGTTGTATGCCTTGGTAGGCTTGGGTGCATTGCTCCTGATCTGCGCGTTTCATCCATTCGTAACATACCCGCTTTCGCTGATTCTTTTCGCTCCGCGCCAAGTGCTCAATCAGGAGGAATGGGCAACGCGCCCTGAGGTGGCCATCTGCCTCTCAGCATTCAACGAAGAAGCGGTCATCGTTGAGAAGGTCCGAACATTGATTGCGGCCGCGCGACGCTACGGTCCGGCAACAGTGCACATCTATACCGATGGCTGCACCGACCGCACCGTCGAGCTCATTCAGCCTTTCGCCAGTGAGATTGACCTTTTCGTGTCCGACGAGCGGAGGGGTAAAACGCATGGCATGAATACCTTGCTCGGACGTTCTTCAAGCTTGCTCGTGATGTTCGCTGACGCCAATGTCGTAGCAGACGAGATGCTCGTAGAGCAGCTCGCGCAGCCGTTCCAGGATCCAGCAGTGGGCTGCACGACAGCGAGCCTGCAATATTCCAATCCCGGTGAATCGGCAACGAGCCTGGCCGGTTCGGTCTACTGGACCATCGAGGAAGCAGTAAAGCGGATCGAGAGTGACACGGTCGGCGTTATCGGCGTGGACGGTGCGAGCTTTATGATGCGCCGCGCACTCTACCAGCGCGCGCCGGACAATCTTATCGATGACCTATTTGTTACACTCAATGTGCTCGCAACCGGTGCTTCGATTGTCCGCGTAGCGGACGCTGTGGTGTATGAACGCAGTGCGGTACAGCCCCAAGAGGAATACAATCGCAAGGTCCGCATTGCGTCTCAGGCTATAAACGTACATCGCTGCCTTTGGCCTATGATCAAGAAATTGCCGGCGCTGACGGTTTATGCGTATATATCGCATCGGATCATGAAATGGCTTATTCCTTTCTTTCTCGTCGGCGCTGCAGCAATGTTTTCAGTTGCTCTTGCACTGTCTTTCGGACCGCCTGCCATAATAGCCGTGGTGATGTGCACTCTGTTGATAGTGATTGGTGGGAGGCGAGATATAGCTGGCCTCTCGTTAGTGTACACGAGCTGCCTTTCTTTGACCGGCGTCGCGCATGGGCTGATCCTTGGACTTTTTTCGCGGAGGTCATACACGACCTGGGAACCTGCGGTTTCGGTCCGCTCGCCGCCCTCTGAACCCGCCTGACGGTGGAACCAACGGCATTCGAAGGGGAACCCGCCGCAGCGAAACCAGCTCGCACGGGTTCTCGCCATAAATCTAAATTATGCTTTTCGATGGCGTGGAACATGCGGTATTGTGCGAGCGGGGGAAACCATCGGAGCAACAATCGCCTGATTCTTGTCAGGCTCGCGGCTAGCGAGCATGTGGCAAGGCGACGCGCTCAAGGCCCCATAGTTGTATCGTTAAGGGTGAGCTCGGCGTGCTAACAATCGACGGCCTTCGCAGATGTTAGAGGTTGGCTCAGCAGCGAGTCCAGGACCGGCCGTCGTTGCTGTCGGTTACAACCGACCGGCTGCACTATTGCGCCTCCTGCGCTCGCTGGCGGCGGGAACCTATCCCAAGAACGTGCCGCTCATCATCAGTCTTGATTTCTCAGGCGACGCGCGCCCTGGGGAAATTGCAGACGCGTTCGATTGGCCACATGGCCCAAAACACATAGTACGCCATCCAAAGCAGCTGGGCCTGCGCGAACATATCCTCAGCTGTGGCGACCTGAGTCAAACATTTGGTGGGATCATTCTGTTCGAAGATGATGTTGTAGCCGCTCGCCATCATTATGATTACGTGTTGCAGGCGATCGCCCGCTACGGCACGGACGAAAGGGTAGGCGGCTTCGGGCTCTACAGCTACCGGTTGAATGAGTTCAACAACATGGACTTCGAACCGATCGATGACGGCAGCGATGTCTATTTTTTGCAAGTTGCCGCTTCATGGGGCCAGAGTTGGACTGCTGCGCAGTGGCGACTGTTTCGTACCTGGTACGGTGAACACAGCAACGAGCCTATCAGCGTTTCGGACAGAGTGCCGCGCCAACTCGAGGCCTGGCGTGAGAATAGCTGGAAACGATTCTATATAAAATATCTGACGGCCACGGGGCGGACCTTCGTGTTTCCCCGTCCCTCACTCGCCACTAACACGGCGCGTGCCGGCACCAATACCAAACGCGATGTCAGCATTTATCAGACGCCGCTCGATCAGCGTCCCCGCACATGGCGAATGCCCAGCCTGGACGCCTCGCTGGCACGTTACGACGTGTTCTACGAGCCCGATCCAGCTGTGTTACGTGTGCTATGCCCATTGCTGGAGAGCGTTGATTTTGACGTGGACCTTTTTGGGACCAAGCCCGCGGAGGCCCTGAGCCGACCATATTTGCTGTCGTCACGACCGGCGAAGGCGGGACTGAGCTTTGGGTTGATGGCAGGAGCGCCCCCAGTCGGATCCATTTTGCAGCAAATGAGGGGGAGATTCTTTACGCTCGGGCTTCGCCGGCAATTCGGTCCCATGACTCTGAAGCGAAAAGTGCAGTTGATCTGCGCGACGCAGGCCGGACGCGTTCTTAACAACGTGATGTTTCAGCTCCTAAAACCGGTCCAGACTGAAATGATGATTCGTAAAGCCAGACGCCGGGCCGGAAGGCGAGCCCGTGGCTGACTTTGCGCCGATGGAAATAAACGCAGAAACAATCGGTCCTGACGGACTGGCTGCAGCGCTCACCGTCGCGGTACATGCGAGGCACCCAGTGCTGCTCAGATGGCCTGGAGCGCAGGTATCGCCTCTGGCTGCGGGGTTTATGAAGGCGGCGCTAGCGGCGTCGGCGAGCGACACACGTATTGCTGGCATATCGCTCGGGTTGCCACGCTTGCGTCCCTCAACACGTGTCCCATTCGTACCGATCGAAGACGGGTACGACACAATTTTGCTGCAGCTCCTCCAGCCGAGCGCGATTATGTTCACGCCTATCCAGGCCGAACGGGCTGTGTACGGCATGGCGCGGAATGGCGGCGACCTGTCTGCATATCTGACCCGTGCGGATTGCTATCTCTTAGCTCCGCGCACCAGCTTGGCCCATGACGGGCTTGGTGACTCGGCTCAGCAAAGGTTGTTTCCCGTCGCTCCGCGCGAATGGCGCGTGGGACGCGTAAGCAAGAGCTTGGCAATATACGACGCACGGCTGGAAATCGCGCCTGAAGCGGCTCGGCGGCTCAGTGACGCTTTGGAGGATCGAATATTCGCGGTCGATCTTTGGGGTAATCGACCTGCAGATCAGATTGGCGATGGCCTGTTGTTATCGGCACGCCCGTGTCGCCAGCCGATTTTGACCTTCCCGCTTGAATTCACGCCCCTTGAGGCAAACTTGTCCGCGCCCGCGGACGAAGGTTTTTTTTCTTTAGGCGCGGCCGGTGATTTCGGGGCAATGGACGCTCCACGCCGCGAGCGACTTTTCCGCCACGTCACTCGTTACAATGCCCTGGACGGATATATCGGGCAGTTCTTCGTACCTGTACGACAACTGATCATGAGAGAACGGCGATGACTCCGTCAGAGGATCGGCCGGTCGTCATGATGATTTGGACGCGCCCTATCGACAATCAGCCGATGGCTGGCCGTCTGCATATCGCGAATGCGGTCCGCGAAGTATTTCGCGAAGTCGCAACCGTGCGCGAACATGTCATGATTCCGGCGATTGTCGACCGACGCTTGTCCGCTAAGGTCGGTGCCTTCGCCGCTTGGGCAAAGAGCGTATTCCAAGGACCGCTTTTGCCCTTGCAATGTTCGCTATATGCCGGAGACGACGAAATCGCGCGCGCTATTGCGGCGGTTGGGCCAGATGTCCAGACCATCTATTTGGATGGTGTGCGGACCTTTTCGGTTTTGCGTGAGCTCCGCAGCCGGTTCCCGGACCTCCGGCTAATCGTCGATCTAGACGATCTAATGTCGCGGCGCCTGCAGTTACTGCTCCAGGCGAAACTACCGCTGTCGCCCGGGCACCTGACGATGGACCTACCGCGACTTGCTACCCGCCTTATCGGGTTCCTGAGCCGTGTGATCGTGCGCTACGAAGCGTACACATTGCCCGCAGTTGAAGCAGCGGTCACCCATCTAGCCGACCTGGTCGTCCTGCTCTCGGCCGAGGATATGAGCATGCTTGGCGGAACGGGCGGCGCACGTCGCGAGACGATCTTGCCTAGAGTCGCGCAAACTTCACTGCAGATGCTTTTGAAGCCCGGCCGGCTGCGGTTCATTTTTATCGGCAGCGACGCATTGACGCAGAATCGGCTGACGATCGATTACTTGATAGCGCTGTGGCGCTCAAACACGATTGAGCATGAACTCGTCATTTTCGGCCGTCAGACCCGGGAGCTCAGCTTGCCGCCGCGTGTCTCCACCCCGGGCTATGCCGAGGATATGGCAGAGATCTATGACGGACGCAGCGTGCTGGTTTCGCCGTCCTTCCTCCGTGGCGGAATCAAGACGAAGGTGTTGGAGGCTTTCGCGCATGGCGTGCCGGTAATTGGGAACGCGGCAACTTTCGAATCCCTGGCTCTTGACGATTATCCGCTCAAAATCGATGACGAAGCGGTGCTTGTCGCACTTTTGCGCGACCCAGAAAGCCACCGTACTATCCTGAGCCAAGCCATCGCGTTAGGCACGGAATATCTCGCCAGTGCACACGCACCTGCCAAATTCGCCGACCGGTGGGCGGCCGCGTTGCGAGGCGGTGTGGTACCATCGTCGCGGAGACGGCGACGAGGCTACATCGAAAAACGCGCGAGCAGCATTCGGGTGGAAGGATGAGAATGGTCCGCTGGCTAGCTCTATGGCTGGCAATCATGCCTGCCGCGTGCGGCAATGCCCGCATGGGAGCGCCGCTAGACCGGACAAAGCTGGAGTTGCGGTTCGCTGAAGATTTTTCTCGAACACCCACTTTCTATGATGCAGCGCGCAACCCGCAGGGTCGATGGAAAACCAATTTCGCGTTCGGAAGCCAGGATCCGTGGTCATTGTATGCATGGACGACGAGGACGCTACGCGCCAATGCTGAACTGCAATATTATGGCGATCCAACTGCTGGAACTGGGTCGATCGAGTGGAAGCCTGGCGCGCTTCAACTTGTCGCCCAGCAAAACCCTTATCGCGCCGACCCCCGCACGCATGGTATGCCGTATCTGTCCGCGCTGATCACCACCGAAAAATCCTTCCAGCAGCTCTATGGTTATTTCGAAGCGCGCGTGACTATGCCGGTTGGAACGGGACTGTGGCCGGCGTTTTGGCTGCTCCCTATATTTCGGCCTCCTTCGGATCCAAACCAGCGGCAATCAGGACAGGAAGTCGATGTCTTCGAAAATGTCGGGCGAAATGGCGAGATTTACGCCACGGTACACCATGATGTCGGTGGCAAGAGAACTCAGGATGGCGAACGCATCCCGGTCGATCGCATCGACATTGCGCACGATTACGGAGTGCTCGTTACCTCTCAGTTGATAATTTGGTACATCGATTCTCACGAGGTGCGCCGTAGGGCGAACATAGATTTTCACGAGCCTGCCTATATGCTGCTAAATTTGGCGGTTGGCGGCGAGTGGCCGGGCGCACCGGATGGCACAACAGCGTTTCCCGCCAAGATGACTATCAATCGTGTTCGCGCTTATGCGCTCAAACCCGGAACGGTCTTCGAATGAGCGAAATACTGGCCTCTTCCGCGTCAACTAGCGCCGCTCGAAATCCTGCTCCGAGTGGGTCGACCCGACATATCAACGAGCTGCAGTCGATCCGCGGCCTTGCGGCCTTGCTGGTGGCCTTTGCACACCCTCTGTCCTACTATGAGCCACCAGAGTGGTACTTGCCGGTCTGGTCTCTTGTGAATTCACAAGCCGCCGTGACTATTTTCTTTATCCTTAGCGGCTTTGTCTTAACCCGCTCGCTTAGTCATCAATCGCTCGATTCGAACGCGGTACGCAATTATTACATAAAGCGGCTGTTTCGCATCTATCCCGCATTGTGGTTCATGAGTGGATTCGCACTCGTTTACGTATCCTTCGTGCATTATCGCTTTCCAGATCCACTCGCTGCCGAATGGTTCCAAGGCCGCTTTCAGGCAGACCGATATACGCCGGTCCATATTACCGCGTCCTTCGCGGGTATGCTGGCTTATCTCAGCCCTCCGGTCTGGACGATTTTTGTGGAGCTGTTCGCATCGGCGCTCCTGCCATTTGCGGTGTGGTTGCTGCTACGATCGAAAGGCGCATTCGCGCTTCTGTTGGCAGCTTGTTTCGCGATGGGCGTCGCGCTCAACGGTGGACACCTCTATTATCATATTGATGTCTACCTAGTCGATTTTCTGCTTGGCGCGGCTCTGACGGCATTGCCGGCCGGGCCGGTGATGGCACTTGGAAGGATCGTTCCCCTCAAGTTGCTGATGACCGTGGCGGCGCTGTTCATGCTGTTCACTCGAACTCTGGTGATCACTGAGCTCTACGACTTCTGGCTTGCGCAGTGGGAGGCGGTCCTGGCTGCCTTCATAATCTTCGTCTTCGGCCGGTGTGGCGTCACGTCCACCACGCTGTGCAGCCGCGCATTCGTATGGCTCGGAGACATCTCCTACAGCTTGTATATCATGCATTTCACGATCATGTGCCTCTACGCCAAGGCCATCCTCCTGCTCGCGCCGTCGCTCATCACGATGGTGGGAGGGGGCTTCGCAAGCGTATTTTTGGCGATTCTCACCGTTTTAACGGCGTTGCCAGTGGCAGCGTGGACCTACTCGCACGTCGAGCTGCCTGGCATTCGACTTGGCAAGCGCCTAATCGCCAGCTGGAGCTCACCGCCGTCCGGTAAGGCTCAGATGACTTAAGCCAGCGCATAGCTTTACGGGAACGACAAATGACGGACAACGCTGACGGGCTAGGAGCTCGGCGATTCGAGGAGATCGAAGGGCTGCGTGGCTGGCTGTCTTGGACCGTGGTATTCTGGCATATCATTCAATATACGGGTCTGAATGGTCATTATAGGGTGCTCGGGTCAGCTGCTGGCTTGGCACATCTCGCTGTCGAGATGTTTATTATCCTCAGTGGCTTTGTAGTCACTCATCTGCTGCTGTCCCGTAAAGAGCCCTATGTGCGATATCTTTCCAGACGAGCCTTCCGTTTATTCCCCCTCTACCTTATCGGAGCTGTCACAGGTATCTTTGCAACCGGCCTTGCTGCACAAGCTGTCGGACACGTGCCTTGGGCGCATGATCCTGCGTTCACCTACGGGAAAACGCTCATCGCTACTTATGCCAGCCAGCAAGCATATTTTCCGCTCCATGCTTTTCTCCACATGGTTTTGCTACAGGGTGCGGTTCCAGACAGCATATTGCCATATTCTTCCGCGGCACTGATCGGGCCGGCCTGGAGCCTGAGTCTCGAATGGCAGTTCTACCTCATAGCGCCCTTATTGATCGGCGGCTTGGCAAGCCGGCGCTGGTGGGCTGTGACGCTGATGGCCATCGTGGGCGCCTATCTTGCACATCAGACTGGCATCCTCGGAAGCTATCGGCTGATGAGTAGCTTCCCATCAGCCTCGCTTCTATTTTTGACAGGAATCGTATCTCGACTGCGTTTTGGCTGGTTGGGTCGGGTGATCCGCTCACCCACGCCAGTAGCGCTGGCTGGCCTGGCCGCCGCATCGATCCCAGCTTTGACCGCGTTTGGCTTATGGGTTGCCTTCTTTGCGTTCCTGGTCTCCAACAACCAGAACAACGGGAAGGGCACGGGCATCATGGCTCGAAGCTGGGCGGCCATGTTCGGTTCGCGCATAGCCCGGCTCATAGGAGCGCGTTCCTATGGGGTTTACGTCGTGCACTGGCCGCTGCTGCAGATCATTTTGTTCATGCTGCAGGATGAATTCGGCGCCAACCTCACTATTTCGGCATGTATGTTGGCCGCTGCGCTTATACCAGCCACGATTGTCATAGCTGAGTTGCTCCATCATGCTGTGGAGCGGCCTATGATCAGGCTTGGCAGTCAGCTAGTGAGCCGGAAAAATTCTCTATTGGCCCATCAACTTCGTCTGGACATACCGGCGCAGCGAGGCGAGGGATGAGCGGTAGCTTTGGAAATGGGTAAGTTGGATATCTCCGCTTCGAGTAATGCTCCAGATGAGCTTGCCGATGCCATTGAAACCCGTTCGATATTCCGCACAAAGCTATGCGGCATATCACTAGGCTTGATTATCACTGGGTTGATAATGTCAGATTTTCTGCGCCCGCCATTCGTGGCTGTGAACATAAATTCGGAGGCGTCGAGCCACGTTATCCCGCCCTTGGTAACTGCCATCCATCTGGTCGCCAATATAGTACTTCTGATTCCTTCCATTATTTTGGCGATGTTCGAGCCGATTGACTTCAGGAATCTCGGCATCTTTCCTTTGCTGGCGGGAGCGCTGGTAATCATTGCGATGCTCAGTATCATTGCAAACATCGATTCCAGGTCGATGGTTTACATTGCGGTCTTGGCGCTCACGTTCACGTCCTCCGCGCTCTTCATTGGGTCGCGACATGGACGTACGATAGGCGCGGAAGCATTTATGGCCTCACTTGCAATCGGATGCGGGGCATCTCTTGTGATCGCAATAGCTCTCGGCGAATATAGCTGGGGCAGACTGGCATCGCGCGCAGGACCAACCTATTGGGGCATGGTCGCAATCATGACATTCAGCTTGGCGTTCGCGCTGCGCAAGCCAATGCTCCGTTTTGGGGTGATCGGGCTCGCTTGCGCGGCTCTCGTACTGTGCTCGGCCCGAGGTGGCATGCTGGCTGTAAGTCTGGCGGCAATCGTGGTAGCGGCAGTAACGCTCAACCGCACTCCAGCCAAGCAGCGCGGGCGGCTGGTCGCAATCCTCATACCCGTGTTGATAGTGAGCCCCGTCGCACTGGCTTGGGCAGCTGATCATTTGCTGGCGATTTCAGATCCCAGTCGCGGCATGTCGTCAGGTGCCACCGGACGGACATATGCGTGGGCGGAGGCTTGGAGCTTATTTGAGGAGCACCCGTTCCTAGGGATTGGATATAGAAGGCATGAGCAGTTCATAACGGCCGCCACCTCAGCACATGAGGCTTACCTAGCGGTGCTTGCGGAGATGGGCGTGGCTGGGCTGTTTTTTTATGTCGTATTGTTAGTGGGCGCGGCGGTTCGCATGACATCCAGAGCGCTGCGCGAAGACGACGCGCTTGTGCCGCTTACTGCAGCCTCCTTCATGTGGGCTTACATACTGATCGGTCTGACCGAAAACCTGGCGCTTAATACCGGACTGGCGATGCCGCTTACGATGATGTTCGTCACTGCTCTCGGATGGTCAATTCCGGACAGGACAAGAGCGCCCAAAGCACAGCTCGCATAGGAGATTACACGCGCAGGCGGAGCAGAAAACGCGAGGGCTCCCTTGATCTCCTCCATTGAATGATAAGTGTCCTCCGACGCTTACCACCACCCTTCTCTCAGGATCGGCATGCGCTGGGCGCGAAGGTGGAATGAAGAAGAGCGACTGAGGGTCGGGAGAACTGACCCAGGTGAAGCCGCCGGCCTTCGCCGAGGTTGGGCTTTTGAAGGTAGATACCCAAGCGGAAGACGGTGCCGCTTCGATTTCATTGCTGAAGCGACAGCGCACGGGTAAGTCTGCTCTGCGGAGGCCAAGCAATGGTCGTGCTGACTATAGTCCTTGCGTTCAGTTTGCTGCTTTGTTGGCTCGGGTTTTGCGCCAACGCGCGGTTTTCCAGCGAAAAACGTCTCCCCATGCAGTGGTGGTTTAACGGGCAAGTCACTTGGGATGCGCCGCGTCACGTAGCACTGGCTTTCATCCCAGCATTGGCGATATGCGTACTCGGCTTTTATGTTGTGCTGGCGTTCACCGCAAAGCCCAGGCCCGGCGATGAACACTTGGTGCTACCCGTCCTAGTGTTTTTGGGGATCACGTTCGTCGGAGTGTGCAATTGCTGTACTTCTATCTTGTGGTGAGAACTCTTCGTGGAAATGGCTGCTAGCCGGACCGATTCCATGCGCAAGCGCTGACGAGATATCGATCGCCTACGATCTAGTGCTACAGGAGCGCGGCGGTCAGCGGATGCCTACCCTTGCAAGCCGCTGGACGGCGGATGTCGGCCCAGAGATCGAGCGAGATTTCCTGTTTCTCGCTGACGATATTGAGCGGACAAGCGGGGCAAGATCGTGCTGATCTTCTTGCGAATAGAGCGACGGGTCTGCGGGCCGAAAGCCAAGGCGGGAACCCGGCAGCCATACCACAGCAGCCGAATCGCTGCTTTGCGCAAACGTCCTCTCCCAATGCTTAAAACGAGGCAGCAACATGTCATCGGCCCGCACAGGCTGCTATATAGATGAGAATTGAGTCCGAAACGGACTTTCTTCGATAACCGACCATGCACTGCGGTTCCGCGCCACCGGCACTGGGGCGTCGGATTGTCATCAACGATGGCCATGTAACTCGCTTTCAAAGACCAACCGCAGGAACGGATCGCACTTCTGCGCAGCGTCGAGAGAGAAGCCGATCTCATCGAGTGTTTATTCAATAGATTCATATATTTGCCTACGACGTAACTCGACAGCGCAAGCTCGCTGGCAACTTTCCCGTCATGGTCGAACTGGGTCAGGCCTCATGAGGCTATGTCCCAATCAACGACGCGCCGCACAAAATATTAAGGGTTTCAAGATATAACAGCATCCAATTCGGATCCAGCGGATGCATCAGGAAGACACCACAATACGCGGCTATACCAACTGAAGCGGCGCGATATCCTGTACATTTAACCAAGAGTCATTCTCGGTTAGATATTTTTCTCTAATCGGATCGTTGATCCCGGCGATGAGCCATGGTACGCCACTGCACATTCCGCAGTGCAGCAATTCTGTAGGGGGCTTACTTTGCTAGCTGAACTGGACGCCGATGCTGTTGAGAGAACTGGCTTTTTGGCCGGCGACGGGAGCAGCTTGATTGGTGACAGGAGCAGGGCTCAGCCCACTGCCCGATTCGACGCCATCATGATCCGCTTGCTTGATATAGTAGTGTCGTTGGGCCTGCTGATCTTCCTCGCGCCGTTGATGCTCATCGTAGCGTCAATGGTCTATCTGACCAATCCGGGGCCCATTTTCTTTGCCCACCGTCGCCTGGGCCTCAATGGTGGTACCTTTCCTTGCTTTAAGTTCCGTTCGATGGTCGTCGATGCGGAGCAACGGCTCGCCCATCTGCTGGCGACCGATGCCGCGGCACGTGAGGAATGGGATCGAGATTTCAAGCTGCGCTGTGACCCCCGTATTACGTCGATCGGCAATTTTCTTCGCAAGACCAGCCTCGACGAGCTGCCTCAGTTCGTGAATGTGCTGCGTGGCGAGATGAGCCTCGTCGGCCCTCGCCCGATCGTTCAAGGCGAAGTCGAACGCTATGGCCGTTACTTTTCAGAATATAGCCGCGTGAAGCCCGGGATTACCGGCCTATGGCAAGTCAGCGGTCGCAATAATGTTCACTATCGCCGTCGCGTGGCACTGGATGTAAGCTATGCGCGCAACAAGAGTCTCGGCCTTGACCTGCGGATCCTGGTCATGACCGTTCCGGCCGTTGTTCTGGCCAAGGGTAGCTTCTAGCTTGGACGGGATGTACAGCCCGATGTGGCCGGCCCGACAGAAGGCGGACGGAGGCGTCGATTGTCAGTTTTTGCAGTAGAAAAGTAGAGTGTTCGCCGAGCGCGTTGCTCCGCGCCTGATACTCAGATCTTATGACGGCTGGCGTATTGGCGCAGCCTATACTGTCTCGCTGCGCCAAGCCATTGCAATTATCATAGCATTACGGTGAAACAGCTTACTCGCTCCTCGAAAGCTGTGGACCTCAACAAGGATAGAACATGCGTTTAGCGATCATCGGCACGGGTTATGTCGGTCTGGTTTCGGGGGCCTGCTTTTCCGAGTTCGGCCATG
>NZ_JBANFK010000037.1:0-21335 GCF_037861105.1 Rhizorhabdus argentea
CAGACCGGCCTGGTGCGACATCATTTCGCCGACCGTGATCGCCGCCTTGCCGTTCGCCGCGAATTCAGGCCAATAGGTCGAAACAGGCGTTTCATAATCCAGCTTGCCCCGGTCCACTAGCATCGCGATGCAGATCGACAGCACGCCCTTACTCGTGGAATTGATGCCGAAAACGGTGCGATCCGTAATCCTGGCGGAGCGATCGTCCACGCGACATCCACCCCAAAGATCCACCACTGCGGCGCCGTCGCGATACGCGGCGAAAGCCGCTCCGATGTCTTGCCCCGATGCAAGATTATCCTGGAAGACTGCGCGGACCCCCTCATAGCCGGGGGCCACGGTTCCTTGAGCCTCGAAATCCATAGTTTCCAAACTCTTCACTGCTTCCCACATTTTCCACGATGCGCGAACATGGGGCAAAGCCTCGTCGCGCCGTCGAAAGTCATTCGCCTGCCATCTTCAACACGAGTTTGCCCCGGTTATGTCCGCCCTTCAGCCGCTCTATCGCGGACGAAAGGTCGGCGAGTTCCACCACCTCGACGGGGGGGACACAAATACCCTGGCGTTCAAGAATCTCTGCAATTGGCAGTTTCTCAAGCCGATCGGGCCAATGGGCGAAGCAGAGGACGTGCCGAAAGCCGCGCGCTTGCGACGCACGCATCTGCTCGTCCAGATTGCTCTGGTCGAGCGTGGTCGCTATGCTGACCAGTGTTCCGCCTGGCTTCAATGCGTCGAGCGCGTCGGGCAGAGTATTTTGTCGTACGGCATCGAACACGATATCGAGCCCCTCCGGAGCCCATTCACGCGTTTGGGCCACGATGCCTTTCTCTGGATCGGTGTAATCGATGGCGCAGTCGGCCCCCATCTCGATCATATAATCTCGATTGGCTGTCCTGCCGCTTGCCGCCACCGAAAGCCCGCCGAATTTCGCGAGCTGGATGGCGAAGCTCCCGACGCCGCCAGAGCCGCCGTGCACCAATATCTTCTGGCCCGGCTTCGCATTACCCAGATCATCTGCGAACAGCGCGATGTAGGAGGTCAGGAAGCAAATCGGTGTCGCCCCGGCCTCTGCCAGTGACATTCCGCCTGGAACGCGACGCGCCAGATGGGCAGGGACAGCGACATATTCCGCAAATGTCCCCGCCTCCCCGGTTGTGTGAGTCCGCGCGAACATGACGCGATCTCCTTCACGGAAGTTCGTGACACTACGTCCTACGCTCGTAACCACGCCTGCGGCCTCGAAGCCCATGATATTGATGGGGCTGACGGACATGGTCTTTACCATTCCTTGTGAATACTGCCAGTCGGCGGCATTCATTCCAGCATAAGCAATTTTCACAAGCACGTCGTCTTCAGATATCCGTGGCTCGTCTATCTCGGAAATGCGGGGTGAATTGGAGGTATTGACGAAATCTGCAATAACTGCACGCACAGGCATGACTCCACGTTATCTTACGCCATCCAGCCGATGGGAGGCCTTACGCTCCAGGCGCAAGCAACTCGATGATCCGCATGTCGGTGCCGCCGCCCGGCGCCAGCGACTTTATGCAGACCTGGGTGGCGCCCGCGCTCAGATGCTCGTCGATGCGCTTGCGCAGCGCAGCCTCGTCGCCCCAGCCGACGACCGAGTCGACAAAGTGATCGGAGCCGCCATTGGCAAGATCCTCGTCGGTAAATCCGAGCGCCTTCCAGGAATTTTGATAATTGAGCATAGTAAGATAAAATTCGAGCTCGCGGCGAGCGATCGCCCGTGCCTTCGCAGGATCGCTTTCGAGGACCAGCGGCTGTTCCACGCAGAGCAGCCGGTCAGGGCCGAGGATCGCGCGCGCCTGCGCGGTATGCTCGGCGGTCACGAGATAGCTATGCGTGCCCTGCGCCAGCTCGCCACTGAGCGCGATCATCTTCTGGCGTAGACCAGCCAGAACGATCCTGGTCGGCTCAGCCGGCCGCGCGGCATTATAAGGCGCCCGAGCCATGGCCTCCAGATAGGAGCGCATCGCGGGAAGCGGCTTTTCATATCGATGCCCCCGCATGCCCTCCACCGCCTCACGATGGGAAACGCCCAGGCCCAGGATGAAGCGCCCGCCCCATTGCTCGTTCAGCGCGTCTCCCCCCGCCCGCATGGCGATCGGATCGCGCGAATAGATGCTGACAATGCCGGTCGCCACGTTCAGCTTGGTGGTGTTGGCCAGCAGCCAAGCGGAGGCGATCAACGGGTCGCGCCCGAAGCCGTCCGGCATCCAGATCGCGGAATAGCCAAGTTCCTCGACACGGCGGGCGAAGCGAGCGAGACGCTCGGCGGTAGCCGGCCCCAACTCGCCAGACTTCTCGTCCTCGAAAAAGCTGATCGGTCCATCGATATGGGACCAGACGGCGAGATTGCCGAGATTCATTCATATTCTCCTGTATGGCCCGCGATTTCGTCAGGTAAAAGCCGGCAACACCTCGTCGGCAAACAACTGCGCGTAGGACATGAAACGCTCGGCACGAAGTCCCGGCGGCATCATCATCGATACATGGTCGAGCGGCATGCGTTCCTGCAAAGCCTTGTATTTCGCGACCGCTGCTTCGGGGGACAGGATCTGCATCTTGCTGCACGCCTTGAACTCGTCGAGGCTCATGAGATCCATGCCCTCGCCGCCCCATTCGGCATAGGTATTGTTGACGTGGTGGAAATGAGGGGCCAGTTCCTCCATCGCCTGTTCCGGGTCGCGGGCGACCACGGTGAAAAAATCACCGAGCCGCACCTTGCCCTGGCTGACATCCTTGCCTTGCGCACGTAGTTTTTCGACATAGATGTCGGCTCCGTCGGTAGTCCCGACATAGCCTTCGCCATATGTCAGGACCCGCTCGATCGCCTTTGGGGCAAAGCCGCCGATGTAAATTGGAATATGACCGCGCGGTGCCGGCGGCATCATCCGCACGCCGTCCAGCTGATAATGCTGCCCGGCATAATCGACTGTTTCACCCGACCAGAGCCGGGTGACGATCTCCAGCCATTCATCGAACAGGCGACCACGCTTGGTGAAATCGACGCCCATCGCCGCATATTCCTCCGGCCGGTAGCCGATGCCGAGACCGATATCGAGCCGTCCGCCGCAGATGATGTCGAGCACCGCGCAATCGGAGGCAAAGCGGGTCGGATGGTACAGCGGGGCGAGCGCGATCCACGTGCCCAGGCTGATGCGCTTGGTGCGCGCGGCGATCGCCGAAATGGTGGCAAGCGGCGAGGGCAGGTAGCCGTCGCTGGAAAGATGATGCTCGGGCACCCACGCGCCGGCGAAGCCGACCTGCTCGCTCCAGGCGGCGACATCGATTATTTCTTCATACAGCTCGGTCCAGGGCCGATGCCATTGCGGCGGATTGCGGAAGTCGTAGAGGTAACCGAAAGTCACGTTGCCTGGCATCAATCCGCTCCCTTATATGTTGTCCTGGCACCGACAGATGTGCGCACATTCATGCCGTCAAATAAGATCGTTATACCGACCATTGCGGCGGAGCATTGTAGCCGCGCTGCGGCATTTCGCGGCCACGGTTTATGGTCATATTGGTGAAACGCCAGCCTTCGCTGGTCCGCTTGAATTGGACTTTATAGATTGCAAGTGACCAATGACCGTCATTGTCCTCGATCGGCCTCCCGTTCGGCCACTTCGACAGCGCAATCAGATGCCAGTGTCCCCGCGCGACATCGCCATCTACATCGATCAGGGGGTTCATCACGTTGTGCGAAACATAAGGGGTGGCCCGCAACGTATTGAAGAGCGCACGGATCGTCTCGCGACCTTCCGCCTTGCCGATCGTCCCGCAGTCGTCCCAGACGCCATCTTCGACGAACAGATCCGCAGAGGGACCCATGTGGCTCGGTCCCTGGCCTTCCCAGCCGCCGTCATTATAGTGGGTGTAGAGCGACATCAGTCGTACGATGTCCTCGTGATCCTCGATCAGTCGCACTCGCTCTTCGAGAGTCGTCGGCCGTTTGCCCCTGGGACCGAAGGATGTTCCCGCGAACGGGTCTGTGGCACTGGCCATGATTAACTCTCTCCTTATAAGCTGATTGATCGGGCGACGGGTCGAAGGACATTTGCGCCCTGTCGAACCCCCGCGGCCATCATTGCGCCGTCAGCCCCCCATCGACCAAAAGAGCGGTGCCGTTGCAGAAAGACGCATCGTCCGAGGCGAGGAAGGCGATCGCTGCTGCCATTTCCGAAGGGTCGCCTAACCGCCCGGCCGGTATGATCGCCTTGATTTGCGCGGTCTGGGCTTCAGGATCGTCCAGCGAATCCCCGAGCATAGCCGTCTTGGTCCAGCCAGGGTGCACCGAATTGACGCGAATGCCATGTTTCGCGTTTTCGATCGCCACCACCTTGGTCAGCATCAGGACCGCGCCTTTGCTGGCGCAATAGGCGCCGCCATATTCGCCGGCCACGAGCGAGGCGGTCGACGCCACGTTGACGATCGCGCCTACCCGGCCGGATGATTGCCACTCGCGCGTGGCGATCCGACAGCCCAGAAAGGCCGTGGTTCCATTGACATCGAGCTGGCGACGCCAGTCGGACAGTTCCATGTCAACGACGTGGGCCTGCACGGCGATGGCGGCATTGTTCACCAATATGTCCAGCGGGCCCAGTTCATCGCGAGTGGTCTGCAAGACGGTTTCCCAGGACGCTTCGTCAACGGCATCGTGCGTAATCCCGATCGCGCGATACCCTGCCTGCCGCAGTTCGGCCGCGCGTTCCTCGACGGCGGCATGATTGATATCGGTCAGCGCGACCAGTGCCCCCTCTTCAGCCAGGCGCTTCGCCGTAGCAAATCCAATCCCGATCGGAGAAGCCGCTCCCGTCACGATCGCTACCTTGTCCCGCAATCCTCTCATACCCACTCCCGCTGCTGAAATTCTTTTCCGCTAAACCGTCTAATTGGACGGCCTGGTGAACTGCCGCGGACCGTAAAGGACAACCTTGTGCGACTTGAACAGCCACTTTCCTTCAACACGGGCGTAAGTGTCGTCCAGATAGCCATGAACTTTCACGACAGTTCCGTCATGCAACCCGCCCTCGAAGAAGCAGTTGAAGAAGCCCTTTGCCTCATCGTCGCTTTGTTCTGTTATGACATGGCCGGTCGCATAATGGGCCAGGAACGTCATGGCACCATCTATCTGCTCCTTGAAAAAAGCCCTGATCTGCCCCCTGCCTTCGGACCGCGGGCCGTCGACAGCGGTTTCGTCGAAAACACCGTCTTCCGTGAAGCAGTCGGCCGCCTCATCCCACATCCGTCGGTCTTCATAGGCCGAAAACCGGTTCACCAGATCCCGAATTTCCTCGCGATCCATCAGCCGTTGCAATTTTTCATCCATGCCGATTTTCATCCATGCAAAGTTTCATGACGCCGCGGCTTGCGCAACAAATGCTCCGCTGGACGGGCCACGCAGAACCGTCGGGCAACAGACACTTATCCCTCTCCCACGGCAATGATCGCACGACAAAGCTGATCGACCAGCCCGCGCCGGTCTGTCAACGACAGACATGCAGACTTCCTAGTCAACCTACGAGATATTGTCACTGGTTCCTTTGCGGTTCATCCAACGGCTTATCACCCAGGGCCTTATGCAGCTCCCGGTGGAAGTGATGAATGGCGCTCTCGTTGCGGCCGAAGGTGAAATATTCCTGGGCGCCGGAGTACACCGTCTCTTGTATACTATTTACGACCGGGCAATCTTCATCAATAACGACCTGATGGGTGCTATTCGCCCAATCACGAACCTCTTTCTCCATCGGAGTGCCCTCGAATTCGCCACTCACAACGGTTCGCGATATAGTCACCGACTCACCCGGACTGTTGCCGGGAAGGATCTGATTCATGAACATGCGTTCGAGCGGCGCGGCATCACGCTCTTCCTCACCAGCAAACGCATTGGTGCTTGCGCATGTGTAGAATGTAGACGGAAAAATAGTGAAGCCACTTTGGACATAGCGCTTCAGATCATCAATCGATGAAGGATCGCATACCTCCTGAATGCCCAGGACCGGTGACACTATTTCACCATGGATGCCTCTGCTATCAACCTTGATCACGCCGGGAATGACGAAACTTCCAAAGCTCTGTGCATGAAGGCTGGGGAAGTGGTAGGTTTCGATATACCCTTCGTAGGCCAATTTCCAATTCGCGGCGGGCACCTCCTTCAGGTTTACCACCCGGAAGCGTTCAAGGCCGAACTTAGGCAACAGGCTTGAGAGTTCCGGCCCAAGAAACTCATCAAGATCAAGCGGCAGGTCCGGGGTCAGAATGGCCCAGATGAGGCCGTAGCGCTCCTCAACGGCCAGTTCGGTCAATCCGTACTCAGACTTGTCGACGTCCCCGAAAATGGCGTTCTCGGACAGTGCCACGAGCCGTCCGTCAAGCCCGTAGGTCCAGGCGTGATAGATGCAGGTGAAGCGCGGCTTCTTACCCTGCCCTTCCTCGACCACCTTCGCGCCGCGGTGTCGGCAGGCATTGATGAACAGCCGAACCTCGCCGGATTTCTGGCGGACCAGGAGCATCGGCACGCCCAGGCGAGTCAGCGACCAATAGCTGCCGGGTTCGGGCAACTCACTCGACAATGCCAAAACCATGGGCGTGGTTCGCAGCAACCGGACTTCCCGCTCCCAACGTTCGCGGTCGGTATATTCGCTTACGGGAACCTTGAAGACATCGGGCGCGAGCGTGGGACTCTTTTTCGCGACCAGGTCGATGAGCGCGTCATAGCGAGAGCGCATTTCGGAATGTTCGAAGCCTATCATGTCAGCACCACTCCTGTGGACCTTATTTCCAAACACTTCCCGCCTTACTCGGCGCGATTCAAATTTCTGACTTCCCGCAACTTCGCATACCGGCAAACTGCAAGTCAACAAATTTAGAACGATCGTCCTTTCTTTTTTATTTTCGCTCCCTTGGGGCCCATGATCGAAAAGCTGCCTTGGCGTTGTAGCAATCGCCTCGTCCGATTCCGAAGGAACAGCAGGCCTGAGTGGCGACGGCGGAGGTGTGCCGACACGTCAGTCTGGTGAAACGATGTATCTACGGAGCAGTCATTTTTGAAAGTAGCGGCGGTTATATTCGGCGAAGGCAATGTCGACATCCGTCGATGTCAGGCCGTATTGCTCCAAACTGTAGCTATAGCTGCCAAATTCACCATGTGAGTCGTTTTCCTCCCACATACGCAGCGCTTGTTCCCGGCGCGGCGTCAAATCACGGCCCATCAGCTGATAGATGTCGCGCACCACTCCGAACGTGTCTTTCCTGAGACGGTCATATTGGACATCAAGGAGATCGATTTGCGAACTGAGAGCGTCGAGCTGCTGCAGATGCCGGTCCATCTCCGCAGACCAAAGCCGAAGCACATATGCGCCCACGGCTTCCAGGTCGACGACATCCATGCAGGTCCGGAACAACATCTCGATCAGGCGGCACGTCGATGCAATGACTTCGTGAAGGTCGCGATGCATGAAAACATATTTAGCATTGGGAAACACATCGACCAGCAGATCCATATTCCCTATGTGCGGCGGCGTCTTCAATATCCATCGTCGGTCGCCATTCTCGCTCTGGCGCCCGCCTTTCTGCCATTGCAGATATTGCAGCATCTGCTTGAGGAAGACATAAGAACTGTGCAGAGACTGAGATCTTACCCAGTCATAATAGTTCGGAGTTGGCAGAACCCAGCAGTGCCCCACCGTCTTGAATGTAGGCAATTGCACAAAAATGTCTTCCTCGGCATCGTCGACCTTCACCGAATGGGACTGCATTAGGCCGAGATTGTTTTTGATCATGGCGTCGATTATCTCACGATCAATCCCGATGCGGGGATCCTCTTCACCTGCCACCGCATTCGGCATGCGCGAGGGATTCAGCGATTCCCAATGCCTGATGCTCAACGTGTCCGGGTCGGCTGCGAGCAAACGCTGCAGCTTGGTCGAGCCGACACGCGTCATTCCCAAAATGATGAGCGGATCATCGACTTGCTCGTCGAGAATTTCCGGGTGCTTCTTCAGATCATCGGCAAAACGCAGTCCGTTGACCAGCCAGCGATGGATGATCCCGGATATGCTTGCCCGGCCGGCCTCGTTCAACAAAACGTTGTCGTTGATGTCCTGCAGAAATCGCGCCAATCCTTCGCGCGGGTCGAAGTCACCGAAATCGTTCAACCCGGTATCGGCGGAGGCCGCGGCGATCATTCTTTCCATCGACAGTTTTGATGTATGCTGAACCGTCTCCATTGGAGGCTCCTCTAACCTTGATACTTGCCGTGTGCGATCAACGGCGATGCGGAAATTCGGCGAGAATGGATAATCTGCTCCAGAGGGAGATTCATGTTGAATAGTGTCCTCAGCCTTCGATGAACCTGCAAGCTACTCCGCAGCGCGACTCATAGTCCGATCGACGGCCTGCCAGTTCGGCTGATCGTTCCGCCGGCCCCACAGAGGGAAAATCGGCGGGAAGCTCGGAACGGACAGAGTCGAGCTTGACGAGCCTGATGCCTGTTGTGGCGTCCTTGGGATCGGCCACGGGTGCATGCATCCCTTCCCAGCGCATGGCCATGCAACCCTCGAGCAGACCGTCGGTATCCATCCAGTTCGCGACACCCGGATCACGGTGGCTCACGACATAGGTGTAAGTGCCGTCGGCATTCTGATGCGATTGGCGGCCCGTCCGGCTGCCCGACTTGCTGGCGGCATTCCGGGAGATCAGCCAAGGAGACGTTACGCTGAAGCTCATATATTCCGCGGCCTGCGGAAGGACGCTCACGATCAGCGCCTCGTCATCCGCGAGACGGTATCGACCTTGCGTGATCATCGACGGTTTCGTCGAGTGACCGCGCTTGAGCGGAGGCCCGAAATCATTGATCGGGATCGACGAGTATAGATTCTCAAATTGAGCGATCGTTTTCGCTCCGAACATCATGTAGCGTGCGGCAATCGCGACACGGTCATCGAACGTCAGCGCAGGGGTTTGCGGCCCAGCGACCTTGCGGAAGGACATGGCGCGAGGCCGCTGCGTATGCCAGTCGTTCAATGCCTCTCGGACAATGACGAAAACTCCTCCCCGTGAGTTCAGGTGAAGGCTACCGTCCTTGGGGTCTTCGGGTCCGATCGTGATGCGCGATGCGCCCTCACTATCTACGAGTATACGTTCCTCGTCCGCTGCATCCGTCGTCCGTTCCCAGTCCTCCCAGCTGTCCACTTCGGCGCCCGTCAGCGCGACATAGATGGCCACGCTGAATCTGCCCGTCGGCCCTGTAGGCTTGGCGTCAAGAACATAGGTCGATGCGTCGTCGATAAACGCGTAGCGATATATGTTGTCGGGATTATCGAAGCAGAACCGTGATCCTGTTACCGCATGCCCCATCCACTCTTTTCGAGAGGTCTGGATCCAGACCAGGCCGGGGTTCTGGGGATCCCGGTTTGCGGCGGACAGAACAGCATAGCCAGCACATTCGGAAATCACCTGTTGAAAAGTCTGTTGAGCAGCCTCTGATTTCGCCCATGATAAATTAGTTAGAAGTTGACGAGCCTCCTCCATCGCCTTCTGCATTTCGCTTGTCTTGAGAATTGCCTCTGCGGTCGCTTCGATTTCATACTGCTGCGCGGTCGCCAAAAGTTGATCGGATCCCACGCCCGAAGGAGCAATTCGAGCCTCACGGTCAGCACCACGCATATTGTCGGTCTCGTTCATACAATGCTCTCCAGTTGCTTTTGGGCAGACATCGCGATCAACTTCTGGGCCGTCAGAACGTCTCAATGTGTGTTGCTCGGACCTCAGGCTATTCCGGAAATTTCACTGACGGGCTCCGGGCTGCCCTACGACTTCAAGGCCGGCGCGCCCTGCCAGCAGGATCCGGTAGCGAGGAAAAAGACCGCATAAGGTGAATAGTCTTGTCCTCGGCATACCCGTCCCTCGCCAGCCGCGGCTGATCATTTTTTAGACGACGCGTCGGCGTTTGCGGCCATGACCTCGTAGGGCAACTCTTCGGGCTGCACGTTGCGGCGTAGATGATTGCCGTTGTCGACGTTCAGCGTATCGCCGGTTACGGCCGCATCCGGATGGCACAGCCACAGGCAGGCCGCCCCGACCTGCCTCGGCGTGACAGGCCGACCGAGCGGAATCTCCTTCAAGAGCACTTTCCGAGCCACTTCGTGCTCCAACAGTATCTTCGACATCGGTGTATCGATGAGCCCTGCTTCCACCGCATTGATCCGGATGTCCCGCGGCGCATATTCAAGCGCGGCATGCTCAACCAGGATCTGGGCCGCGGCCTTAGCGGAACCATAGCTGCTATAGCCCGGAACCGGCATCGACGCCGCGGTCGACGTGATCACCACCATCGCACCGCCGTCGCGCATGCGCCGCGCCATATGCTTGATGAAGAAGAATGGACCAAAATAGTTGATGTCGAAAGCTTTCCGCACATCCTCCGGATCGATGACGTCGATCATGCCGACAAAGGGCACTCCCGCGGCGATTATGGCGACATCGATGGGGCCGTACGCGGCAAAAGCCGCCTCGGCCATTGCCTCCACCTCTGCCTCGATCGAAGCATCGCACCGCACACCGGTGCCGCCGATAAGACCGGCAAGCTCCTGGACCCCAGCCATTCCCCGCGCGCCGACAGTTACGCGCGCACCCTGCTCTGCGAGCAGCTTGGCGGTTTCCCAGCCGGTGCCGCCACGTGCGGAGGCGCCAAGAACAACGGCCGACTTATCCTGGAACGGTAGCACGGATGTATCCTTTCCTATGTACTTCTATGATTATCGACCAAATTAATACGCAGTTTACATTCACGCGCCAGGTCCACCCGACGCCGCCGCGGATCATTTATATTACCCTTCGGGTCAATGCCCGTTTTCTCGCCCGTGCAGCTTCAAACCGGCAGATTCTGGCGACGTTGACGTAGACCAACTCACGCCAGATGAGCACTCGGTTCGAGTTTTCGAAGAAAACTACAGCAACACCACCACTTCTATACACTCTTTAGTGTATCCGGCACGCTGCCAAAAACGCGGAGAATACCCCCACTTGCTCTAGCAGAGCTGAAACCTACGCTCACTCTCCCAACTTCATTGACTTCTTGGAGCCGCTTCCTCGCTGGCTCCTTCGCACCTCACCATCCACGTTAAGGCACAATCTGTCAATAGAACGAACGTCCTTTTTTCAACGGCGGAGCTTGTCGCCCTGGTGGATACGGGTACAGGTTGCGGCGACGTTATTTTCAGGCAGCGCCATGCGTTTACAGACTGCATGGCGCGTGGCCGCGGTCGCCGATTTCTATTTCCAATGCGCGGCGGTGTAGGGAAGTTGGATATAGTCGAGCCCGACACCTACAACTCTGCCCGCTGTGGATCTGGGCGCGCGGAGGAAAAGTTCGCGCAGATTGATGCCGATGCCGAAAAACAAGTGGCGCCGCGGCCTCTCCCCGCGGGCAATATCCTCGGACGTGAAGCCCGACGCATAATAGCCTGCATGCAATTCTACGAAGCGTAGCGGCGTACCCTCGAATCTTTGAAATCCCGCCAGTTGCAGCGCCAAAAGATATCGCTGCTGGGCATAATGGCGCTTGCCGGTGCGGGTATAGATGTCGGAGTTGGGCATCAGGAGCAGCCGGAAGTCCAGCTTTTCCCTGAGCCCGGGCGTTGTATTCCGCAGCAACGAGAATGTCGCCCCGGCGGCATTCATGACCATATCCTGGAGAGAGATTCCGCTGTCGGTCTCGATGCCGTCATACAACTCGCTGTAGAACATCAGGCCGGTCGCCAGTACGGCCGCGGTCAGGGCATCTCCGCTCGCCGCGTCTGTCTTTGCATGGAGGCGGGCATGCAGGATTTCGGCGAGGATGTAGGAATCGAAGGCGTGGGTCAGCTTGTCCACCCCCAGGTTTTCCGTCGATTTCCCAAACCAGCCCTCATTCTTGAAGTGAAGAGACGTCGTTTCCTTGAAGAATTTGGGCGAGTTGACGGCGGTGAAATAGCCGAGAGCTCCCAGACTTTCCCACTTGATCCGATGAACCTGGCTTCCGAAGGTGGGATAGGGGCTAGCGCTTCTCGGTACATGGTCTGTCCAGCCAGGCCTGCTCGTGCCTTCCTGCACAGACGAGGAAGGCAATTCCGTAACACTCTCCTCAGGCTCGGCCTGAGGATCGCGGAAAGACGTAACGCCTATCGAAGCCATGTTCGGCTTGGGCAGGGAAAATCCCAGGTCAAACGCGAGAGGTAGCATAGCTCCAGACGTTGCCTGGCCATGCTCTGCATAAGCCCCATCGGTAGCGATTTCGGCCTGTGCGGAGCCGCCGAAGGCAGGAAGACCGATCAACAGAGCCGCCGCGTAGCAGAAGCTATTGCCCTTCACCGGCTGCTCCCTCTGCACCGTGGAGAACGCCAGCACCATCGACAAGCTATGGCCCGGCGAATATCTAGAGGCGGCATCTCGACGGCATAATTAGACAATGCACCTTCTGTATTGGGCGTTAAAGCCAACCCTAACAAGGTGGCGGGAGGCTCGTATCCGCAAGGCTTAGGGCCTATCCGTAATTACAGTTCAGAGTATAATGCTTAACTCTTGCGAGTATTTTCAAAACTCATAGGAATACCACCCAAACCCAAATGGAATATGTTGATCATTTTCCGTTCGATGGCAGGGATATTTGGGAATATTATCCTGCCAGACATGGCTAAAGCTGCCAACACATTCCTCGCCGATCCTCGATGCCGATCCCGATATGATCCTCTGCCAGCTGAACTGCTATTCGCCGGCCTCAGATGGTGCGTTGGCTGCGATCGGCTCGACGCTACCAGAAGAGGAAGACATTCAGGTTGAATCGCACACCACGCCGAGGGTTCCCGGCGACGGTGCGGACTGCCCGGGCAAGCTGCATGTCGACGCTGGCATGCTGCCATAGAACCGTGCGCACGCCGACGCCGATCGAACTTATATACCGGTTCTGTTTCGGTATCGCTTTGTACGCCAGGCTGGTTGCCCGCGCCCAATCGGCAAAGCTGTAGAGCTTGGCGCTGTCGATCGCGGGCGCGAGCTTGACCGGCAGATCGTACTGGAGCTCGCCGACCATGCCCAGGCCTCGTTCTCCGGCCAGCAGCGACGGATCATAGCCGCGTCCGATCGAAGGCCCGCCAAAGGAGACCTGCTCGCCCGAGAGCAGACGATCGCCGGTATATTGCCCCTGCACGTTGATCTGCGCGGTGAAGCGGCCGGCCAGGATCTGGGTGCGCTGGAGGCTGTAGTTCAGCTTGGTGAAATCGGGCTTGAAGCCGTCAACCGAGGGCAACGAAGCCGATCGCCCGATCGCGCCGAAGATTTCCAGGCCGTGGGACAGGGTGAGCGTGACGGTCGTCGCCCCGTTCAGCCAACCGACCTGCTGCCAGGACAGGCCGACCTCCGCGACGGTGCCCTTGTCGTCCACGATCCGCTTGCCGAGCGCCTCGGTTCGGCTGCGGTTCAGTGTCATGGCAAGATCGACATAGACCGAATTCTGCCGGCTACGGAGCAGCGGCGCTCGCAGGCGAGAATTGAAGCTCATGATGCGGCTCTTGATATTCAGCGAAGCCACAGAACCGCCGGGTTTCGCGAATGCCACCAGCCCACCGAGCGCCAGCACCGCACCGCCGGATCCGATCGGTGCTGCATAACGAAGACTGGCCGATCGCAGCTCCGACAGGTTCCCCCCCGCGGCCGAGAGGTCGACATCGAGCAGGCCGGGGCGGCCGAGCGGCTGGCTCAGCGTTGCGCCCAGGCCATAGCTGGTCGGGCCCAATATGTTGGAGGCGGTATTGCTGAAGCTCGCGCGATAGGCATTGGGCACCCGGGTGAGGTTGACCAGCATCTCCGAACTGCCCGGCTCGGCCCCTTGGCGAAGGATGCTGGTCCCCGCGAGGCCCGGCGTATCGTTGATCAGCAGCAGCCGGCTCTCAAGATCCCGGAACTGCGCGGGGTGTTGATCGATCACCGGTTTCAGCAATTGTTCGGCGTGCCGCCGTGACGGCGCGTTGGGTGCCTCGACAAAGGTCGCGCCGATATAGCCTTCGAGCACCTGGACCTCGAGCACGCCATCCTTGACCCGCTGCGGCGAGACGAAGACCCGGGTCAGAAAATAGCCCTCGGCGCGATAGCGGTCTTCGAGTTGCTGGGCGGCCTTGCGCAGATCCTCAAGGACTATCGTCCTGCCCTCGAGTGGCGCGAAGATGCTACGGACCACGCTGTCCGGAAAATGCCTGGCGCCGACCACCCGGATCGAGCGCACCGAGAATTCGATCTCGTCGACCGCCCTCGGCACAGCCGATCGTTCCGGATTCTGGATCCTGAAATCATAGTCCGCCGGTGGCAGTGGCAGCGGCGCGACGCGCTGGCGAGCGACATCGTCGAGCGCGCGCTGGATAGCGTCGGCATTCTGCGCGAACGCGTTCGTTCCTGGCCAAGCCGCCACCGCGATGGCGAGCATGTTTGCGGCGGCGCGCGCGCGCTTTGGGGAGGGACGGAGGTTCATCACTTTATTGATCATTTGTCGTCCATCACGACTCGCGCCGAAACGATGCCCTTGGCGAACCGGTTGAGGTGAAAGTGAATGAGCGGATCATCGGGGAACTGCGTCTCCAGCGCCTTGAATGCGCCCACCGCCGCCGGACCCTCATCATGCTCGCGGAGCAATGCATAGGCTTCGTCATAGCCGTCGATCAGTGCTTCGGGTGCGTCGTCGGCCACCGGGCAATAGAGGCCTGTCGCGGTCAGCTTGCCCTTCAGGACGATATCACCCACCGGCCTGAACTTGAGGGAGGGGCACCGCGACACGGTCTGCTCGGTAGCGCATATCCGGGTACCGAAATATTTGTTCACGCCCTCGGTCCGGGCCGCCGTGTTGACCGTGTCGCCCAGCGCGGTGAAGTCCATGCGCGACTGCGATCCGAAGTTGCCGATGGTGGCTTCGCCGGTATGAATGCCGATACGGGTAATGCCGATCGGAATGCCTTCGGCGTTACGCGCGAGACGGAAGGCCTCGGCATAGGCGTCCAACTCGAGAGCGCATTTGATCGCTCTCTCGGGATGATCGGCTTGCAGGATCGGCGCGTTGAAGATCGACATGATCGCGTCGCCGATGAACTTGTCGATCGTGCCCTCATATTTTTGGATGATTTCGCAGGCGCCATTGAGATAGTCGTTGAGCGTATCGGACAGGGCCTCCGAGGTGAGCTGTTCCGACAAGGTCGTGAATCCGGCCACATCGGTGAAGATGAAGGTCGCTTCGCGGCGCACGCCCGAGATCGACACCGAGCTCGGATCGGCGACGAGCTGGTTGACGACGGCGGGCGAGACATAGCGCGAGAATGTACCCTGGACGAACTCGCGCTGCTTTCGCTCGCCGCGCCCGATGAACACGTCCATCATCCAGATCGAAAAGGCGAACGCCATTGTCGGAGCAACCAATGGCAGCATCGGCAACCCGTAGCCATAGCCGACCACCGCTCCCGCCCAATAAGCGGCGATCAGCAACGCCCCGACCGCGACGTTGAAGAGAATGCCCCGCTTGAGCAGCGAGATAAGGACGCCGAGGATGGCGCCGATCAGGGTGATGCCTGCCGTCGCCGGACCGCTCATGCGCGGCGGCTTGCGTCCTTCGAGGATCTGCGTGACGCCGTGGGCCTGCACGTAGATTCCCGGCATGTTGCCCTGGTCGCCGTCGTCGACGACCGCGAGCGGCGTCCTGTGCCGGTCGGTCATCGAGACGATCGCCCCGATCAGGACGATCTTGTCCTTGAAGAAGCTCTCGGGAAGAAACGGGACCACCGCGGCCGAAAAGGTAGGAAAGGCTGGAGTTTCCGCGTCGGGCCGGCTGCGCCAGGCTATTTCAACCGGGGTCATCGGGGCAGCCCGTCCCGCCAGCGCGAGCGTCTTGCGGACGAAACCCGCCGGATGATGCGGCGTGTCGATCCGCTGGCCCGCCGCATTGAACTCTCCGCCGGGATTGATCTTGCGCACCGACTGATCGAACGGGTCGGTCAGCAGGTTCGCCTCGGCACGCTTGTCGGCAGGAATGAAGGCATCGAGATAGGCCAGCTGCTCGTCGGTCACGATGTTCGGCGCCGAGGAATAGCTGAAGAACAGCGGCGTCTTGGTCGCATCGATGACCTGCTTGAGCTTTGCATCCTTCGCCGGTTCGGTCGGCTGGTCGACGATGACGTCGACCCCGATGAGCTTGGCGCCCTTGGCCGAAAGCTGCGTGATCAGATCCGCCAGGAATCCACGGTCGACCGGGGATCGATAGGAAAAGGCCGTGAGCGTCGCTTCGTCGAGGGCGACGACGACGACATCCTTGGATGGCTCGGCGGGCGGCTGCATCGCCGCAATTCGGATGTCGGCGGCCTTATATTCGAGATTGGTGAGCAGTGAGACATAGCGAACGGCAAAGAAGGCGATCAGCGCCGCCGCCAGAGCGATGCCGGTCACGGAGAGGGATTGGCGCAATGCCTTGCTCACGAGGCCGATCCTTCGGGCTTGGGAGAGGAAGAAGCTGATCTCGCAAGGTCTGCCTCGATCTGGCGCAGATAAGCGTCGGCCTGCTGGATGCAGGCCCGCTCAAGCATCCAGCTGCTCAGCACCAGCGGATCGGTAATGTCGCGCGGGATCATCTGGATGCTAATCGCATTTTCCTGTCCCTCGACCCGGACCAGGAAGGTGCTGACGCCTTCCAGCCTGGACAGCGCCGGCGCCGCCAGCCGGTCGACACCGGCCTTCCACTGGAAGTCGGCGCGCCACGAGCGGTCGATCGGAAAGACGGTGAACGGCTCGGCGCCGCGGTCGTCCGGCCGCCACCAGATCGGCCGATCACCCTCGCGCACGCATCGCGCGCCGGGTCGGCTGATATCGATCAGCCATGGGTCAGGAAGCTTTGCCGCATTCGCGCCGGCACGGATCGCACCGACCGACTTCGCACGGTCGTTTCTGGTCGAGATCAGGGCGGCGAGTGCGGCCTTCGGATCCTGCACCGCCGTTCCAGCCCGCACGGCGATTCCCTTATAAGGTCCCCTGAGCGTCACCGAACGCCCGTCTGGGCCGATGATCGTGACCCGCTCGCCTTCCTTGAGCGTGACCGGAACGATGCTGCTGATCATCATGCCCGGCTTGAGCCCAGCGGCCCTGGCCTCCACCACAACCATATTGATCGCCGATGCCCGCCCCGCCAGCAGGGCGAGCGGGAGCAAAAGAAGCGGGTGAAGTTTCATGCTCCAGTCCTTGTCTGAAGGGGTTTGGTGGCGCCGTCTCCCATGACGACGAAGGCTGCCCAGAAAAAGGGATGCGCCGTCGCCGGATCTCGGATCATGTCGAGCTGGGCTCGCTGCAACGCCGTGTCGGCCGGCATGTCCGGCTCGGCGCCCATCGCGCCGAACATCCCCGACATGAGCCGACGGGTGGCGGCGGACGGTACCTGCCAATGACTCACCACCAGACTGCGCGCGCCGGCATGGAAGAAGGAGGCTGCCAGCCCGGATAGCGATTCCCCGCCGAGGTTGTCGCCGGAGGCGGCGGTGTTGCACGCGGACAGGACGACGAGATCGGCATTGATCGAAAGCTTCGCGATCTCGCTGGAATCGAGCAGGCCATCGCTCTCGTGCGATGCCGCAGCCACAGCGGGAGGCGTGAGCACCAGACCTGGTTCGGATTGGCAGCGCAGCTCGCCGGGGAGCAGGCCGTGGGTAGCGAAATAAAGAATGCGGAAGTCCGACAGATTCTCGCCTCTCAAGGCCGTCTCATTCGCGTCCTGGCCCAGCTTGATAGCGACGTTGGCCGAGTTGAGCGACCGCGCGACGCTGGTGATCTCGCTCCCCGTGTCGGGCAGCGACGCCAGCGAGCGGAGCAGTTGCGGCGGAGTCACGCCTCCCGAAAGGCAGCTTCCGGTAAAAGCGGCCATCGAACTGCGCTGCACCGCGCCGGACTGGACCGGCCCGAGCACCGGATTGCCCATCGCCATCAGCAGGCGCGGTTGATTGCCGACCAGCTTGGTCGATCGCAGGTTGACGAACGCGGCCAATGACGGAACATGGGTCAGCGCCTTCGCCTGGGCTAGCCACGCTGCCCTGCGATAATCATGGCCGTCGGCGAGCCTAGTCACCAGGACGCTGAACGGCAGGCTGGCCAGCGGGCCGGAGGGCACCACGACGAGCCGGTCGACCTCGGCCAGTTCCTTGAGAATGCCGCCGAACAGATCCGAATAAAGTTGATGCGCAGCCTCAAGATCGAACTCGTTGACCGACGCTCCCTGCACTTCGAGGCCGCGGCGCAACCGCACGACCGCCGCCTGCAGCGCTGCGGCCCCCGCCGACACAGGCGCGATGACGACGCCATCCCGGCGCACCAATTGCACGAAGGAGCGCTCCCGGCCGATCAGGAAGGTGACCAGCCCTTCCTTCTCCTGCAGGCGCGAACGGACCGCATCGAGCGTTGGCAATTTGGGCTCCGCCAGTTGTCCGAAGGACGGGAAGCGGCGGGCGATCTCAAGCCGGAGCGACGAGATCGCTTGGCCCTGGCTGGCGATATCCTTGGCGAGTTGTTCCTCCACCTGCGCGCTGCGCTCCTGCGCGTTGAGCGACTGTTCCTGCCCCAGTCGCAGCCGCGCGGTGCCCTGGTCGCGGGTGGCCGTCTCGAGGCGGCCGATCAAGGCGGCTAGTTCGGGCGTGTCCGCCGAGAGGCGGGCCGACGCCAGTACGGCGGAGCGATCGGCAAGCGGGCTTCTAACCATCTGGAAAGCATCGAAACCCTCGGCGAAAAGGCCCGCCTTCGCCGGCGGATCCTCAACCGTGCCTGCATAGTCGACCAGTGCGGCGGCGAAGGGCACGAAGTCGTCGGCAGTAAAAGGGACACTCTCCTTGGGAAGGGCGCGTGCGACCTTGATGGCGTCGCGATAAGCGATGATCGCCGACGTGTTCATCTGCTCGGCCTGATAGGCACGGCCCAGCGCCGTCCGCACCTTGAGGGTGCCGGGCCCCTCGCCGAAGATCGCCTGCCGCTGTGCGAGCGCGCCCTTCAGATAGGCTTCGGCGGCCGACAGGCGCCCCTGGGCGCTGCTGATTTCGCCGAGGGTCAGCAGGATGTCCGATTTCCACCAGCGCGGCTCGTCCTCGACCCGGTCGATGATCAGCAGCGCCTCGCCGGCGCTCGCAAAGGCACCGGTGGCATCATCGTTGCGAAGCATCATCGCGGCTTCGAAGTTCAGCGCATGCGCGAGCTCCGCTTCGGCCGAAGCCTGCTCGCTCTTGTCGAGCAGGCCCGCGACACTGTCGATCCGCCAGCCGTCGGCAGCGATCGAACGCCATGCTGCGGCGGCCGCGCGAGCAAAGCTCCGCGCGGCGACAAAATCGCCGCGATTAGCCGCGATATAGCCCTGATAGGCCGCGGACCTGGCGCGATCCGATGGACGTATCGAGCGGTCCGCTATGGGCGCCGCCCGGCGCAACAACGCCTCGGCCTCGTCGAACCGCCGCTGGTTGCTGACGGATAGGGCCAGATCCAGCAGTATCTCGTTGGTGCCCGGATCATTTTCGCCGAACAGCCGGGACTGCAGCTCGAGCGCCGAACGAAATCCAGCCTCTGCAGCTTCATAATCTAGCTGGCTCGCGGCGACGCGGGCATTGCGCAATAGCGTCCTCACGGTTCCGAGATCGGCCGCGCTCGCCATTGCGACGGGTTGCGACCAGAAGGCCTGGGCCTGGGCGGTAAGCTGCGCCTGGGACAGTCCTTCATCGGGTAGCCGCATCATCGCGCGAAGGACCGGATAGGTGGATGCCGGCGCCGCGACGATGGTCAGCACCCCGCTATCGAGACGCGCGAGGAGCAGGATCGGCCATCCGTCGTTTTTCTGCCGGCACGGAAACAGGACGACCGGGGTCTGCGAGTTGGAGAGCCAGTGCTTGGCTTCACAAGCCAGTTCAGACCTGATGGCCGTCGCCGCGCGACTGCCTTCCAATGCGGCCGAGAGCGTCGCCTGGGCGTCGGTCCCTTGACTGCCGCCCCCAAGCACGAGCGAATGGGCCAACCGCCCGACCGTCTTGCCGGCGCAGACCAGATCGGCATCCGCGGGGGCGGAACCGACGATCTTCACATCGGTCCGGATCTCGGTCCGGCACTGCTCGCCGGCCAGCGTCACGGCCGCGATCGCCCCAGGCGCTTCACCCTGGGCGTGCGCCACCGCGCTCGATAGCAATGCGGACAGGATCAAAGCTAGAAAACGCAACCCCATTCCCCCCAAAAATCAACCATTAACCATCACCGCATCGCGGCGGACGTTCCTCTGCGAAGCTATCGGATCACAAGCCAAACTCTCCCGTCAGCGAGAAGCGGACATCTACTCCCGGAGCACCCTGCACGCGCGGCGGCAGATCGACGCTGACGGCAATCGTCGGGTTGAGCTGGGTCACCATCATAGTCGCCCGCTGTACCTGTGCCGCCGGTGCCGCCGGTCCATCGGGGGCAGCGGCCTGCAAGATAGGATCGCCGGCATCCGCGGCATCGGTCGGTGTTGGCGGCGGTGTATCGGGTACCGGTGACGGCGCCAGAGCGTCGACCGGTGCGGGAGCGACCGCTACAACCGCGACCTCGCCGCCGGCGCTACCGCCCCCCGAGGCCACGGGAGCCGCGCCGCCCGGCGCGGCGGGAGCCGGCGAGGAGCTGGCTGGGGCATCGGCGGCGCCGTCGGATGTGGGACCGGGCGACGCGCCGCCATCCGACGAGGCGGCTGTAGCATCGCCGGAGGACGAGCTGCTGTCGCTCGATGGCGAACTGCTGTCGCTCGATGCGGGTTCCGAGCCGCTTGACGCAGTATCCCCTGAAGAGGATGACGCATCTCCGCCTGCCGGAGCGGGCCCCGAAGCAGGAGCAGGAGCAGGAGCAGGAGTCGCGCTCGGTGCTGACACCGATGGAGCCGGAGGCGTCGGAACGGTGATCGACGAAACGGTCGAAACGACCGATCGCGCAGTATCCCCGGCCACTACCTCAGCTATCGGCGGCGGCGGGCTAGGCTCCACGACTGGCGGCGGTGGCGGTGGCGGCGGGCTAGGCTCCACGACTGGCGGCGGCGGTGGTGGCGGCGGGCTAGGCTCCACGACTGGCGGCGGTGGTGGCGGCGGCGGGCTAGGCTCCACGACTGGCGGCGGCGGTGGCGGCGGCGGGCTAGGCTCCACGACTGGCGGCGGCGGTGGCGGCGGCGGGCTAGGCTCCACGACTGGCGGCGGCGGTGGCGGCGGCGGGCTAGGCTCCACGACTGGCGGCGGCGGTGGCGGCGGCGGGCTAGGCTCCACGACTGGCGGCGG
>NZ_JBANFK010000038.1:0-21037 GCF_037861105.1 Rhizorhabdus argentea
ATCCGCACCGTGCAGACGCTCGAGGAGCGGCTCCAGCATATCCGCGTGCCGCTCTCGCTGTCGGTGCTCGGATGCGTCGTCAACGGGCCGGGCGAAGCGCGGGAAACCGACATCGGGCTGACCGGCGGCGGCGCCGGCAAGCATATGGTCTATCTGTCGGGCGTTACCGATCACACCGTGCAGGATGCAGACATGGTCGAGCACATCGTCCGGCTCGTCGAAGCCAAGGCCGCCGAGATCGAAGCTGCCGAAGCCGCGCAGGCGCAAGCGGTATTGTGAGCGCGACCGTGCTGGAGCACGGTTTTTGTTCCAATGATCGCCCGATAGATCGTGCATTAGCCACGTCGCGCGTAACCGCGGCGCGCCCTTGACGCTGTGGAGACGGCAAACCAAAGATGGCAAGGCATTTGGCCCCCGAAGTCGCCTACAAGATCAAGATCGAGGCAAGGATGATTGGCGAAGTTGAAAACAGACTGAGCAGCGCTGGCTCGCGAGCCAGCATGATAGCTGACCGTCTTGATCTCGCAATTAAGCGGATCGCCAGCGAAATCGATACACTCTTCGATGCCCTATTGACGCCGCCGCAAGATAATCGCCGCCCGCTTTATGAGGCGATGCGCCATGCCGCGCTCGGCGGCGGCAAACGCCTGCGGCCACTGCTCGCATGCGCATCGGCCGAACTGTTCGCGGTTGATCGTGACCGCGCCCTCAGGGCCGGGCTCGCCGTTGAATCGATCCATGTCTACAGCCTGATCCATGACGATCTACCCGCGATGGATGACGATGACATGCGGCGTGGCCGCCCGACGGTGCATAAAGCGTTCGATGAGGCGACGGCCATTCTTGCAGGAGACGCCTTCCAGGCGTTGGCGTTCGAAGTCCTAGCCAGCGACGCAACGAGCGAAGATCCATTCGTTCGCAGTGAGCTGATTGCCGCGCTCGCGCGCGCCTCGGGGGCATCAGGCATGGTCGGCGGGCAGGCTCTGGACATGGCAGCCGAGACTTCGAAGTTCGATCTATCGAGCATAATCCAACTACAGCAATTGAAGACCGGTGCCTTGATCGCCTTTTCAGTTGAAGCCGGAGCGATATTGGGCCGCGCGTCGCCCGCCTCACGCAAGGCCTTGCATAGCTACGCCCATGAGCTGGGTCTTGCCTTCCAGATCGCCGATGACCTGCTCGATGTCGAGGGGGATGCGGCGGCGCTCGGCAAGGCAGTGGGTAAGGACGCTGCGGCGGGCAAGGCGACTTTCGTGTCACTGCTGGGAACCGATCGCGCGAGAGCACAGGCTCGTTCACTCGTCGATCAGGCGGTTGATAGGCTGGCACCTTTCGGCGAAGAGGCCGATCTGTTGCGCGATATTGCATTCTATGTGGTCAATCGCGATCGTTGAGTGTCTCTCGTCCCCCTAGTCCTGCGTCACGCGGACATGTTGCCAACGCGAGCGCAGTTCGGACAGCTGCCACAGCAGGATGGCCGGGACCGCGATCGCGAGTTCGCGTCCGCGTTTGATCACCGACAGCGTCACTGCCGCGCTCGGCGGCAATCCGAATACCGGGCCAAGCAGCACATAGCCCGCCTCCTGCACGCCGAGCGCGCCGGGGATCACGAACGCCACCGAACGCAGCGCGAAGATGAGGCTTTCGAGTGCGGCGATCTGCGCGAACGGCATCGGGCGTCCCATCAGCCACAGGATCAGCCATGCGTTGGCCGCGCTGGCGGTCCAGGCAAGCAGGTTGAGTGCGAGCGACGCGATCAGGGCGCGGTGATCGCGGTAGAATATCGCGAGCTGGGCGAGAATATCGTCGATGCCGGCCTGCGTATCGGGCAGAATACGGCTCGCCATTAGCCCCATGAAGCGCAGCGCGGGGCGCTGCAGAAGTACGAAGGCCAGCGTTATCGCCAGCGCCGCGCCCGCCCCGGCCCAAGCGAGCGGACGCAGTGCATGGGCGGCGACGGGATAGAGCAGCATAGTGCTTAACATCCAGAGGCCGAACAGGGTGAAGAAAAGCTGTGCCAGCATCTCCGTGGTGAGATCGACGATCATCGCCGCATAGACCCGCCTAGATGCGATGCCGCCGCCCAGCAGGACGCGTGCGCCGACTACCAGCCCGCCGATTTGGGAGAAAGGTAGCAGGTCGCTCGCCGCCTCCCGCGTGGTGCGGGACCATAGGAACAACGGAAGACGATGGAGCGGTTCGCCCGGCATCGAGACCAACAGCGCCGCTCCAAGCAACAGCAGCACGCCGGCCAGGCCGAGGCAGAGCAGCAGGAAGCCCCCCACGCCGACCTGCGCAACGCTTTTCAATATCGCGTGAACGTCGACGGACATGATGACCCAGGCGGCTAGGCACAGACCGGCGATGAGCGCCAGGAGGACGGGCCAGCGCCGGAAAATCGTCATTCTTCCACGCTCATCGGCCAAAATCGGCAAAGCGGCCACGATGCAGGCCGCGTACGGCCCGCGCGACATTGGGGTCGAGCAGGGCCTGCAATTCGTCGCGATAGGCATATCCCGGCACATGGCCCGGGAACGCATCATCGGCCGCCGGATGGAGGTAGATTTCGCTGAGTCCCGCCGGCAAGCGCTCGATCAAGGCAGCCAGCCGAGCGGCGGTCATCGCGCCGCTCCAGGCGAGGCCGAAAACCTGATCGGGCACCACGAGGCCGGCAGCGACCGCGCGGCGGCGTGTGCGATGCGCGTAGGCCGCCGCGACCCGCTCGGTGAAACCGGGGCGGCCGCCCTCTATCGATCGGATCACCGCGCCGGGCTCTACCGGGGCGCGTATCGCGCGAAGGCCGTAACGGGCGCCGATCTTGAGGATCAATCCGCCGATCGTCGGATGAAGATGAAAATGCTTGTGCGAGTTGACATGATCGAGCGCGAGCCCGGTCGCGGCGAAAGCGGCGAACTGGGCCTCGATCTCGGCGGCAAGCTGCCGTCGCACGGTGGGACGGAAGAAGATGTCGATGCCGGCGCGAACCATGTTGGTGCGAAATCGGCCATCGGCATCGACAAGATCGGGGATCTTCTCACGCGGCAAGGCGGGCCGGCCGTCGACCAGCACGATATGGAGCCCGACGCCCAGCGCGGGCAGTCGCCGCGCCCGCGCAGCGGCATCTGCCGCCATTGCGCCCGTCACCATCAGGCTCGCCGCGGTGAGGATGCCCTCACCATGCCCGCGCTCGACAGCCTCGTTGACGGCTTCGTCGACGCCGAAATCGTCGGCGGTGACGATCAGCCCGGTGATCATGGCAGGCTCAGGCCGCGACGTCCTTGCGATGACGGAGGAAGTTGAAGAACTCTACGCCTTCGCGCAGGCGGCGCTTCATCATGTCCCAATCGCGCAGCATCTCGGCGACGATCGACCAGATCTTCGACGGGCGGAAATAGAAGCGCCGGTAGAACTCTTCGACCTTGTCGAACACCACCGAAGCCGGCAGGTGCGGATAGCTCAGCTGTGCGATCTGGGTGCCGCCATCGGTGAGCAGATGGTCACTGCCGTCGAACCAGTTATTTTCCACCGCCTGCTTGTAAAGGAAGGTGCCCGGATAAGGCGCCGCCAGGGAAACCTGGATGGTATGCGGATTGATCTCTTTGGCATATTCGATCGTCTCCTCGATCGTCTCCTCGGTCTCGCCGGGCAGGCCGAGGATGAAGGTGCCGTGGATGACGATGCCGAGCGCATGGCAGTCCTTGGTGAACTGCTTCGCCACGTCGACGCGCAGGCCCTTCTTGATATTGTGCAGGATCTTCTGGTTGCCGCTTTCATAGCCGACCAGCAGCAGGCGCAGGCCGCCTTCGCGCATCACCTTGAGCGTCTTGTAGGGAACGTTCGCCTTCGCGTTGCATGACCAGGTGACGCCGAGCTTGCCGAGTTCGATCGACAGTTCCTCGACCCGCGCCAGATTGTCGGTCAGCGTATCGTCGTCGAAGAATATCTCCTTAACCTCGGGCATCTCGCGCTGGATATATTTCACCTCTTCGATCACGTGGGCGATCGAACGGGTGCGGTAATTATGCCCGCCCACCGTCTGCGGCCACAGGCAGAAGGTGCAGCGGCTCTTGCAGCCGCGCCCGGTGTAGAAGCTGACATAGGGGTGGAGCAGATAGCCGCCGAAATATTTCTCGATCGTCAGGTCGCGCTTGTAGATCGGCGAGACGAACGGCAGATCGTCCATGCTCTCGAGGATCGGCCGATCGGCGTTGTGGACGATCTCGCCCGATGCGTTGCGGTAGCTGATCCCGATCACATCGCTGAGCGGCATGCCGCTGGCGACATCGACGATGGTGAAATCGAATTCGTTGCGCGCGACGAAGTCGACCGCGGGCGATGCGGCGAGGGACTTGTCGGGTTCGACCGCGACCTTCGCGCCGATCATCCCGATGATCAGCCTGGGGTTGCGGGCCTTGAGCAGTTCGGCGGTCTGGATGTCCTGCCGGAAAGAAGGCGTGGACGTATGGAGAATGACGAGGTCGCGGTCATCTGCTTCGTGCTTGATGTCGTCCCACGACAGGTCGTGCGCGGGCGCGTCTATCAGCTTCGATCCGTCGATCATCGCCGCGGGCTGCGCCAGCCAGGTCGGATACCAGAAAGACTTCACTTCGCGCTTCATCTGGTAGCGGGCGCCGGCTCCCCCGTCATAGCCATCGAACGAAGGACCTTGGAGAAAGAGCGTACGCATCATCCTGTCATCTCCGCATCGGCCGCAATCCTGCCGTCATCGCGCATTCTAAGCCGCTCACCGCGCCATTCAACCGATCCTGTCACTAGGCCCGCGAAAAAGACGAGCAACGACAGGATGTCCCTGATCGGCAACAGCCATAGCGGCGCCGATCGCGCGCCGCAAAGACGGTCGACGCTCGCGATCAGCATCGCCCGCGTCGCCACGGCCATGACGAGCAGCACGGCACCGGCCCAAGGCGCGAAAGCCAGCAATGCCAGCGCGAAGGGCAGCGGGAAGGTGACGATCATCCCGGCATAGCCCGCGGGGTTGATCTGGCGCACGGTGGCCGCCCAGCGGCGTTCGTGGCGGAACAGCGCTAGCAGGCTCTGGTCTGTCGAGGCATGGGTGATCACCATCGGTGGTACGACGACAGCGAGCCCGCAATCCCGCACCGCGCCGCCGATCGCATGATCGTCGGCAAGCCGGTCCGCGAAGCGGGTGAAGCCGCCGATCCGATCGAGCGTCGCGCGCCGTAGCGCGATAGTGGACCCCATGCAGACGTCGCCCGCATCGAGCGCGAGACCGACGATCACGCTGGGCAGGAAGTTATAGCTCAGCCCGGCGGCGCCCAGCACCGACCAGACGCCCGTGTCGCCACGGCCCCGATATAGACAGGTCACCGCGCCAACGTCCGGTGCGTCCAGTGCGGCGACGACGCGGCGCAGATAGTCGGGCCCTGCCGACATGTCGCTGTCGCTGAGGATCAGGATGTCGTGGCGGGCTGCAGGAAGCATGTTGATCAGGTTGCCGACCTTGGCATTGGCGCCGTGCCGCAGATCATCCACGACGCAGGCGATGTCGTGTTCGGGATAGCGCGCCTTCAGCGCCTCGACGGCGGCAAAGGCGGGATCCGAAGCGGCATGCACGCCGCAGAGCAGCTGGATCGGTGCGTCCCAATCCTGTCGGAGGAAGGTTTCGAGGTTCTCGACGAGCCTAGGTTCGGCGCCGAACAGCGGTTTCAGGATCGTTACCGCCTGCGGAGGTGCCGGCGCTTCTTCGTTCCGCCGGCGGTGGAGCCGCGCGACCAGTGCCGCCGCCGCGAGCGTGTAGGCGATACCTAGCATGGTCAACACGCCCAGCATGGGGATGAGGAGTTTCGCGATCACGCGAGCCGGTTTAGCCTAGCCGCCGGAGGTTGCCAGCAGCTTCGCCGCAGCATAGCGGTATGTTGCCGCGGCGCGGCGCGGAGATGCGATACTGGGCGGCATGGCAGAAACGATTCTGGTGACAGGCGTATCGGGTTTCGTCGGAGCTGCGGTCGCACGCGCCTTCGCGCGCCGGGGTTATCGCGTGCGTGGCCTGGTGCGTGGATCGAGCCCGTCTGCCAACATGCGGGATTTCCCCGGCGAGATCGTCTTTGGCGACATGCGGGATCGCGACACGATGGCCATGGCGCTCGACGGGATGGACGCGCTTGCGCATGTCGCCGCCGACTATCGGCTCTGGGTCCCCCGCGGAGAAGAGATCGTCCGCAACAATCGCGAGGGCACCCGCATCGTCATGGAGGGCGCGCTGGCCGCCGGGGTCCGCCGCATCGTCTATACGAGCAGCGTCGCGACGCTGGCACCGGCCGGCGATCGGCCCTCCGACGAAGGCAGGCCGTTGACCGAGGGGACTGCCATCGGCAGCTACAAGCGCAGCAAGGTCGCCGCCGAACGCCTTGTCGAGGCAATGGTCGCGGAGCGCGGCTTGCCCGCGACGATCGTCAATCCGTCGACGCCGATCGGCCCCGGCGATGTCAGGCCAACGCCGACAGGCCGGATCCTCGTCGATGCGGCGAGCGGCAGGATCCCGGCGTTCGTCGATACCGGGCTCAATCTCGTCCATGTCGACGATGTCGCGGAGGGCCATGTCGCCGCGCTCGAGCAGGGGATTCCGGGCCGGCGCTATATATTGGGTGGGCAGGATGTATCGCTGCAGCAGATGCTCGCCGATATCGCCCGGGAGACCGGCGGCAAGGCGCCGACGATCGCGCTGCCACGTGCGCCGCTGATTCCGCTCGCCTGGATTGCCGAAACCGTCGCGCGGTTTACGGGACGCGAACCCTTTCTGACGCGCGACGCGCTGCGGATGTCGCGCCATCGGATGTTCTACAGCTCGGCGCGCGCCGAAGCCGAACTCGGTTATCGCGCCCGACCCTATCAGCAGGCGATCGCCGACGCGCTGCGCTGGTTCCGTGCCGAGGGAATGATCGCGTGATTACGGCGCTGGCAGGCGCCGCGACCCTGGTGGTCTGGCTCTACCTGCTCGTCGCGCATGGCCGTTTCTGGTGGGCTGCCGAATGCGATGATGGCCTCGCGCCGCCGCCCGCGGCCTGGCCGGACGTGGCGGTGATCGTCCCAGCGCGCGACGAAGCCGATGTGATCGCCGAGTCGATCGGGTCGCTGGCCGCCCAGGATTATCCCGGTCGCCTACGCATCATATTGGTCGACGACGGCAGCGGCGACGGCACCGGCCGAATCGCGCGGGACATGGCGGATAGGTTGGGATCGGATCGGCTGACCGTGATCGAGGCCACGTCGCCGCCGCGCGGCTGGACCGGCAAGCTTTGGGCGCTGGCGCAGGGCAGCGAGCGGGCGGGCGCGCAAGCGGATTATCTGTGGTTCACCGACGCCGACATCGTACACGCTCCCGACACTGCGCGATCGCTGGTCGCGCGGTCGCTGGCCGACGATCTGGTGCTCAACTCGCTGATGGCCGATCTACGCTGTACCAGCTTCGCCGAACGCGCGCTGATACCGGCGTTCATCTTCTTCTTCCAGATGCTCTATCCCTTTGCGCGGGTGAACCGACCCACCTCGCCGGTCGCCGGTGCGGCAGGGGGATGCGTGCTGCTCAGGCGTGACGCGTTCGAGCGGGCAGGCGGGGTCGCGGCGATCGCCGACGCGATCATCGACGATTGCGCGCTTGGCCTGCTTATGAAGCGGCAGGGGCCGATCCGGCTATCGCTTACCCGGCGCTCGCGAAGCATCCGCCCTTATGGCGGCTGGCGTCCGATCGGCGCAATGATCGCGCGATCGGCCTATGCCCAGCTTCGCTACTCGCCGCTGCTGCTCGCAGGCACGCTCGCCGGTATGGCGTTGGTTTACATTGCGCCGCCGCTGCTTGCGATCTTCGCCTCGGGCGCAGCGCGGATCGCCGGCCTCTCGGCTTGGGCGATGATGGCGATCGCCTTCCAGCCGACACTGCGCTTCTACCGCCGTTCGCCGCTATGGGGCCTGGCCCTTCCGGCGATCGCGATCTTCTACGTCGGCGCGACCTTCCGTTCGGCGCTCGACCATTGGCAGGGCCGCGGCGGGATGTGGAAAGGCCGGCTGCAGGCGCAGTTGCGACCATGAGCGAAGCGGCGGCCTATGCCTCGGGCAAAGGGCATCAAGACGAGAATTTTCCGGTAGCGTCGATGCTGATCAGGCCAGCGCACCGCGTGCCGATCATGGCTTTCTACCGCTTCGCGCGGCTCGCCGACGACATCGCCGATCATCCGGCCGCGCCGCCCGCCGACAAGCTTGCCCGACTCGAGACCATGCGCGCGACGATCGCTGGAGAAACCGATGCCGATCCGTCCGCGCTGGCGCTGCGTCGGGCGATCGACCAGCGCGGCCTAGACCGCCGTCATCCGCTCGACCTGCTCGAGGCGTTTCGCCGCGACGTGACTAAGGCACGCTATGAAAGCTGGGGAGATCTGATCGACTATTGCCGCTACTCGGCGATGCCGGTCGGCCGCTTCGTGCTCGACGTTCATGGCGAAGACCGGGCGACATGGCCCGCCAATGATGCGTTGTGCGCGGCGTTGCAGATCATCAACCATCTGCAGGACTGCGGGAAGGATTATCGCGAAATAGATCGCGTCTATCTGCCGCAGGACATGCTGCGCGCTGCCGGCGAGACGGTCGAGAGTCTCGCCGCCGATCGCGCGACACCCGCACTGCGCCATGTGATCGCCGCCCTGGCCGAGCAAACCCAGAGCCTGCTTGCCCACTCGGCGGGGTTCGCCCGATCGGTGACAGACCGGCGGCTCGGGATCGAGATTGCGGTGATCCAGCGCTTGGCGGTCAGTCTCGCGGCACGGCTGCGGTGTGGCGACCCGCTCGCCACACGTATTGCCCATGGCAAGCTCGAAGCGCTGCTGATTGCTACCATCGCGGCGCTGCCGAGGCTGCTCCTGCGATGACCACCGCCACGCCCCCGGCCGCATCGGGCAGCAGCTTCTATCTGGGCATGAAGGTGCTCCCAGCCGCTGAGCGCGAAGCGATGTTCGAGGTCTATCGATTCTGCCGAGAGGTCGACGACATCGCCGACGATCAGCAGGTCGACCGCCGCGCACGCGCACGCGAGCTCGATCGCTGGCGCCGCGATATCGACAATCTCTATGCCGGCCGCGAGGGCGGCCTTGCCGCCGGGCTAGCCCTGCCGATCGCGCGGTTCGGCCTCGACCGCGACGACTTCATGGCGGTGATCGACGGCATGGCGATGGATGTCGAGCGGGATATATGCTGGCCGACGCTCGACCTGCTCGATCTCTATTGCGACCGGGTGGCCTCGGCGGTCGGCAGGCTGTCGGTACGCATCTTCGGCATGGAGCGCGAACCGGGCGTCGCGCTGGCGCACCATCTGGGTCGCGCGCTCCAGCTCACCAACATATTGCGTGATATCGACGAAGATGCCGCGATCGGACGCATCTATCTGCCCATCGAGCCGGTCGGCGCGGCGGGCATGACGCTAGGCGACGTGGGCGCCATGCTCCACGACCCGCGGATCGACCGTGCGTGCCGTGAGGTCGCGGCGATCGCTACGCTTCATTATTCCCAAGCGGACGACATCCTTGCCGCACGTCCGCGTGGCCACCTGCTCGCGCCGAAGCTCATGGCCGCCACCTATGCGCGGCTGTTGCGGCGGATGGAAAAGGCCGGGTGGGCCGCGCCGCGGCGGCGGGTGCGGCACAACAAGCTCGCCCTGCTGTGGATATTCGCGCGGATGCGGCTCAGTCGGTGAGGCGAGCGCATGTGATCGGCGCTGGACTGGCGGGACTGGGCGCGTCGATCGCCCTAGTCAGGGACGGCTATGCCGTCACCCTCTCGGAAGCCGCGCCCCAGGCCGGGGGACGCTGCCGCTCCTATCACGACCCCCAGCTCGGGCTGACGATCGACAACGGCAATCACCTCGTCCTGTCGGGAAATGACGCGGTGATGCGCTATCTCGCGACGATCGGCGCGACCGACGCTCTCGCCGGCCCTGGCAGCGCGCGCTTCGGCTTCGTGGATCTCGCCGACGACCACCGCTGGACGATCGCGCCCAATGGCGGCCCGATCCCCTGGTGGGTCGCAGCGCCGAAGCGGCGCGTGCCCGGCACGAGGATCCGAGACTATCTCGCCGCCGCCAAGCTGCTTCGCGCTGCGCCCGAATTGCGGGTCGGTGACATCATCGAGACCAGCGGCCCGCTCTGGCAGCGGCTGCTCGAACCTTTCCTCGTTGCGGCTCTCAATACGCGCGCCGCCGAGGGGTCGGCCAGGCTGGCCGGCGCGGTGATCCGCGAGACGCTGGCGCGCGGCGGCAATGCCTATTGTCCCCGCATAGCAACGCCGACGCTGGCCGCAGCCTTCGTGGAGCCCGCGCTCGCCTGGCTCGGCGATCATGGCGCGTCGATCCGTCTGGGTCGCCGCCTGCGCGCGATCGGTCGCGCGGACGATCGCGTCGTGTCGCTAGATTTCGCCGACAGCACCGAGACCATCTCTCCGGACGAACCGGTGATTCTCGCCGTGCCGTCCTGGTCGGCGTCGGCGCTGCTGCCCGGGCTCACCGTACCGGACGCGCATGAAGCGATCGTCAACGCGCATTTCCGTCATGCTCCGCCGGCGGATGCCGAGATGATGATCGGGGTGATCGGCGGCACCGCCGAATGGATTTTCGCCTTTCCCGACCGCATATCGGTAACTATCAGCGCCGCCGGCGCCCTGCTCGGCGAGGAGCGCGAGGCGCTTGCCGCCAGGATCTGGCGCGATGTCGCCAAAGCCTATCGGCTGACCAGCGGCCTTCCGGCCTGGCAGATCGTCACCGAGAAGCGCGCGACCTTCGCCGCCACGCCCGAGCAGGATCGGCTGCGCCCCGGCGCCGTCACCGCGTGGCGTAACCTGCTGCTTGCGGGCGACTGGACGCAAACCGGATTTCCCGCCACGATCGAGGGCGCAATACTCTCAGGCGAAACCGCCGCGGCCGCGGTGCGAACGATGGATGGACGTGATGTTGCGAACTGATGTCGCCGCCCACAGCCTCGACGCGATCGACGCCTCGGTCGATCGGGCGGCAGGCGCGCTTGCCGCCCTCCAGCGCGACGACGGCCATTGGGTGTTCGAGCTCGAGGCCGACTGCACGATCCCCGCAGAATATGTCCTGCTGCGCCACTACCTCGGCGAACCCGATGATCTCGAGCTCGAGGCCGGCATCGGCCGCTATCTGCGCCGCATCCAGGGCGCGCATGGCGGATGGGCGCTGTTCCATGACGGGGGACTCGACGTCAGCGCGACGGTGAAGGCCTATTTCGCGCTCAAGATGATCGGCGACGATATCGATGCACCGCACATGAAGCGCGCGCGCATGGCCGTGCTCTCGCATGGTGGGGCCGAGGCGAGCAACGTCTTCACGCGCATCCAGCTCGCACTCTACGGGGCGGGGCCGTGGGCCGCCGTGCCGGAGATGCCGGTCGAGCTGATCCTGTTGCCGCGCTGGTTCCCGATCCATCTATCGCGCATGTCTTATTGGGCGCGCACCGTGATCGTGCCGCTGCTGGTGCTGCAGGCGCTCAAGCCTGTTGCGCGTAATCGGCGCGGCGTCCGGGTTGACGAGCTCTACAGCGGCACCCCGTCCGCTCTGTCGCGCGCGAGCGGCGGCAAATGGCTGTGGACCGCCGGCTTCGGCCTGCTCGACAGGATCCTCAAGCCTTTAGCGCCTTATTGGCCCAAGCGGCTGCGGCAACGCGCGGTCGACGCCTGCATCGCCTTCGTCACCGAACGGCTCAACGGCGAGGACGGCCTAGGCGCGATCTATCCGGCGATGGCGAACAGCGTCATGATGTTCGATGTGCTCGGCTATCCGCCCGATCATCCCGACCGCTCGATCGCGCGGAAATCGGTCGAGAACCTGCTGGTGCGCCGCGACGACGGTGAAATCTACTGCCAGCCCTGCGTGTCGCCGGTGTGGGATACCGCGCTTGCCGCGCATGCGATGCTGGAAGTCGGCAGCGCACCGATGTGCGCGCGGGCGGAACGGGCGCTGGACTGGCTCAAGCCGCGCCAGGTGCTCGACGTCAAGGGCGACTGGGCCGAGCAGCGCCCCGATGTCCGGCCCGGCGGCTGGGCCTTCCAATATGCCAACCCGCATTATCCCGATCTCGACGATACCGCAGTGGTGGCGATGGCGATGGACCGCGCGGCCATCGACCAGGATCGCGAGCCGATCGACCGGGCGGTCGAATGGACCTTGGGAATGCAGAGTGGCGACGGCGGCTGGGGGGCGTTCGATGCCGACAACAGCCATCATTATCTCAACAACATCCCCTTCGCCGATCATGGTGCGCTGCTCGACCCGCCAACCGTGGACGTCACCGCGCGGTGCGTGTCGATGCTCGCCCAGCTTGGCCACGGGCTCGACAGCAAGCCGATGGCGGAGGCGATAGCCTATCTGGAAAAGGAGCAGGAGCCCGATGGGAGCTGGTTCGGCCGCTGGGGGGTCAACTATATCTACGGGACCTGGTCGGCGCTCTCGGCGCTGAATGCGGCCGGGATCGACCAGACCGCGCCGGTCGTGCGACGCGCAGTGAATTGGCTTATCGATATTCAGAATCCCGATGGCGGATGGGGCGAGGACTGCAATAGCTATGCCCTCGATCGCACCGGCCACCAGCCGGCGCCATCGACGGCATCGCAGACGGCCTGGGCGTTGATCGGGCTGATGGCGGCGGGCGAAGTCGACAGCCCCTCGGTTGCGCGCGGCATCGTCTGGCTCCAGCAGCATCAGGACGCCGACGGCCTATGGGCGCAGGATCTCTACACCGGCGGCGGTTTTCCGCGGGTCTTCTATCTGCGCTATCATGGCTATCCCAAATTTTTTCCGCTCTGGGCGCTCGCGCGCTACCGCAATCTCAAGCGCGGCAATGCGCGCCATGTCAGCTGGGGAATGTAGGCTTGCCGCACCTGCTGATCGCGACCGGTTTTCAGCGCGAGGCGAAGATCGTCGCGCAGCCCGGCGTTGTGGTGGTGGCCGGCGGGGGTGTCGAGGCCGAGCTCGAAGCCAAGCTCGAAGCCCAGGCTGAAGGAGCGCTCGGCATCGTCAGCTTCGGGCTGGCAGGTGCGCTACGCGACGGCCTCGATATCGGCGATTGGGTGATAGCCAGCCATCTGGCTGGTGCGATCGCCGCGGAAACCGACGCTACCTGGCGTGACGCTGCGCTTGCTCGCCTGCACGGCGCACGGACCGGGATCGCCTATGCCGATGGCCGGATGATCGACAGCGTCGCCGAGAAGCGCCGGCTCGGCCTCGAGGCCGATGCCAGCATCGTCGACATGGAATCGCATATCGCCGCGAAGGTCGCGCTAAGGCACGGCCTGCCCTTCGCAGTGATCCGATGCGTATCCGATCGCGTCGATCACATGCTCCCGCACGCGATTACGGTCAGCATGCGCCCGGGCGGCGCGATCGACGGGACGGCGATGCTCCGATCGCTTCTGCGGAGGCCCGGCCAACTGCCCGACCTGCTGACCACAATCGCCCATGCGGCGAAGGCGTTTCGTGCGCTGTCATCAGGAAACCGAGCGTTCGGACCCCGCCTCGGCTTTCCGTCCTTTCGCTGAGGGAGTGCCCTCTCAGGGAGGGGTCAGGGTGTTTCCACCGGAACGGCCGATCGACCTTTGGCCACCTTGGCGAGCTTCCTGTCGAAACTGACGAACGACGTGTATCCGCCGGCCTTGGCGAGGTGCAGCGCGTCGGCGAAATCCATGCCCGCGCGCATCCAGTCGATCGCAGTCGCCAACAACATCGGCTCCTCGGCCGAGACGCCGGGCAGGCTTGCGATGCCCGCCAGTTTTTCGGCGATCCGTTCCGGCGGAAAGCCATAGGCTCCGCGCAGCACCCATTCGCTTTCGAGGAGGACGGTCAAGGATATGAAGATGTCGCCGCCTTCGAAGATCGCGCGAGCGGCATCGGCCTGTATCTTGTCGTCGCCCGTGAGAAAACGGACGACGATGTTCGTATCAATCGCGCGCACGGCGCCTGGCTTCCTCGGCTATCGCCGCATCCATGTCGTCAAGCGATAGAGGCGCCCCGTCATAGCCCAACGAACCGAAGAGCTCGTCTATCGTGGCCGGAGGGAAGATCGGGCTCGCCTTCAGCAACACTCCAGCCGGCGTATGTTCGACGGTCAGCCTGGTACCGGGCGCCCAATGCATCTGGTCGCGGATCGCCTTGGGTAGAATGACTTGCCCCTTGGTGGATAAGACGGTGGTAAGCCGCTCTTGCATGCCCATGGCGCACCTCCTCGGTAAGATAGAGGTAAGATAGAGGTAAGATAGAAGTTCGACAGAATTTTTGCAAGCTGTGGGCAGAAGGGTGCCGACTCTAGATCATTCAGCTGCGACCGAATCCGCGCTCCGGCTCTTGGCGTTCCGGATCAGGGCAAGCTCGCGCTCGACATGGCCCGAGAAGACCTCCTTGGCCGGCCGCTGGTTCGAGATATCGATGTCCTGCGCCATCGGTCCGCTGGTGCGGATGCCGCGCAGCGACACCATCGCTGCTTTGATCGGATGGCTGACGATGTCCATCACCGCCGTCGCCTCGAAGCCCGAATGGACCATGCAGTCGGCACATTTCGCGTAATTGCCGACCCCATAGTCGTCCCATGCCGTGTTCGCCATCAGATCGGCGAAGCTCTTCTCATAGCCCTCCCCGAGCAGGTAGCACGGCTTCTGCCAGCCGAAGACGGTACGGGTGGGATTGCCCCACGGCGTGCACTTATACGCCTCGTTGCCGGCCAGGAAGTTGAGGAACATCGTCGACTGGCTGAACGGCCAAGCCTTTCCGCCCTTTCCACGCGAGAGGATGCCTCGGAACAGCTCCTTGGTCTTGGTGCGGTTGAGGAAATGCTCCTGGTCTGGCGCGCGCTCATAGGCGTAGCCCGGCGACACGGTGATGCCGTCGAGGCCCAGCGCCTTCATCCCGTCGAAGAATTTCGCGGTTCGCTCGGCATCGGCGTCGTTGAACAAGGTGCAGTTGATCGACACCCGGAACCCGCGCGACTTGGCGAGCTTGATCGCCTCGACCGCGGTTTCGTAGACGCCGTCGAGGCACACCGACTTGTCGTGCATGCCCTGATCGCCATCGAGATGGATTGACCAAGTGAAACCCGGATGGGGCTTATATTGATCGATCTTCTTCTGGAGCAGCAGTGCGTTGGTGCACAGGATCACGAACTTCTTGCGGTCAAGATAGCCTCGCACGATCTTCGGCATGTCGCGGTGGAGCAGGGGCTCGCCTCCCGCGATCGAGACCACCGGGGCCCCGCACTCGTCGATCGCCTCCATGCATTGTTCGTAGGACAGCCGCTGGTTCAGTATCTCGTCGGGATAGTCGATCTTGCCGCAGCCGTTGCATGCGAGATTGCAGCGGAAGAGCGGCTCGAGCATCAGCACGAGCGGGTAGCGTTCCACGCCACGCAGATGCTTTCCCATTATATGCGTGCCGATGCGGACGACCTGGCTGAACGGGATTCCCATGATATCTGAGGCCTATATACGAGCGGCGAGCCGGTCCAGCGCGGGGGGAAGGCGGAACTCCACCTTTTCTTCGACGCCGTCGAGCGTCTCGACAGTAACCGGCATATGCGCTGCAATAGCCGATATGACGCTTTGAACAAGTTCCTCCGGCGCGGAGGCGCCCGCAGTCAGGCCAACGACGCTTTTGCCGTCGATCCAGGCCAGGTCGATCTCGGACCCGTCGGCGACCAAATAGCTCGGAATCCCGGTCTCGAGACCTATCTCGCGCAGGCGATTCGAATTGGAGCTGTTTGCCGAGCCGACCACGAGCAGCAGGTCAGCCACTCTGCACAGATCGCGAACCGCCGTCTGCCGGTTTTGGGTGGCGTAGCAGATGTCCGCGGTTTCTGGCCCAGTGATATCGGCGAAGCGCAGTTTAAGAGCGTCGATGACCGCACGGGTATCGTCGACCGACAGAGTCGTCTGGGTGATGTACGACACTGGGGTATGGGCTGGGAGGTCGAGCATGGCCACTTCCTCCACCGTTCCGACCAGATGGACGGGAGCATCGATTTGACCGATCGTACCTTCGACTTCGGCGTGTCCTGCATGCCCGATCAGGACGAGAGTCCGGCCAGCAGCGACATAGTGCCGCCCCTGGGCATGGACCTTGCTCACCAGCGGACAGGTGGCATCGAGGACGGGCAGTTGACGCGCCTTCGCCTCGGCTTCCACCTCGCGCGCGACGCCATGGGCGCTGAACACCGTCACGGCGCCGGCAGGGATGTCGGACAGACTGTCGACGAAAATCGCGCCCTTGGCGCGAAGCGTTTCGACAACATGGCGGTTGTGGACGATCTCATGACGAACATAGACCGGCGCGCCGACTCGATCCAATGCAAGGTCGACAATATCGATCGCGCGGATCACGCCGGCACAAAAACCGCGAGGCTGAGCGAGAATGATCTTCAACAGAACTCTCCACTTGAACCGACTTATGCCATATTTCAATCGAACGCCCGCGACCACCCTAATTGCGCTGCGTTGCACATAAAGCGCAGACGCCACCCGTTCAGGAAAACCGCATTGTTGCAGTGCTAATTAAAGAGCACCCACACCGAACGGCCAGATGCAACCCCTACAGACGAGGCTTGAACGATGATGATCCGAACGATCGCGGCAGGTTTGATGCTGAGCATCGCCGTTCCGGCCGTAGCCGGGGCAATCGACCCTGCTGCGCGGATTTCGGCCTATAATGAGGGTATAGTCGCCCTTCTCAAGGCGCGCCTGGGCCTGCAGGCACGTCGGGACCGGTTCGAGACGCTGGTGCGCGAATTCTATGACATGCCAGCCATCGCGCAACTGGTGGTGGGGCCAAAATGGTCGACCAGTACGCCAGTCGATCGCAACGCTGCCATCGCCGCGCTCACGCGACATTCGGCCGTCACGCTAGCGCGCAATTTCGTAGCCTTCCGCGGCGAAGCATTCACGGTTGATCCAGCCGTGATTGATCGCGGCACGAACAAGATCGTCCGCGTCAGGATCACGGCGCCGGGCAGCAGTGACACGCTGCTCTATGTGCTGCGCCAGAGCGCAGATGGATGGAAGATCGTCGACGTTATATCGGAAGGCGTCAGTCAGCTCGCGGTCCAGCGAGCTGACTTTGCTGCCAGCGTGGCGAGCGAAGGAGCCGGCGGTCTCGCCCGGCGCCTGGCAAAGCTCGACGCCGCAACACGCTGAGGTCCGACCGGCTGCGCCTCACCGGCTCTTCCTAGGCGGCCCGAGCAGGGCCGGCTCGAATATCAGCGCGCAGACCAGCGTCCAGGCGAGCGAGATCATGAGGATCTTGCCCATGCTGGCTGTGCCGGGGTGGTTTGATAACCAAAGACTGCCAAACGCCGTGCCGGTTGCCAGAGCGGAAAAGAATATCGCGCGTGCCAGGCTGGACTGGAGGAGATCGGTCGCGCCGCCGCGCCAAGCCATGACGAAATAGATGTGAAAAGCGACACCGACCCCGAACAGCAGGGGGAAGGCGATTACATTAGCGAAGTTGATCGGTTGCCCGATCAGAACGCATGTGCCGAGCGTGAGGAAGCCCGAGAGAACGACAGGGGCCAGCGTGAAGGCCACCTCCCGGATATCACGTAGCACCAAGAGCAGCAGAAGGCTGACGAGCGCCAAGGCAAGAATGCCCGCTTCAATGAAGGCGATTGCGACCGTATGTGCTGCCCGCTGCGTGGAGATCGCAACTCCCGTTGCATCGGGGACGATTGCGCTTACGGCACGCGTGAAGCGTGCAAGCACGGCATTGTCGCTACCATCGCCCTGCGGCAGAAGCTGAATCCGGTAGCGACCGTCGGGGCTGACCCAGTCCCGCCGGATTTCCGGCGGTATGTCGCGCAATGTCGTCGGCGCGGCGCGAAGCGACGCCCGCATCTGGTCGAGGAGTATGTTCAGAGGCGCGACGAGCATCGTGCTGACCTGACGGCGCGCCTCAGGCGGCGCAGCGGCAAGCCGATCGAGGGCGGCTGCAAGCCGTAAGGCATTGGCCGCCGATGATCCTTTCGCGCGCGCCGCAGCGCGCCGCAGCGCTTGTGCGGCGTCGCCGAGCGCGGCAACGGATTGGGGGTCCGATGGAGAGGGCAGGGGAATAATCGGATCCAGCGTTAGATCCAGCAGCATCCGTGCGTCGGCGACAGCCGCCAGCTTGGGGGCCTGATCAGCCGGGACGAAGCTGTCGAGCGTCAGCACCCGCGCGACTTCGGGCAGCATCGCCAGGCGTGCTGCAAGCGACCGGGCGGTGCGCAGATCGGGAGCCAATATGTCTATCGTATTGGGGTTCCGGTCCGGATCGTGCATGAGATCGTTAAGGGTTGCCATCGCCTCGCCGCTCGGCGCGCGCAGGTGAAGGGGATTGAAATCGAAGCGCACGAGCGGCAGCAGTGCGATGCTGAAGACCATCGACCAGCAGAAAAATCCCAGGACGAGCCGGCGCCTGCGAATAAGCAAGCTGTCCAGCTTTGCCACATAGTCCGGCACGCCGAGATAGCGTGGCGGTGGCCGCAGGAGGACGAGCAGAGCCGGAAGCAGCGTAGCGTTGCAGAGCAGCGCGACGATCATGCCCATGGCCGCGACGATTCCGAGTTCAGCGATACCGACATAGGCGGTTGGCAGGAAGGCCAGGAAGCCCAGGCAGATGGCGCCGGCTGCAAGCAACAGCGCCGGACCGAGCGCGCTGGCCGCCGCCGCGATAGCCGCTATCGGCTCTTCGCCGGGGCGGTGATCCGCTTGGAATCGGACCGCGAGCTGTATACCGAAGTCTATGCCGAGTCCGACGAACAACGGGATGAAGGCGACTGAAATTAGGTTGAATCGTCCGACCGCCGCCAAGCCGAGTGCGGTGGTCATGATCAATCCTGCGACGGTGCTCGCCATGATCGCCGCCACGACCCGCCATGATCGCGTCGCCAGTCCGAGAGTGCCGAGCATCGCCAGAATCATCGCCCCGGCCACCAGCCACGCCTTGTCCGCCAGCGAAGCGAACTCCTCGTCCGACAGGGGCACGGAGCCGGTTAGCCGGACCGTAACGCCGTGGGACCGATCGAGCTGCAAGGTGCGTGCGGTTTTGCGAATAGCATCGCTGGCTTCAGAGCCGGGCTGCAGCGCACCATAGTCCAGCACCGGCCGTACGAGAATGAGCCGCCGACGTGGCGGCTGCATGCCCGAAGCGCGGTCGGAGAATAGTGACTGCCAGGAGAAGCGGGCCGGTTGGCCTTTCGCTTGAGTGGCAAGCGCGTCCGCCAGAGCCGCGATCGGCTTCTCCAATCGATCGAGTGAAGCTTCTCCGCTATCGACCCCGCGCAACATGGTGGACAGAGCATTTGCGATACCGCGTAGGCTGGGATCGGCGGCGAGCGGGCCCAGGAACGGCTGGGCCTCGATCATGCGCGCCGTCGCGGCTCGAACGTCGCGTGGCGTTTCAAACAGTAGCCCCTGCTGCGCCAAGAAGGCGCCGCCGTCCGGACGGCTGACATGGCGGAAATGCCGGAGATCTACAGCGAGCCGGGCGCTAAGTCGGGCTGCTGCGGCCTCGGCCAGCTCGGCGGTGTCGCCGTCGACGACGATCAGTATCGCATCACCATTTTCCGGAAAGGCGCTGTCCATTCGCCGTTCGTTTACTCGCCAATCAACGTCGGATGCGATCAGCGCGGAGCTGTCAGTGGTCATCTCGAAATGGGAGGCGACATAGGTGGCAGCGCTAAAGACGAGCAGTATGGCGCCTGCTATAACCATCAACGGTCGGCGAGCTGCGGCGGTGGCCAGCCATGTGAAAGCACCGATGATCACCACGCGGCCTACCGCACGAAGTATCGAAGCTGGAATCCGATCCGCTGATCCGTCTTGGCATGGACGAAAGCAGCTTCCGCGAATTTAGGGGGCGCCATCCGGATCTTGGCGTCGTTGGAGAAACCGACCCCCTCAAGCGGAATCCCGAACAAACCTCGATCTATGTCTCCGTTGTCGTTCCGATCGTGGAATGCCTGTGCTGCATATCGCCCTGGTGGCACATTGCGGACCGTGACCATCGTCGTCCCTTTCGCCGCAGGCGCTTCTCCTGACCAGTGACAATCCTTCAGGAAGGTCGCCTCGTCACAGATATCGACATGAACCTTTCCGCGCGCCGATTGCACGCCACCTACGGCTACTTCGATCGCGGCACCGGCAGCGGCGGTGCCCCAGGTAGCAGGGAGAGCGGCAGCGATGAGAAGATACCCGATCACTGGATCGCCTGTTCGATTTCGACAGCGTTATGGCGGAGCACCCTGAGAACGGTCTGAACGAGGTGATCGGCATCGAGACCCGCATCGGCATATTGCTTGTCGGGCTTGTCATGCTCCTGGAAGATATCCGGCAGACGCAAGGTCCTGATCTTGAGCCCTGCATCGATCAGACCTCGATCGGACGCCATGGTCAGCACATGGCTGCCAAGACCGCCGATGGCGCCCTCCTCGATCGTAATGATCACCTCATGGCTTGCCATCAGCTCTCCGATCAGCGTCTCGTCGAGTGGCTTGGCGAAACGTAGATCGGCGACCGATGCGGGCAATCCGCGCGCGTCAAGCATGTCGGCCGCCTTCAACGCTTCGCCAAGCCGCGTTCCAAGCGACAGGATCGCGACCTTGCTGCCGCGGCGGACGAGCCTGCCTTTTCCAATCTCAAGCCGTTGGGCCAGCGCCGGCAGTTCCACGCCGATGCCATTGCCGCGGGGATAGCGCAGCGCGATGGGCCCGCTGTCATGAAGTGCCGCGGTATGCACCATGTGGACGAGCTCGGCTTCGTCGGCCGCCGCCATCACGACGAAATTGGGCAAGGTCGCCAGGTAGGTGACGTCGAAGCTGCCGGCATGGGTGGAACCGTCGGCGCCGACGAGACCGGCTCGGTCGATGGCGAAGCGAACCGGCAGATTTTGAAGTGCGACGTCGTGTACTACCTGATCATAGGCGCGCTGCAGGAAGGTCGAATATATCGCGCAGAACGGCCGATAGCCCTGCGCGGCGAGGCCCGCGGC
>NZ_JBANFK010000039.1:0-20039 GCF_037861105.1 Rhizorhabdus argentea
GCGACGTCAAGGGCCTCTACAAGAAAGCCCGCGCCGGCGAGCTCAAGAACTTCACCGGCATAGACTCGCCGTATGAAACACCAGAGAATCCGGAGATGCATATCGACACTGCAAACATGTCCGCCGAGGAGGCGGCCGAACTTATCGTCGCGAGGCTGATCCCATGAGTATGACGGATGCGGAACTCGCCGCGCATCTGGCCGAGGCGGCCGGGCGTATCCTGATCGAGGTACGTGCCAGCGGCATGTTCTCGCCCAAGGCGCTTGGCAAGGCCGGGGACCAGACGGCCAACCAGTTCCTGGTGCGCGCGCTGCGTGAGCAGCGCCCGGACGACGGACTGCTCTCCGAGGAGGAAAAGGACAATCCGGAGCGGCTGGAAAAGGCACGGGTGTGGATCGTCGATCCGGTCGATGGTACGCGCGAATATGGCGAGGCGCGGCCCGACTGGGCCGTTCACGTCGGCCTCGCGATCGATGGCGTGGCGATCATCGGGGCGGTGGCGCTGCCGGGCATGGACCTTGTGCTGCGCTCGGACAGGCCGCAGGCGCTCCCACCCGCGAACCATCCGCCGCGCATGCTCGTCAGCCGCACCCGCCCCGCCAAGGAAGCGGTCGCGGTAGCGAAGAAGTTGGGCGCGGAGCTGCTCGAAATGGGCTCGGCCGGAGCGAAGGCCATGGCGGTGGTGCGCGGCGAGGCCGAACTCTATGTGCATTCGGGCGGCCAATATGAATGGGACAGCGCTGCCCCCGTCGCCGTGGCCCATGCGCATGGCCTGTTCTGCTCGCGCCTCGACGGCTCGCCGCTCCTCTACAACCAGCGCGATGTCTACCTGCCCGATCTCATCATCTGCCGCCCGGAATATGCCGATGCGGTGAAGGACGCGCTCGCCGTGACGGCCGAAGAAGAGGCCGCGCGCGCTTGACTGGAGGGGGGCTCTGAACAGCCCAAGCAGCGCCCCCCAAGCATCTCCTCGTCTCACGCCTATTGCGCGACCATTACAGGTTGCGCGGCGACACTCTCTTCTGGCGCTTCGACCGGATGAAGATGACAGTCATCGACGCCCGCGCTTCGCCGCGAGGGCGGCGATGGTAGAAATAGCAATGTCCTCGCGGGATCAGGTTTAGCGAGTCTGGGGAGTATACCGAGAGATTTGCGAGATCGGGCAGCTGGGATGGACATGAACGGTCATCGGGCACATGTTTTTTGAGGTTTCTTGGAATTAGATTAAACTAGAAAACTGTTTCAGGCTCCGTTCGTGACAGCCATGATATGGCTGGAGAGGATGAAAACTGATGGCGACGCACGATTTGGTGCTGAGGTGCGGCAAATGGGCGACTTTGGCGGCCGTGTCGGGTGGATTGCTGCTTGTCGGTGGAAAAGCTTTGCTCGCCGAACCGAAGGAAGCGGTGGTTGACGTAGCGAATTCTGCGAAGGCCGACCCCTTCGCTTCGACACCTTATTCTCCGCCGGTTCGCTTTGCGAAGGAAAATACCAATCTCTATTGGGGCGACACGCACCTCCACACCAGCTACTCGGCAGATGCGTTTGGATTGGGTAACTTCACGGTGGGCCCGGAAGAAGCCTACCGACTGGCCAGAGGCGAGGAAGTCTCCTCCACGAGCGGCTTGCGCGCGAAGCTGCGTCGTCCGCTCGATTTCCTGGTGGTATCCGATCATGCCGAATATATCGGCGTTTTCCCGCGGCTGGCCAAGGGCGGCAGCACGGAAGGCGTTTGGGAACAGGGCAAGCGCTGGAGTGATTTGCTGAAAGCAGGCGACGTCAAAACGGCGATGAACGAATTTTTCCAGATCCTCCGGGCTGGCGGCGCAAGCTCTCCCGAACCTGCTGCACTGGTGAAATCGATATGGCAGGACGTCGTCAGGAACGCAGATCGGTTCAACGATCCCGGTCATTTCACGGCGCTGATCGGTTACGAATGGAGTTCGACGCCCTCCGGTGACAATCTGCACCGCAACGTCATCTTTCGCGATGGTGCGGACAAGGTCATGCAAGTCGTTCCTTTCTCGTCGCTGGACAGCACCGACCCTGAAAAATTATGGGCCTATCTGAAGGCGTATGAGGCCAGGACCGGCGGCCAGGTTCTGGCCATTCCCCATAATGGCAATCTCAGCAACGGGCGCATGTTCCTGCCGCAGACCTTTTCGGGCCAGCCCTTTACCGCTTCCTATGCGCGCGATCGGGCGCGGTGGGAGCCGGTCTATGAGGTGAGTCAGACCAAGGGCACCAGCGAAACACATCCAACCTTGTCCCCGACCGACGAATTCGCCGGTTTCGAACTTTGGGACACCACCAATGTGCAAGGGAGCGTTCGCAAGACGCCGGCGATGCTGCAATATGAATATGCGCGAAAGGCGCTGAAGGACGGGCTGCGCTTTGAACAGAAGCTGGGGGTCAATCCATTCAAGTTTGGCATGATCGGCAGCACCGATTCCCATACTGGCCTGTCGACCACGGCCGAGGACAATTTCATGGGCAAATTGCCCAATTCCGAACCGTCCGCCCGGCGCTACGCTCTGCCCTTGGTCCAGACGACGAAGGAAACGGAGTGGAACTGGCAGATCGGCGCTTCGGGCCTTGCGGCGGTGTGGGCGAAGGAAAATACACGCGAGGCCATATTCGATGCGATCAGGCGCCGGGAGGTCTATGCGACCACCGGTTCGCGCATTCAGTTGCGCGTCTTTGGCGGGTGGAATTTCGCGAAGTCTGACGTGATGCGTCCCGACTATGTGCATATCGGCTATGAGCGAGGCGTGCCGATGGGGGGCGACCTGACGCGCAGTCGGGCGGCCAAGGCGCCAGTTTTCATGATTGCCGCCGCCAAGGACCCCGACGACGCCAATCTCGACCGTGCCCAGGTGATCAAGGGCTGGGTCGACGCGAAAGGCGAGACGCACGAGAAAATCTATGACGTTGCCTTGTCCAATGGCCGCAAGGTGAATCCGAAAACCGGCAAGGCGCCGCCGGTCGGCAGCACGGTGAACGTCGCCGACGCGTCCTACACAAACAGCATCGGCGCGCCCGAACTGGCGACGGTATGGACCGATCCTGATTTTGATCCCAACCAACGTGCCTTCTATTATGTGCGCGTGCTGGAAATCCCCAAGCCGCGATGGACCGCCTATGATGCGAAATTCTTCAAGGTGAAGATGCCCGCCAATATCCCCATGACCGTGCAGGACCGCGCCTTCAGCTCGCCGATCTGGTATAATCCATGATCCTATCCGCGGTACGCGGATCTCGTAGGGTGGAATAGGCATAAACAAGCATGACTGACCTGATCATTCGCTTGCGACGGGAGCCGCTTGTCTGGTTCCTGTTTGCGGGCTTATCCCTCTTTGCCCTGCATGCGGCGGTCAGCCCAGGCGACGACACCGCCGCATCGCGAGTGATCGAGGTCGATCGAGCGAGCCTGCTGCGATTCCTGCAATTGCGCGCGCGCTCGTTCAATGAAGCCGGCGCCGGAAAAATGCTCGATCAGATGTCGCCGCCCGAGGTCGCGGCCATGGTCAAGGACATGGTGCGGGAAGAGGCGATGTATCGCGAAGGACTGCGGCTTGGCCTCGACAAGAATGACTATGTCATGCGACGGCGGCTGGTTCAGTCTCTGGAATATCTGGCGGAGGACGACCAGACGCAGGTCAGTCTTCCGGACGAAGCCACGCTGAAGCGCTATTACGACGCCCATCGCGACCGCTATGTCGAACCGCCGTCTATCAGTTTTTCCCACATCTTCTTCAGCGCCGATGTGCATGGATGGGACGGTGCGCGGAAGCTGGCCGACACGGCCATGGCCGCTTTGAACAAGGGCGGCGATCAAACAGGCAATCTCCGCGCCGACCGTTTTCTCTACCTCTCGAACTATGTCGAACGAACGCCGGAGATCGTCGAGAGCCATTTCGGTCAGGACTTTGCCGAACGATTATTCGCGATGGCCGCGCAGGGCGAGCGCTGGCAGGGTCCGCTGCGTTCTAAATATGGCTTTCACGTCGTCAATATCGTCCGCAAGGATGCCGGGCGTCCTTTGCCCTTTGCACAGGCGCGGGCCCTGATCGCGGATGATGCGGCAAAGGATGCCGGAAATGCCCGCCGCGAAGCCTTTGCGCGCGGCCTGATCGCGCAATTCCATGTGGACATCGGCCGCGATGTGCAGAAGCTGATGCCCAAATGAACGTGGCCCGCTTGTTGCTGGCCCTGATATGCCTGTTGGCCGGGATGGCGCCCGCCAGCGCTCATGATGCGTTCCCACTGCTGATCAATGTGCGACAGGCAGGCGGCGCGCTCTTTTCCGTGGATCTCAGGCTACCACCATCCTACCCTGAGCCCTTCAAACCCAGCGTGCAGATCGACAAGCAATGCACGCGGGTCGCCGGTGCAGGCCATGATGGCGGAACCGATCTTTACCGATGCCCGCGCGGACTGGGTGGGGCGTTGCGACTGATCTATCCCGGCTCGGCACCTGCGGTTCCCGGACTCGTCCGGATCAGCTGGGCGTCGGGTGAGTCCCGGTCCCTGCTGCTCAAGCCGGGCGAGACCAGGGTTGCGTTGCCGCAGCCCGAGAGCAGGGCGGGCGTTGCCGGGCAATATCTGCGCCTGGGTATCGAACATATTCTGACGGGCTTTGACCATCTGCTTTTTCTGATCTGCCTGCTCTGGCTCGCGGGCGGCTTCAGGCGCATCCTGCTGACGATCACCGGTTTCACCGTCGCCCATTCGATCACGCTGGCCCTGTCGGCGCTGGGATGGGTCGAGGTGGCCGTGCCGCCGGTGGAAGCGGCCATCGCCTTGAGCATCGTCTTTCTGGCGGTGGAGATCTATAAGGGGTCGCGCGACACGCTAAGCTGGCGTTATCCCATCGTCGTATCGAGCAGTTTCGGCCTGCTCCATGGCTTCGGCTTTGCCGCAGTGCTGGGCCAGATCGGTCTGCCGCAGACCGAACTCGTCACCGGGCTGCTCTTCTTCAATATAGGCGTGGAAATCGGCCAGTTGATATTCGTGATGGCTGCGATCACGCTTTACCTGATCCTGCGTAAAGCCTGGGCGCATATGCGCCTCAGGGCCAATGCGCCGGTGATCATGCGCCATGCCAGCGCGGCGGTCGTCGGAACGCTTGCCTCCTACTGGTTGGTCGAGCGCACGGTCGCGCTGTTCGGCTGATCTGAATATTGGCGGGAATGTCGCCAGCGGGGTATCCCAAAAGCTGGGGCCGATCACTTTATACCAGTTTGCGCTGACTGGAACCTGTGGAGCCGCTTCTCTTCAGGGGAGAGGCTAAGAGCCGCGGCCACCCAACTTGGTATTACACGTCGGATGCCGCGCAATGTCGCGACGAGAGCCTCGCATGTTTACGACTGGGTGTACGCTAAGGTCCGGCAAAGACCGCTGTTAGAGATAGCGAGGTCAGTGGAAGACGCGGCTAAGGGACAAACTGCCACGCGTGACGGCAAGCGTATCTGACGCTCGGACGCATAGATGGCGCGCCGCCCAAGCTTTTCCCATAAAGCGCTCATTTCGGCACGGCGAGCGGCTTCCGCGGCCAGCGATATCATATCGAGGCCGATTCGATGGCCCGAATAGTGTCCATTGCAGGCCCGAACATCGCTTCAAGCTTTCCAACCGGATCGTCGCCCAGCGGCATGACCGTGATCGCGTTCACGCCCACAGCGCCATAGTCTTCGGCCGCACGCAGCATATCCGTAGTTGTCCAGCTATCCTCGGCCATGACCAGCGTCGTCACATCGATGGTGCCGATGTCCCGCCCCAATGCGTCGCAATGCTGCCGCAGCACACCGATCTTGTGCGCCACTTCAGCCGGGCTGCCGAAAAAATTGCAGGCGTCGGCATATTGGGCGACCAGGCGCAGCGTCTTGCGCTCCCCGACGCCGCCTATCATTATGCGGGGACGAGGCTGGGAAACCGGTGCGGGATAGCACAGCGTCTCGGCCAGCTGGAAATGCTTGCCATCGAAGCGCCCATCGTTGTCGCTCCACATCTGAAGGCAGATTTGCAGGGTTTCCTCAAGCTGTTCGAAGCGTATGGCGACCGGGGGGAAAGGTATACCCAGGCCCTTATGCTCGCGTTCATACCATGCGGCGCCAATCCCCAGTTCCGCCCTGCCGCCCGACAGCACGTCAAGCGTTGTCACGATCTTCGCCAGCGCCCCAGGATAGCGGTAGGTGACGCCGGTGACCAGCAGACGAAGGCGCAGGCGGCTGGTGAGGGCGGCGACGAAGCCCAGGGTGGTATAGCCCTCGAGCATGGGATCTTCGGCAGGCGCCACATTGTCCATCTGGAAATAATGATCCATGAACGATAGCGCGCGAATACCCAGCGCCTCCGCCCGCCTTGCAAGATCGGCGACACGGGGCCCGATGTTTTCGGGGCCGCCCGCCCAGTCAAAACGCGGGACGTGAAGATCTACTTCCATGATTAGAAACTCCAAGCTGGCTGCGCGTGGGCGGGGTGATGACACACGAAAATACAGACAAAACGCAACTGCGCACACCCGCAAGTATTTCATGCGCCGTCAGCGACAGTCAATCCACGAACCGGAAAAATTGAGGGGCTTCCCTTGCGGAGCTGGATCAGATCATGCCTCTCCGGTCAATGGGTCCTGAGCCTAGTCACGGTATCTGAAGTAGGTCTCATTGTTTTTTGCGGAAGTAAATTGCGCCTCGGCGAAATCTCAACTAACGGCTAGCATTAGAGCGGCACCGCAAGCCTGTGAGCTTTGGGCAACTGCCGAGCAGCGAGAGGAACCCGATGCACACACCAACCGATCGGTCATTCTCGGGATGGAGAGTGGTCCTGCCGTGCTTTCTCGCGCAAACCCTCTCTGTGGGCTTCGCCTTTGGATCATTCGGACCGCTGCTAGCCAGCACCGAGCAGCATTTCGGCGTGACCCGCGCTGTCGCGGCCACGGGAATGAGCCTGATCACGCTGGCAATCGGCGGCCTGTCTCCCTTGATCGGGGGGCTGCTGCAGAAAATCCCCGTGCGGAGCGCGATGGTCGCCGGCGCGGCGCTCAGCGCGGTAGGCTATTGGGGCCTTGCCCTCCTTCCTTCGTTCAGCCTCGCGCTGGCGATGTTCGCCTTGATCGGCGCAGGCGTGAGTCTGCTGGCCATATTGGGCCCGCTGACGCTGATTAACCGATGGTTTATTTCAGACCAGGGCAAGGTCCTGAGTATCGTAAATCTGCCGATTGCGCTTTTCGTAGTCCCTTTCATCGTCGCCGAGCTTCTGTCGGAATATGGGCGGTTTATGGTTCTGGGAGGGATAGGGACGATCTTCCTCCTGTTGATCCCCTTCCTGCTGCTGATCGTGGAGTATCCTGGACGGATCGGTCAGGCCCCCCGCGGGACAGATATGGGCTCAAGTGGCGCAGCCGCCCAGGGGCCCGCCAAGGCCCCTCCGCTTTCGACGCGCGACCTTCTTACCAGCCCGCCCTTCTGGCTGCTGTCGGTTGTAATCGGCGTGATATCGGGATCGGGTACGGCGTTCGTCGTCCATATCGTTCCCTTCGGCATGGAGCGGAATCTGTCCCTGCAGACAGCATCGGGGTTGCTTTCCGCCTATGCCGGCGCCGGAATTCTCGGGACTTTGTTCTTTGGATGGGTAACGGACCGCATCGGCCCTCCGGCCGCACTCGTTCTCGCGACTTTATGCGAGGCCCTGGCGTGGTGGGGACTGCTGTATGTCGCGGGCTTGCCCTTGTTCGCGCTTGCGGCGCTGATTGGAATATGCGTGGTCCCGGTTACGACGCTGCACGGCGCCGCACTCAGCAAGCTGGTGGGGGCTGCGAGCGTCAGCCGAGCGATGGGGATCAGCTATGCTATCATCCTGCCCTTCATTTTCGGCTTCGCGCCGCTGATCGGCTTCCTGTTCGATCACGCGGATGGATACGGGCTGCCTTTCCTTATGACCGCGGGCATTGTCGCCATTGCCTCCCTGTGCTCCGTGCTACTGATCTTCGCGGCACGTAAGCAGAAGCAGTTATTCGAAACGGTGGCGATTCCCTGACCTCGTTTGCACGCAAAGTGCTCATCTCCACCATCTGGCGGGGTCGAGGTAAGCGGCTCCGCGCGCGCATGACGGCCGTCTTCGGCACCCCGCTCCTGCGTTCTGCTGACGATCGAAGCTGCTGTTCGATTGGAAGCCGCTTAGTTTCGTGCCCGTCATATTCTCGGTTCTGGTTGCGCTTGCCTCACGGCCGCTGAGGGTTCCGATCTCAGCGAGCCGATGATCGATCACCTGCGACTCCAAAGTCGCGAAGTGGTGGATACCGGACGATTTGTCTCTACTCATCCTCGTTCTTGACCGACATATTGTTGCCGGCAAAATATGAGGTGCAAGGTTCCACCCCCAGCAGGACTCTTCTGCTAGTGAGCGTATCTGGCCTCCTGAAGATCGGGGGCATGAAACGATAGACAAGGTTGAGCTCGAGCAAGTCGCTTGGTACGGCTGTTTTCCGGCCGTCCTGCGTTCATCTCTGGACGCGGTCAAAGATGCGGGACCCGCCAAAATCATGCCCGACACGCATAGAGCGGGTCAAGATTGATCGGCTCCACAATCCTTGTGGTTAGGGTGAGGCCGCTCGACCAGTCGTTCAGGATATTTTTACCAAACTCAGCCAATATATTCTGCCAATGGCAATTCGATTAGGGCCTGTCCATTGCTAAGGAGCCGCATTGCCTAGAACCAGTTTTTCATGGCTATACGTGGCTTCGGCCCTGGCTGGCCTTACAACGGCCCAGCTGGCTCCGGCGCAGATGGCGCCCAACAACGTTCTTGCCGGTGCGCGCGTGCTTTCGTTTCTGCAGCCGGCACTTTCGGGTTCCGTTACTGCAGCGATCGTTTACCAACCCGGTGACGCCGGCTCGGAAGCCGAGGCGCAGACGATTGAACACGCGTTGGGCCGGGGCCTGGTCATAGGCTCGCTGACGCTCAGACCTAAAATGGTTTCGGCCGACGCCCTAGGCGGCCTTGCTGAAGCAAAGGTCGCTTTCGTGACCCGAGCAGCCATTGGTCGCCAGGTCGCGTCAGCGGCCGCTCAGCGCTCCATCGTCACAGTCAGTTCCGATCCGGGTTGCGCGCAGGCCGGCCTCTGCGCTGTTTCGATCAGCTCCGGGTCCAAAGTCCAGATCATCGTGAGCAAAGCAGCGTGCAAAGCTTCAAAGGTCAAATTCGGCGCGGCCTTTTTGATGCTGGTGAAGGAAATCTGACATGCCGATCCATTTCGCTTCACCAAAGAGAATGACGATGATTTTAAAGCGCGGCCTTGCTTCATCGATCTTCCTGCTGGCGCCTACGGCCGCCCTCGCCCAGAGCGTTAATTATGCGGAACTCGAGCAGTTATTCGACGAGCCTGTCACCACCAGCGTCACCGGCAAGCCGCAGCGCGCGTCCGAGGCGGCCGCCTCGATCACGATCATCACCCGGGACGATATTCGCCGGTCACCGGCTCATGACATTCCCGGCCTGATTCAGGCCTATGCCGGGATCGATGTGGCGCGTTGGACCGGCGGCCAATCGGATGTTGCGGTGCGCGGCGGCGTTCAGACATTCAACCCGCGCCTGCTGGTGATGGTCAATGGCCGGCAGATCTATCTCGACCATTACGGCATGACCAACTGGGCGGGTATCAGCGTCCAACTCGAAGAAATCCAGCAGATCGAGGTTGTCAGGGGGCCGAACAGCGCATTGTTCGGCTTCAACGCGGTCTCCGGCGCGATCAACATCATCACAATCAACCCGCTGCAGTCGCAACAGGCAAGCGCAATTGTCGAAGGCGGCACAGCCGGCCAAGTCCGGGTCTCGACCGCTGCCGCATTCAAGCTGAGCAATTGGCTCGGTCTGCGGCTTTCCGGCGGCTATGAAAAATTCAAGGAACTCGAAGGAGCCGACGCGTCCGAGCTGGCGTCCCAAGAACCCGGTATCGTCTTTAAACCGGAGCACAAAGAACTGTCAGGCGAACTCGTTGCCAGAATCGACGATATGACGGGGGCGGGCCTCAGCCTCGATCATTCGGATAGCCGTCGCCTCGAATTCTCCTCGGCGCTGTTCTCCAGCCCGCATCATTACAAGTTCAGCTCACTCGGCGCGCACGTCTCGCACGATACGGGCTGGGGAATGGTTTCGGTTCATGGCTTTCGGAATTGGTCCGACATCCGAATCCCACTCCCATCCCTGAAGACGGAATTAACCTTCCATAACAGGGTTTTCGTCGCGGGCGGCGATGTGCTGGTTCGCTCTGGCACTAGCGATACGCTTCGCTTTAGCGTGGAATATCGCGACAACCAGCTAAAGACTTTTCCCGGCTTTCCGGGGCTGACGCGATACAAGGGCTATGCTGGCGGCGCAATGTGGGAACACCAACTCGACGATTTCCTCGTGCTGACCCTCGCCGCGCGCCTCGACCATCTCACGCTTGGGCAGGCCGGCGCCGATAAGATACCGTCCATCTTTACCCAAGCGGATTACAACCGCTCGTTGACGGACTGGAGCGGGAACGGCGCCTTACTGTTTCGGCTGAGCGACGCAAGTTCCCTTCGCCTCGCAGCGGCGTCCGGAGTCCAGGCACCGTCCCTCTTTTCGTTCGGAGAGGCCGCGGTCTTCCCGATTCCTGGATTGCCCGTACCTGTCGTGTTGACGGGGAATCCGTATATCAAGCCAGCGCGGATATGGAGCGCTGAACTCGGCTTTTCGCGCAATTTTGCGGCGATCGACAGCCATCTCGAACTGACCGCCTTTTATAATAAAACCGATAATTTGATCGCCTCCCCCACTTTGCAACAGCAGCCGAGCGCGGCCCCGCCTGCATATCCCTTTTTTCAGTGGACAGCGGGCAATGTCGGCTCGTTCGAGGCCTATGGCCTGGAAGCGGCATTGAGCGGCAGGATTCGGCGCAACTGGCACTGGATGGTCAACTATAGCTGGACCGGGAAAAAGCAGGACGTCCCCGGCAATGCCAACGGTATGTTCCAACACGGGCTCGCGCTTGCAACAGGGACACCCGCGCACAAGGTAAAGGCGCAGCTCAGCTATGAGCATGGGCGGCTGCTTTCTACCGTGGCGGCGCGTTATCTTTCGAAGACCGAACAGATCGTCCAGTTGAATCGTGTCCCCGGCCAGCCACTCGGGCTGGTAGCTGTCCCCCAAAGTCTGGCAGTCGATGCAAAGATTGCCTTCAGTCTAACCTCAACAGTGACGCTTTCCGTTGCGGGTGACAATCTCACCGGTGCCGGCGGCGCGGGCATGTCGCCTGTGCCGGCCGAACGGCGCCTGCGCGCCAGTGCCCAGGTCCGCTTCTGATGAGTCCCCTGCAACTCCCGAACGAGGAGCGGTCATGAACCGCACAAGGCGCCTTGCCGACTGGCCGCTGATCGTGAAGTTCGGCATCGCGCCGGCACTCGCCCTTGGCCTGCTTTCCCTGATGGCGGTGATCGAGATATCGGTGCTGCGTGGTGTCCGTGACGTTACACGACACATCGTGATGGTCGACATGCAGGATTCGGCTAAGTTGGCCGCTATTGAAGCGAAATTCGGGCGGGCAGACGCTGACCTGTCGGGGCTTGTGAACAGGGTGGCCGCCAATTCGGGAACAGTGGACGTCACTGTCCAGGCGGATGCTATCAAAGCGACGCTAGCCGACGTCCGTCGTGATCTCGGAGCCTTTCGCAATACCGAAGCCGGCCGGGCCAATCGGGTACGCATCGATGCCATCCTGCGCGACATAGACAAATATTCGCAGGCAGCAGACGTCGTGACCTCAATGCTTGCGATCGACTTCGCCAGCGCTGCATCGATGTTGGAGTCCTTTCACAAATATTCCGAGCAAGTCACAACGAACATCGACCATATCACCCGGAGCGGGATCGCCGATTCCAATCGCCGCGCCGAGGCGGTGAGTGACGATGTTGAAGCGACGACGGCGATATTTTCAACGCTTGCCTTGCTGGCGGTGCCAAGCATCGTAGTAGCGTCCCTCCTTGTCGGCCTTGCCACCGTAAGGTCGATCCGCAGCATCGCCGATGCCACCACCCGCTTGGCAGCGGCGGATTATGACATCGACATCAGCAGCCTGCATCGCCGTGATGAACTTGGTGCCGTGGTAACGGCGCTAGATACTTTTCGCGGAAACGCGCTTGAGGCGGCCCGCTTGCAGGTGGATCGCGAAGAACAGCGCCGTGTGGCGGAGGAGAGCGAACGCCGCCGAGCTGAAGAAAAGAAGGCCGCGGAGACAGCACAGCGGCGGCGCGATGAGGAAAATAGTAAAAAAGCTTTGGAAGAAAAACGGGCGATGCTCGACACCCTTGCACACGAGTTTGAGGAAAACATATCGGCTGTGATCGAAGCGGTCAGCCATTCAACCGAAGGCCTGCTCGCAAATGCGGAACAACTTAAGTTAAGAGCCGAGCAGACGCGCCAGGAATCGACCGTGCTTGACACGGAAAGCGGGCAAATGGCGCTATCGATGCAGGTCGCCGCGTCGGCGGCAGACGAGCTCATGATGTCCTTTGCCGAGATTGGTCGCCAGGTACAGAGGTCGTATCAGGCCGCCTCGACCGCGCTCCAGGAAGCGGAAAACGCACGAGGAAGGAGCGCTGTCCTCGCGGAGGAAGCCGAAGCCATCGAGACGGTTGTCGGCGCCATCAATCAGATTGCCTCGCAAACCAACTTACTCGCGCTCAATGCGACAATCGAGGCTGCGCGCGCGGGCGAGGCTGGCCATGGCTTTGCGGTCGTTGCCGGAGAGGTCAAGACCCTCGCGGGGCAGACCGGCAAAGCAACCGATCAGGTTCGCGGCCAAATCAGCAGCATTCAGGCATCCGCCAACGGGGTCGTCGATGCCACCAGAACGATCAACAGCATGCTCGAACAATTGAATGAGATTGCATCCGCGGTCGCCCGTTCAGTCGAGCAGCAAGTACGGGCGGGGACCGAGATCACGGGCACCGTCGTTTCCGCGCTCCACAAGACCGATCAGCTGGTGAACGCCAGCGGACATATTCGCTTGTCTGCCGATCAGAACAGCGGTGCCGCAAACGATGTGCGTATAGCCGTCGGCGAATTGCAGACCCATTTTCGGCGCCTTCGGTCTGACGCCGAACAGTTCGTCCGCCATATCCGGGCCGCATAATGGCCGACGTGGCCCGATACAGCACCACCAACCTTCAGGTCGGCAAGTGCGGACATATCTTGAAACCCTCAAGGGGCCGCCGCTCAGCTACCGAAATTACAGATCCTGACCCTAAACGGGTTCAGCCAGCTTGCTCTACCAAACGGTTTCCGGGAAGCAACTGGTTGAAGACAGTATCCATCTCCAAATCGGATGATGTTCTGCGCATTTCCAGAAGTTCCACAGCATTTCCCACGGTATAGCGGGTTTGAGGCACCTCTGCTTCAAGCGCTTCGATGATCGTTTCCGCAACCACATCCGGCGAAACCGCTACAGTGTCAGCTTTCTGGGAAAATGCCTGATGCTGGGCGAAATAGTCACCATAGTTGCGCCTGCCCTGTTCATTCAGTTGCGCGAGTCCCCTTTCGAGTTGCGCAGCGAAGCCATGAACCATGGCAGTCGCGATTGCACCGGGCTGGATTAGGGTGACAGGTACGCCCCATTGGCCCGCCTCAAGGCGCATGGTGTCCACTAGTCCCTCCAACGCATGTTTGGAGGCAGTGTAGTAGCCAAGTAGCGGAAACGCTATTTTGCCTGACATGGAACCGACGAAGATGAATCGGCCTTGGCTTTCCCTCAACTGGGGGAGGGTCGCCTGATAGACGGCAAGATTGGAAACCGTGTTGATTTCGATTGTACGACGGAACACATCTATCGGCGTCGTCTCCAAGGGACCTGAAGGGTTGACGCCTACGCAACTGATCACGGCAGTAAGCGGTCGGTCATTTAGGTCGAGCGCCTCTTTGACCTGTGCGATGCCGGCGTCCGCCGAAGAGAAGTTAGCGATGAACAGATCCGCTGCGCCGAAACCATCTTTTTTCATATCATTCAGATCGGCTTGATCCAGCGCAGACCCAAGCACCTTATAGCCGCTGTTGAGCAACTGCCGTGTGAGGCACCGTCCCACGCCTCCAGACGCGCCGATGACAAGGATTTTGCCAGATTGTTCTGGATTTACGGACATTGCCTGCTCTCTCCTTCGAAATTGAAACTGTGCCGCTCCGCGACTTACCGATCATCAAGGCGGCTGCTTGCCTACGCTCACTGAATATCGAAGTTACTTCGAGCATGAGCGGAGCATATTGAAACCACAGCATTCTCACCATACCATAGCCACTATTTCCTATAGCGAAGCGGCTTGTAGGGGAAGAGTTTCGTTTGGCCCAAGGTAAAGGGTGAAATTTCTTACTTCTTTACCGTGGGAGGGAACGATTGTCTGACTTAGCCTCAGGACCTATTAGATTCCTTCCCTCGCGCAAGTCGATGCGGCGCGTGCGCCCGACCGGGCAGCACCCGACAGTCTCTCAGGCCCTCGCGGGTGGCGCCAGAATGCCGCGTAGCACAAATTCACATCCAGCAATAAATTGCGGGTCTCTGGAGGGATGCGTCCCGCTATGGATCGCAAAGGCCCGCGTCACCGCAAGCAGCATGTCGGCACGCATATCGATTTCATTTTCCGCGCAGCCTTCCAGCAGAGAGCTTAATATCTTGCGGAATTGATCGCGAAAAAGGCGGTCGACGCGTGCGACGAACGCGGCGAATTTAGGATTACGCGCCGCTTCCGCCAGCGTTTCCAGCGCGAGTGCCGCTCGATCATAATCCAGCATCCACAAAGTATCGTTCATAAACTCATTGATGACCAGGTCGACACTGGGTTTGCGCGTGCCGCGCAATCGCGTGAAGCGCGCCATGAAATCCTCGAAATCCCGCTCGACCAGCGCGATCATGATCGCCTCCTTCGTGGGGAAATATTTATAGAGGTGGCCGACGCCCATCCCGGCTTCGGCGCATATGCGGCTAATGGTTGCGGCATGGAAGCCCTCCTTGCGGACGCAGGCGCGCGCGGCGTCGAGAATCTGCGTTTCGCGACGCCTGAATCGTTCTTCCCGTCGCGCCTTAACTGTCGTCGAGCCTGTCACTTTCACCTCTATGCTGCCTCATCGGGACTGACGCGGAAAGTAGCAGGCTTTACAGAATTCCTGGGGCTACAGAACGATAAAAAAACTGGAGTGACGACTCACACTATTTTGTTGACTTGCGGATGGATCGGATGCAACTCGCCCAAGTGGCTTCGTCGGCGCAGCTTGCATGAGGCAAAAATACCGCTCGCTTAGGAGAACGAGAGACCATGATCCCGGCATCTTCACCCAGCTTTGCTGACCCGGAAATTCAGAGATGTCCCTTTCCGTTCTATGATAAGTTGCGCGAGGAACAGCCGGTTTTCCACGATCCGGTTACGGGTCATTACGTGCTCACCCGATATGATGATGTCCGCAAAGCGTTGCTCAGCCCCTCGGTACTCAGCAGCAAGACGCCCTTTCTGGGTGATCGCTGGAGCCCGGAAGCGAATGCCCTGTTCGCGAAGGATGGCTGGTTGCCGATGGACACGTTGGTATCCAACGACCAGCCCGAGCATCGTACATATCGTACCCTGGTCGACAAAGTCTTCACTCCTGCCAAGGTGAAGGGACTTGAACCGGCGATCGACGAGATGATCGCGAAGCTGATCGACGGCATCATCGGCCGCGATGAGATCGATTTTCTCGAAGATTTCGCTATTCCGCTCCCGATGTTCGTCATCGCCGACCAACTCGGCGTGCCACGTGAGGATCGGGCGACATTCAAGTACTGGTCTAACGTGGCGGTGGAAACGACGGGTCCACTCACCCCCGAGCGCCAGCTGGAACTGGCGCGCGTCATAATCGAAATGCAGCAATATATGGCGATCCAGATCGAACGGGTTCGCATCACCCCGGACGACATGCTTATCAGTCGGTTGGCCAATCTGGATACTGACGGACGCCGCCTCACCGATCAGGAACTTCAGAGTATCGTCTTCCAGATCCTGCTTGCCGGCAACGAAACGACCACAACTACGCTGGCTTCGGGCATGCGGCTGCTGATCGAACAGCCCGCACTCGCGGATGCGATCTACGCCGATCCGTCGCTTGCCAATGCTCTGATCGAGGAGGCTTTGCGCACTGCCACGCCGCTGCAATGCCTGTGGCGCACCGCATTGGCAGACACTCAGTTTGGCGACGTGACGATTCCCGCCGGGTCTATCGTAGAACTGCGCTTTGGCGCGGCCAACCGCGATCCGGCCCAGTTCGCTTGCCCTGCCGATGTCGATCTGCATCGCAAAAATGCCAGCAGCCATTTGGCGTTCGGTGCGGGCATTCATGTGTGCATCGGCAATCAGCTAGCGCGGGGCGAACTGCGCCTGGCCTTCCAGGCGCTTACACGTCGTATGACGAACTTCCGGTTCAGCCGGGGTGATGCCAGCTGCCTTCCCCTAGAGGGATACGCACCATTCGGCTTGCGAGAGCTCTGGATGTCGTTTGATCCGCGCGGCGCCGACAAGCCGCCTCTCATGGCCGGATGAGATCGCCTATGCGGTTCCCTAATCTCTATCTGGACTTGTAACGGATTTGCGTCGGCTTTTAATTCAATAAAAATCTACATTTAGGGGAATGAAATGAAAGGCTTTAATAAAGTTCGAGCTGCATTGCTTGTAACCGCCGCTTTTGCGACGACGCCCTCGCTCGCGCAGGCCGGTTCGGCTGCTCCGACCGATGCCCCTAGTGCTGCAGGCGTTTCGGCGCCCAGTGCGGAGGAAACCGCGGATACGGCAGATATCGTTGTAACCGCTCAGCGGCGTGCTCAAAACCTGCAGAATGTCCCGCTTGCGGTAACCGCAATATCCGCGGAGACTGCTCAGAATCTGGGCATACGAAATGTCGTCGACGTCGCCGCGATCACGCCCGGCGCGAGCTTCGGAACAGGCGCGAGTGGCTTCTTCCAGGCGTATATTCGCGGTATCGGCGCCGCCACGGTCTCTGTGGGATCCGAAATGCCGGTGGCGATCTATGAAGACGGCGCCTATATGGTTCGTACTATGAACTTGTACGAAGTGCTCGACAACTTCGACATCGCCAATATTCAGGTACTGCGCGGTCCCCAAGGTACGCTTTATGGACGCAACGCGACCGGCGGTGTGATCATCGTCAACTCAGCCGATCCGACCGATGCATTCGAGGGGCGGTTTCGTGGTGAGTTCGGGAATATCGAACACCGCCGACTTGATGGCATGGTTAATTTGCCGCTTGGCGAAGATCTGGCGCTCCGCGTAACCGGAAGCTATAGGCATGAAGGCGGGTATATAAAGAACCTCAGCGCTCCGGATGCGGAAATTGGCGGCGGACGGAGTTACAATGCGCGGTTCAAATTGCGTTGGCAGCCTGAGGGTGCCGATATCATCCTGGGTGGCCAGTACCAGAACACAAGGTATCTTCACGATATCGATATTTCCGATTCGCAAGCGCCGATCTGTTTTGGCTGCACTTTGACGGGTCAGGCCAACCCAACAGGCTACTTTACCTACAACAAGACACCGTTGCCGCCAATTACTTCGAAGGCATGGGGCGCCAACCTCAACATGACGTTTGACCTTGGCGAGTTTGATCTCAACAGCACCACGACTTATCGTCATCAGGACAACCGTAACAGTGCGTCGGACTCAGATTATTCTTCGGCGGACCTTCTTGTATTTACCGTCCCCAAGTCTGGCGGCTCGACTTTCACTCAGGATTTTCAGCTGACATCAAAGTTGTCTGGCCCCCTGAATTATATCTTTGGCCTTAACTATTTGTATGACAAGGGGATTTTTAATCCCGTGTTCGTAGGCTCGTTTTTCCCGCCGCAGAATGGCCAGCTCCCCGGTTTTGCAAACACGGCCAAAACAAAGTCCTATTCAGCGTACGCAGAGGGATATTATGATCTTACAGACCAGCTCAAGGTGACGGTCGGTGGCCGCTATACCTATCAGGAGCGGAGGCTCTATGGTGACACGAACGCCGCATTTGGCGCCATCGTGGGTACTGGTCCTTTCACTTTTGTAGAGCGCGGTAGTGAGCGTGCATTTACACCGCGTTTCGTACTCGCGTGGGATGACGGCCCGACCAACATATATTATAGTTTCACGCGTGGTTATAAAGCTGGTGGTTTCGCCGGGCCGGCATTGTTCCCGGTGGCTGAGATCAAGCCCGAGAAGATTTTCAGTCACGAAATCGGTATCAAGCAGCGGGCGTTTGGCGGCAAAGCCACTTTCAACGCGGCTGTATTCTACTTCAAGAACAAAAATCAGCAGACGCAAACATATGATCTTAATGCAGGCGGAACAGTCACCAAGAATGCGGGGGCCCTGGAGAATTACGGCATCGAGGCGGAGGCCCAGCTGACGCCGATGAATGGCCTCCATCTCGGGTTTTCCGGTGCGTGGCAGCACGCGCGGTACAAGCCTTTTCAAGGTGCCGCGATCGTCTGCTACGATCCGACGGCTCCCGCGGGTGGTCCCGTACTCTCTAACTGCAGTACCATTCTGACCGGCCGCGCTCCTCCTCAGGCGCCCGAGTGGAAAGGCTCTGCAAACATAGCCTACGACTTCAACATTGCTTCCTGGACTGCCAATCTCAGCGCGCTGGCGGAATATCGGTCATCTATCGATTTCTATCCCGGGGCTGGCGGAAATTTGAACCACGACAGGGATCCGGGGCGTGTTCTCGTGAATGCATCGGGCTATATCAGCCCTCCCGGTGCCAATCTCCGGATCGGGTTCTACGCAAATAATGTTTTCAACAAGAAGTACTGGATCAGCGCATTCACGAACGCGCCCTATGGCACGGCGTACGAACCCGCACTTCCACGTACATATGGCGTTCGTATCGAGTATAAGTTCTAGCAGGATTTGAGTAACTCCCCTGCTTTTATGATCGAGGCGCCTCTCCCTTGCATTGAGGAAGAGGCGCCTCACCATTTGAATGTCGACCACTAGCACTGCCTGGGATACTGCGCCGATGTGCATTTTACGTACGCTACGATCGAACGAACGAATGCAGTAACCCAAAAATGAGATGGCGAGAAAGTTAGATGGCCTACACCCACGTCGACAAGCCGATCCGGCTTGGGAATCTCGAGATCAAGAACCGGACGTTCCGGCCGGCACATGCACGGGGATCGGCTGGGGTATTATGAACGACGCGCTGATCGCCTATCATGAAGAGCGCGCGCGCGGTGGCATCGGCCTCATCATCAGTGAGATCGGTTCGGTTCACCCGTCGACGCCGCATAGCCTGAACATCTACAAGCCCGAGATCGAGGACGGGATGCGCGTGTTCGCGGAACGCCTCCAGCGACACGGCACCAAGGTTTTTCAACAACTCTGGCATGCGGGCGCCGCATTTGGTCGGCCCGACGGCTCGCCTCCGTGGAGCGCATCCGACATTCCCAATGTCGCCATCGGCATTGTTCCCACGCCCATGACCAAAGGCATGATCGACGAAATCATTGGGGCCTATGCCGATTGCGCGCGCCGGATGGAGCAATATGGGCTGGACGGCGTCGATATACATGGCGCGCACGGCTATCTGCCGGCGCAATTCTTCTCTCCCAACAGCAACAAACGGGAAGACGAATATGGCGGCAGCTTCGAGAATCGCGCGCGCTTCATCATGGAATTGATGCGCGCGGTGCGGGGCGCGGTGTCCAGGGATTTCGTCGTCGGCATCCGGGTCGGTACCGACCTTATCGAAAACGGCCTCAGCATCGAAGACTATCTGCAGGGCACACTGCAGGACTCGACCGTGCTGCCAGCCGACACGGTAGTGCTGGTGTCCAGCAATCGCCAGATCCGCGACGTTTTCGAAGCGCTGCGCGATCGTTTGGCGGATATCCACATCGTAGGCGACGCGAGTTCGCCGCGCTACGTTCAGACCGCGATCCGCGAGGGCCATCTCGCGGGCGCGGCGGTCTGATCAACAAGGAGAGAGGCATAATGTCAGGCCAGAAA
>NZ_JBANFK010000040.1:0-14882 GCF_037861105.1 Rhizorhabdus argentea
CGTTGCCGACCATGATCTGGCGCGATTGCCGGCGCTGGATATCGCGCCACGGACGGATGGACATGGTTTTCCGTTCTCTTAATAGTCGGGTCAGGGCCTGCGTTACGCCAATCCATAGCCTGAAGCTTCGCATCTTGCGCGAGATTTCAACTTTAGCCGCAGGAACGCACGACATCTCCGCCTTGCGGCAATGCGACTATGGTTTCGCCTTAGAAGATTGGTCGTTCCGTCCACTCTCGCTTACTCTGGCATTGGGTCCCTCTCTGCACGGGGGATGATAACCCGCTCACAGAGCCATCGTTCTGACACTTCCATCCCGGCTGCCGACCTCGCGCGGCTTTGACAATGAAGAGAGGAGGCCCTCTATCACTTCGAAAAGCGATAAAGTCGTTCCGGTTTAGAACGATGCATATCCGGCATTAGCGATATAATTGCGGCACTCCTCGGGTTGGAAGCGATCGAGGGGCTTGCCGATCCGTTTCCATGTGGCTTCTACGGTTCGGGCATTTTCCTTTCGCAGAAAGCCTTTTGAGTTTGGAGAAGACCTGTTCGATCGGGTTCAGATCGGGCGGATAAGGCGGCAGGAAGAAGAGCTGTTCGCCTGGATGATGCGCAATTCGCAGAGTGCGATGGAGTTTTTCAAGCTGCCGACGAACCGTGTCGTCGAACTCGGCAGCAAGGTCGAAATTTAGATGTCAGCACCCATCAGACGGTAACCCACCCCCAACTCATTGACTATGATCGCGGGCCGGCTGACGTCATCCTCGAGCTTCTGGCGCAGATTGCGGATGACGACCCGCAGATATTCGACATGCCGCTCATATTCGTTCGCCCAGACGCTCTTCAGCAGATGGTCGTGGGTGATGACGCGACCGGGAAAGCGGGCAAGCGCGGCCAGCACCCCATATTCCTTCGGCGTCAGGTGAACTTCGCTCGCCTTCTTGTGAATGCGCCGATTCACGAGATCAATCTCCAGGTCGGCGACCTTGACCGCCAACTGGGCGCCGCCGGCGCTCATCCGGTTGCGCAGCGCAGCGCGCATCCGCGCGAGCAGCTCCTCGGTGTCGAACGGCTTGGTGACATAATCGTCGGCGCCCAAATCGAGCGCGGTCACCTTCTGGTCGGTGGCATCGCGCGCCGAGACCACAAGCAAGGTCGCCTTCGAATTCTTGCGGATCAGCGGCACGAGTTCCATCCCGTCGCGATCGGGCAGCCCCAGGTCGAGCAGGACGATATCGGGCGCGTCCGCCAGCGCCGTCATCGCCTCGCGCGCATTCGCCGCCTCGGCGATATCGTAGTTATTGCGCTCGAGTGTCGAGCGCAGGAGCCTGCGGATATGCGGCTCGTCGTCAACGACGAGCACCTTGGCGCGGATCAAAGGATCTTCTCCTGGTCGAATTCCCGCACGAGGCTGTTCTCGGGGAAGCGGATGCTGAAACAGGCCCCAGTCTTATCGGCGCGGTTCGCGGCCGTCACGCCGAGGCCCATCGCGTCGGCGAAGCCCTTGACGATGGCGAGGCCGAGGCCGGTCCCCCCCTTTGACCGGTCGGATCCCTCGAAGCGGGCGAAGGTCTGGAACACCTCCTCCTCGCGTCCCGGTGGCAGGCCGGGGCCGGTGTCGAGCAGCGACAGGACGAGCTCACCCGGCCGGCGGGCCGCCTCGATGCGGATCGACGTACCTGGGTCGGCATAGCGACCGGCATTGTCGAGCAGGTTGATCAGGATGTGATGGAACAGCTGCGCGTCGACCCGGACAAGCGGCAGGCCGGGCGACACACTCAACGCGATGTGATGCCCGGCGAGCGCGCCGCGCGTGTCATGGACCGCGCTTGCGATTGCATCGGTGAGATCGGTCGGCTCAATGTTGAGGCGCAGGACGCCGGCGTCGACTCGCGCCATGTCGAGGAGGTTGGCGACGAAGCGGTTGAGGCGTTGGGCCTCGGCCTCGATCGTATCGATCAGGCCCGGTGAACTGCCCCGGCGCATCTCGTTCGCTGCCGCGATGATCGCCGTGAGCGGAGTGCGCAGGTCATGGCTTACCGACGACAACAGCGCCGCGCGCAGCCGGTCGCGTTCCTTGAGTTCGGCAACGTCGCGCATCTCGTCGGCGAGCTGCATGCGCTCGAGTACCAGCGCCGCCTGATCGGTCAGGCTGAGCAGCAGCGACACTTTGTCGGACGGCACGGGATCGGAGCCATCGTCACGCGCAAGCCCGATGACTCCCCGCACGCCGCGCGCCGTCTTCATCGGATAGAACAGCCAGTCCGATCCGGTGAGCGTATCCGAGCCCCGCCCCGTGGGCGTGCCTTTATCCATCGACCATTGCGCGGCGGCGTGTTCCATATGAGCTAACTTGTCCTCAGGCGGCCATGCGGCCCGAAGCTGAGGACCATCGTCCGACGGCGTCAGCACGCAAGCGCGCGCATCGAACAGGCGTGCCAATTCGGCGCAGATGGCCTGCATCAACTCTTCGTCGCTGGCGATCGTGGTCAGCTGCCGCGAGAAGCCAGCAAGCGCCGCGTTGAGCCGGGCGCTCGATGTGGCGAGATCCGCCTGTGCGCGGATGCGGGCGGCGAACTGGCTGGTCACCAGCGCCACCGACAGCAGCACGACGATGGTGATCACATTCTCGGGGTTGTTGATCGTGAGAGTGCCCGTTGGCGGCAGGAAGAAGAAATTATAGGCAAGCGAAGATGCAAAACTGGCGAACAGCCCGGCGCGCAGCCCATAGAGGCTCGCCGCCATCATCACCGGTAGCAGGTAGAGAAGCGCAATATTGGCGATATCGAGCACCGCGCCAAGCGCGAGGCCGATCGCGGTCACTCCGGCCACCATCAGCAGCGACAACGCATAGTCGCCGGGCTTGGTGCGGTGTCCTTTCGCGTGCGCGCGGGTGCGCAGCGCTGGCGTGCCCTCCCGTTCGGCGGGGAGGACATGGACCGCAACGTCGGTGAGCTCCCGAACGAGCTGATCGACAACCGAGCCGTGGCGGATCTCAAACCACCAGGGCCGCGACGATTTGCCGACGACGATCTGGGTCGCGCGTGCTTCGCGCGCAAAGGCCGATAGGCCCTCAACCACGTTCTGCGCCGGGATCGTGGCGGTCGCGGCACCCAGTTGCGCCGCGAGCGCCATGGACTGGTTGAGCCGCTGACGGTCGGTGGCGGCGAGTCCGCTGGTGCGCGGGGTTTCAACGTGGAGTGCGGTCCAGGGCGCCCGCAGGGCGTCGGCGAGGCGTTTGGCGGCCCGGATCAGCCCAGGTGCGTCGGGCAGTTCGCTGACCGCGACGATTACACGTTCGCCTGCGGCGAAACTGCCGGCAAGGGCATGCGCGCGGACATAATCCAGCATTTGCGCATCGACCGATTGGGCTGCTCGACGCAAGGCCAGTTCGCGCAGCGCCGACAAGTTCGATTTCGAGAAGAAATGATTGAGCGCCCGACTCGCCTCATCGGGGATGTAGACCTTGCCCTCTTTGAGACGCTCGATCAGCTCGTCGGGCGGGATGTCGACCACCTCGATCTCAGCCATCTCGAGTACGCGATCCGGGACCGTCTCGCGAACGCGCACCTTGGTGAAGGACGCGACGACATCGTTGAGGCTCTCGATATGCTGGATGTTGATCGTCGAATAGACGTCGATGCCGGCGACGAGCAGTTCCTCGACATCCTGATAGCGCTTCGGGTGCCGCGACCCTGGCGCATTGCTGTGCGCCAACTCATCGACAAGCACGAGCCCGGGATGACGCGCTAGAATCGCGTCGATGTCCATCTCGGCCAGCGTGCGGCCCTGATATGCGACGTCGCGTCGCGCGATGATCTCGTGCCCGCGGGTCAGCACCTCGGTTTCGCTACGGCCATGGGTCTCGACCACCCCGACTACGACGTCCACGCCGGCGCGCTTGCGCTGCATGCCGTCGGTCAGCATCTCGTAGGTCTTGCCGACACCGGGGGCCGCTCCGAGAAATACCTTCAGACGGCCACGGCCTTCCTGCGCCGCCTGACGCAGAAAGGCCTCTGGTTTGGGCCTGTCGCTCTCGGTCGGTCGCTCGTTCACCGCGCAGGTTTAGCGCCGATGGCATCGAGCTGTCGATTGAGCGCAAAGACGTTGACATGTTCCTCGCCCAACAACCCGAGGATCGGCTGCTCGATAGCACTTTCGACCAGCACACGGACCTTGAGCTCGGGCAACTCGCGCGCCTTCGCGACGCGAGGAACCTGCGCAAGCGCCGCGGCCGGCGATAGATCCGGGTCAAGTCCCGAACCAGATGCGGTGACCAGATCGACGGGAATCGCGCCGCTCACGCCAGCAGCACGCGCCTTGTCTACATCGGCTTTTACGCGGTCGATGAGGGCCTGGCTCGCGGGGCCATAGTTGGAGCCCGAGGAGGCCAGGCCGTCATAGCCCTTGCCCGCGGCCGAGGGGCGGGTCTGGAAATAGCGGTCACTGGTGAAAGCCTGCCCGATCACGGTCGAGCCGATGACCTTGTTGCCCTCACGAACGAGACTGCCATTGGCCTGGACGGGGAAGACCGTCTGGCCGACGCCGAGGATCAGCAGCGGATAGGCGAAGCCCAGGAGCAGCGCGAACAGGACCGTCAGAACGATCGCCGGGCGCAGCGCGGATGTAAAATCATTACCCATATCCTTTACTCCTAAGCCAGACCGAGGCCGTTCACGGCGATGTCGATCAGCTTGATGCCGATGAAGGGCGCGATCAGGCCGCCAAGACCATAGACGGCAAGATTGCGCGCCAGCAGCGGTCCAGCGCCGATCGGCCGGTATCTGACGCCCTTGAGCGCCAACGGGACGAGCAGCGGGATAACCAGCGCATTGAAGATGATTGCCGACAGGATCGCCGATTGCGGGGTCGCCAGCCCCATCACGTTGAGTACCGCGAGCCCCGGATAGAGGACGATGAACATCGCGGGGATGATCGCGAAATATTTGGCGACATCGTTGGCCACCGAGAAGGTGGTCAGCGCGCCGCGGGTCATGAGCAGCTGCTTGCCGAGGCCCACGACCTCGATCAGCTTGGTCGGATCGCTGTCGAGATCGACCATGTTGCCGGCCTCGCGCGCCGCCTGCGTGCCGGTGTTCATCGCCACGCCGACATCGGCCTGCGCCAGCGCCGGCGCATCGTTGGTGCCGTCACCGCACATCGCGACGAGCCGGCCGCCCTGCTGTTCCTTACGGATCAGCTCGAGCTTGTCCTCGGGGGTCGCCTGGGCGAGGAAATCGTCGACCCCCGCCTCGGCAGCAATCGCGGCTGCGGTCAGAGGGTTGTCGCCGGTGATCATCACCGTGCGGATGCCCATCTTGCGCAACTCGCCGAAGCGTTCACGGATGCCGGCCTTCACGATGTCCTTGAGCGCTATTGCGCCCAGGATACGACCATCTTTGACGACCGCGAGCGGAGTCATGCCCGCGCGCGAGATCTCATCGGTTACTCTGCGAAGTTCGGTCGCCGCGACGCATTCGCCCGACCCAGGATTGGCTTTGAAGACCGAATCCACGGCGCCCTTCTGGATTACGGAGCCTTCCATTTTTACCCCGGACAAACGGGTCTGGGCAGTAAACGCGATGACCTCGGCATCGCCGGGGAGAGCAGTCAGTTCTACTCCAAATAACGCATTGGCCAGCGCGACGATCGAGCGGCCTTCAGGCGTCTCGTCGGCTAGGCTGGCGAGCAACGCTGCTTCGGCGAGTTCGCCAACCTGGGTGCCGGTAACGGGCCTGAACTCGGTTGCCTGACGATCGCCGATCGTGATCGTTCCCGTCTTATCGAGCAACAGCACGTCGATGTCGCCCGCCGCCTCGACGGCGCGACCCGACTTGGCGAGCACGTTGAAGCGGACCAGACGGTCCATGCCCGCGATACCGATTGCGGACAGTAGCGCCGCGATTGTCGTCGGAATGAGCGTAATGAGGAGCGCTGCAAGCATCGCGACGGGAATCGAACCGCCGGCATAGATCGCGAATCCCGGGATCGTGCCAACAGCGATCAGGAAGATGATCGTCAGACCAACGAGCAGGATCGTCAGCGCGATCTCGTTCGGGGTCTTCTGGCGCTCGGCGCCTTCGACGAGCGCGATCATGCGGTCGAGGAAGCCCTGGCCCGGATCGACGGTGACCCTGACTTTGATATGGTCCGAGATGACCCGTGTGCCTGCAGTGACGGCGGAGCGGTCGCCGCCCGCCTCGCGGATGACGGGCGCGCTTTCGCCGGTGATGGCCGCCTCGTTGACCGAGGCGACACCTTCGAAGACTTCGCCATCGGCCGGGATCAGCTCGCCTGTCTGGACAAGCACCAGGTCGCCCGACTTGAGCTGGCTCGCCGAGACCTTCTCGCCATTGTCGCGAGTCGCGGTGAGTTCGGCCTTGGTGGCGCGCAACGAAGCGGCCTGCGCCTTGCCGCGCCCCTCTGCGAGCGCTTCGGCGAAGGTGCCGAAAAGAACGGTCAACCACAGCCAAATGACAAGCTGCAGCTTGAAGCCGGTGGTGAGGCCATCATGACCGACGACCATCAGGACAGTCAGCAGCAACGCCACGACCGCGGTCGTGAACATGACGGGGTTGCGGATAAGCTCGCGGGGATCGAGCTTGCGGAAGGCGTCCCCGACCGCCGGGCCGATCAGCTCGGGCGTGAACAGGGATTGGGTTGTGGTGCGACTCATGGTGCTGGCCCCGATCAGAACAGGGTGCCGCCGGTCATCATCAGATGATCGGCGATCGGGCCGAGCGCGAGGCTCGGCAGGAAGGTCAGGCCGCCCAGGACGAGTATAATGCCGACGAGCAGGCCGACCCACAGGCCGCCGGTGGTCGGGAAGGATCCCGTCGATTCCGGAATATGCTTCTTTGCGGCGAGCGAGCCGGCGATTGCCAGCATCGGCACGATGACGAAGAAGCGGCCGATCCACATCGCGACGCCTAGCATCGCATCATAATAGGGCGTGTTGGCGCTGAGACCGGCAAAGGCCGAACCGTTGTTGCCGACCCCGCTCGTGAAGGCGTAGAGGATCTCCGAGAAGCCGTGTGGCCCCTTGTTTAGGGGACCCGCCAGACCCGCCGGCAGCACCGAGCTGATCGCTGTGAAGCCGAGGATGATCAGCGGCAGCACGGCAATCGCCAGCACCGCGAGCTTGACCTCCCGGCCCTCGATCTTCTTGCCGACATATTCGGGGGTACGCCCGACCATCAGGCCGGCGACGAACACCGCGAGGATCGCGAAGAGCAGGAAGCCGTAGATACCAGCGCCGACGCCGCCGACGACGATCTCGCCCAGTTGGATATTGAACAGCGGGATCATGCCGCCAAGCGGAGTGAAGCTGTCATGCATCGCGTTGACCGCGCCGCACGATGCGGCGGTCGTTATCACCGAGAAGAGCGACGACGCGACAATGCCGAAGCGGACTTCCTTGCCCTCCATATTGCCGCCGGGGATGCCGAGGCCGTGGAGGACGGGGTTGCCGGCCGCTTCCTGCCAGTAGACGATCGTCGTGCCAGCAAGGAACAGGATCAGCATTGCCGACAGGATCGCCCAGCCCTGGCGGGTGTTGCCAACGGCCTTGCCGAAGCACCAGGTCAGTCCGAAGCCAATCGTGAAGATCGACAGCATCTGCAGCAGATTGGTGAAGGCGTTCGGATTCTCGAACGGGTGCGCCGAATTGGCGTTGAAGAAGCCGCCGCCATTGGTGCCGAGCATCTTGATCGCTTCCTGTGAGGCAACCGGCCCCAGCGCGAGCGTCTGCTTGCCCCCCTCAAGCGTCGAGACATCGACCGAACCGACCAGCGTCTGCGGCACGCCATTGGCGATGAGCACGAGCGCGTAGACGATGCAGATCGGCAGCAGCAGATAGAGCGTGATGCGGGTGGTATCTGTCCAGAAATTGCCAATGCTGTTGGCCTGGCGCCGCTCGAAGCCGCGGAACAGCGCGAAAGCTAGCGCGATGCCAGTCGCCGCGCTCAGGAAATTGTGGATCGTGAGGCCTAGCATCTGGCTGAGATTCGACATCGTCGACTCGCCGCCATAGCTCTGCCAGTTGGTGTTGGTGGTGAAGCTCACCGCGGTATTGAAAGCGAGATGGCCGCTATTGCCGGGAAGTCCAAGCGGATTAAGCGGCAGCGCGCCCTGCAACCGCAGGATAGCATAGGTGAACAGCATCAGCACCGCATTGAAGATGAGCATATGGACCGCGTAGCGGCGCCAACTCTGCTCGGCGGCGGGATCGATGCCGGCCAGCTTGTAGAAGCCCGTCTCGAGCGGCCCCAGCACGGCGTGAAACGGCGTGCGGCGGCCCTCATAGAGGGCGAACAGCCACTTACCCATCGGCTTGGTGAGCGCGAGAAGGATGGCGACGAAGGCGACGATAAGGATCCAGCCTTGGATGGTCATGGCGTCGGTTCGATCAGAAGCGTTCGGGCCGGACGAGCACGGCCACGAGGTAAAGGAGAAGCCCGCCCGCGGTGATCGCGGCGAGCCAGAGGTCCATGGTCATGGCGAGGTCCTCACGCGTGTTCGCACAGGCGGACATAAGCGAGCGTTGCGGCAAGTAGCCCGAGCATCGCGGCAACCCAGACAAAGTCCTCCATCAACGCGTCACCGCGATTGGGACGGCGGGCGGAATGCTCGGCGGTTGTCGGTGAGCACCGAAGTTCAGCATGATGATCCTTTCGACGACGTGGGTGGCCGCAGCCGAAAGGCGCGACAATCGCACGAGAGGATGGGCAAATAGGCCTTACCGGCATTGAAATGCGAGACGCATTGCCGTCAGATCGCATAGGTTTCGCATAAAAATGGACGCCGCCGGTATCTGGGTGAGGCTACCTACAAAACCGAACTGCTCCTGAGCTATCAAACGATGCGCCACCTCCTCTTCGGAAGGCCCGCAGATCAGTGATCAAAGCCGCCGTCTACGGCCACCCGCGCCAAGGCCTTATGATAGAGGCCCTGAGCGATACCTTCCTCGGCGGCACAGTTCGGCGATGCTGTCCTCGCCGCGAAAGCATCGAGCACGATCCGGATCTTGCCTTCCGCCGAGAAAAGATTTGGGCCTCATCTTCGTTCCTTCGTCACCACGACCAGACCCAAATCCTTCTTGACCCACAACCCCAAATCTGTGCCGTTGTCCTGACGAACAAAACGTTCATCATTGTGCTCGTCTATTACTTCGAATCATATTCTTTGTTCATAAAACGGCTAAGCCAAAGATCTAATAGGGTTGGATCCGTCCCAATCCACGGCGGCATCGGCAATCATTTTGCACATCCCCCCAAAAACCTGGCCGCGCTGAACAACTTCTGTATAACAGCCGATCAACTTTCGTGTGTCGAAATAGGTAAAGCGAATTCCGCCCGTGTCCGCTTCCTGTGCGATATCTATACCCATCGCGATGAACTTCGCGTGCACAGCGTCCAGATCGTCAGTCACGTAACATTGATGGTGAAAGAATTGCGCAGCGGCGGGCGCCTCATCGCGATAAACGTTCGGCGTCGATATTCTAGGCTGAATCAGCTCGACCTGAATGGGGCCAGCCTGGCAAATGGCAATATCCATCAGCAGGTCTGCGGGCTTGCCACGGTAAAGAAGATGTTCGGGAGAAGCGTCGCGCATGACGAAAAATGGCCCCGTCTGCTCCAGTTTCAGCCAGTTTTTCATTGCGGCGTCCAGGTCATCAACCACATAACCTGCCTGCATCACAGCCTTCGTTTTGTACACCTGCATCTCTCCTTCCAATTTGCGCCCGCTCCTGTCAGCGGGATTCGATCTTGGCAATCCGTGCCCGGTGGGGAGATCAATCCATTCCCCGCATCTCCTGGATCGGATACCTGCCCGCCTACGTGCAGATCCGTTTCTGCGCGACGACATCATCTCGCCGCCCCCGCTCGACGGATCACGCCATCAAAGTGGCAGCATCTCTGTGTGTCGCCCTGCCATCCTCAAATATACAGACTGATTTTCAGTCGCGATACTAACGCTCTCTCACCTAGACGAGGCACTATCCAGGTGAGAAATTCAACAAATCCAGGATGCCCGCGCCGGGGGTTAGCCTCTATCTTTCCCAGGCGCGGTTATCCCCCTTGACCGGACATCCCGATGTTAAAGTTTCGCTGCGACATTCACGAACCGATCGGCGAAGCGATCGATATCAGCGGGTAAAGCAGCGACGTCCGCCGAAATATCGTTGGCGGCTATCAAATAGAACTCCGTAAAGCCGGCATCACGATACCTGCACATGTCATCCGCCGTGGTTCCGTTGAATACCGCGACTATGAGCCGAAGTGCGGATGGATCACGCCCGTTTTCGCGCGTCCAGTCATGCAACTTGCGAACAGCTTTAGGCGCCTCGTCAGTCGGCATATTGAATGCGAGCCATCCATCACCATAGCGCGCTATCCGACGCATCATCGCCTCGCTTTCGCCGCCCATCACTATAGGGACATGGCGTTGAACAGGCTTAGGAAAGCTATAGGCATTGGTGAAATTGACAGTTTCGCCCTCAAAAGTCGATGCGCCCTCTCCCCAGAGAGATCGGAGGGCGAGAATATATTCATCCATGCGCCGGCCGCGTCCCGACCAGGGTACGCCACAGGCCTGATATTCTTCCACGGACCATCCCATCCCCACCCCGAGCGCGACGCGGCCGTTCGACAGAAGATCCAAAGTAGCCGTGCTCTTGGCGAGGATCACAGGATTATGCTGCGGCAGGATGACGATGCTCGTGCCAAGCTCGATCGAGCGGGTCTGCGCCGCCAGCCATGCAAGCGTCGTCAGCGGATCGACGATAGGCGTCGTGGGAACGGGAATGGCGGCGTCGCCTTCGAAGCCGCCTTTTTTTTCGTCCTCGTTCTTCGAGTGCGATCGAGATAATGGATAGCTATCAAATAAAACCGTGTGTTCGCCTAACCACAACGAACTAAATCCGGAATTTTCGGCGGTCTGTGCCGCCACCCGCATCCATTCCGGGTTAGCACTATCACCAATGCCTCCGCACCAAATTCCGATACGCATGCCGCCTCCATTGTTGAAATTTCTGATCGTGTTGCCGGACAAATCTATCTGAGGAGCGGCAATCGCTCGCCCGTGCTGCTGTTGTGCGATCCGCCGCTCGTATCGAGCCAGTACGGTAGCAATTACCTTGTGTCGACGCCGGATGAAGCCGTCGACAGCCTTCAACCTCACACCGCCGGCGCCTTAATCATCGATACGATTAACAATCAATGTCGCATTTTTATTTGTTACTGACGTGCCTGTACTTATTACGTCGGCGGTTCAGTTTGGCGTACGGACCTTTTGCGCGAACACTATGCCGTCAGTCAGCTAAACAGTCGTAATATTTCGACGCGAAATTAGACTTGTCTCGAAAGGATCGGAGCGGATCTCACGGGACATGCCCGTGTGACCCGCTCCATCATTATCAGAAGGTGACTTCCGCGCGAGCACCATAGGTCCGTGGCTTGGCGGGACTGAGCTGCAAATTATAGGGCTGGTTCGTCGTACGAAGGTCCGCATACCGCTTATTGAAGGCGTTATCCAGATAGAAGCCGACGCGCAGCTTGCCGCTAGGAGGGCTGACATAGCCGGAGAAATTGGCGACTAAATAGCCCTTTTGCTGGTCAAAGCCGACATTACCGCCCGCGCCTGGCCAGAACAGGAAGTGCGAACGATATTGCCCGACTCCCGCTACGTTCGCGCTCCAGTCACCGACGGCGAAGGTGTAGCTGCCGTGGACCGAAGCCGTGAAGTGCGGGGCGTGCGGCACGACCGTGCCCGACAGATCTATGGCGCAGCCGCTCAGCGTCGGGAATTTCGTCGGATCGAAGCAGTTCACCGATGCATTCTTATAGCTCTTATATTGGGCATGAAGATAGGAAGCCGCGCCGCCGATGTTCACGCCTTCCATCGGATTGCCGTTGACCTCGAATTCCACGCCATAGCCCTCGGCCGCGCCGGTATTCTGCACGAAGCTGCCACCATGCGACGCGTCGGTGACCTGCTGCTGCAGGCCCTTGTTCTTATAGTAGAACACGGCGGTGTTGGTATGGAGCTTTCCACCCAACAGCGAATTCTTCATGCCGATTTCATGACCGCCAGCCTTCTCGGGCTTGATGGGGGCAGCCTGGAAAATGGCGGGCGAGTTGAAACCACCCGCCTTGAAGCCGCGCGTATAGCTATAATAGATGTTCGTCGGCCCATTGTCCCAGGCCAGCACGAAACGCGGCGTGAAGGCATGGAATTTGGCGGACTGATGATAGGCCGCCGGGCCGAAAAAGTTGGCGATGATGAGTGGCCCGTTGGTCACGTCGAAGTCGCGCTTGTCACTGGTGTAGCGGCCACCCGCGGTTAGCTTGATCTGGTCGGTGAGCTTGTACGTGCCCTCGGCGAACACCGACAAGGTGGTCGTCAAGGCGTCGCTGTTGCTCCGATAGCTCTGGGTATCGAGCGGCGCGACGCCATAGTCCGTGCCGGCTAGGGCGATGTCGATGTAGCGCTTGTCGCGAATATAACTGGCACCCGCAATATAGGTGAAGCGGTCGCCGATGTGCGATGTCACCTGAAGGTCCTGCTGGAAGGTCGTTCCGCCATTGCGGGGGACGAGGAAGTTGAAGCTGGGATAGGGCGTCGCATCAGTGTCGGCATATTGCCGGCTGAGATTATTGAAATAGGCGGTGAGACTGCTCACTTCGAACTCGCCGAGATGCAGGTTCACGTGCAGGTCGGTCCGAAACAGCCGGTTGAAAAAAGGCTCGTCCAGATCCTCGTTTGCCTCGTAGAAGCCCGGCGCAGTCACGGGATGCAGGTCGCACACCAAGCAGGTAGGCGATCCCCGTCCGAGCTTTTCGACCTGGCTGCGGGCTTTGCTCTGCTGCCATTCGATGCCGCCCTTGATGGTCAGGAGTTCGCTGGCATCCCATTTGAACCGGCCACGCAGGGTGAAGTTGTTGGCGGCGCCCAACTTGCGACCGTCGTAGAGGTTCGTGATGAAGCCGTTTTCGTTGAGGTAACGGCCCGCGAGGCGCACGGCCAGCGTATCCGTCACCGGCAGGTTCAGCATGCCTTCCATCTGCTTATGGGAGAAGCGGCCATATTCGCCGGCGATGCGCCCCTCGAACTTGTCGGTGGCATCGGCGCTGTTGATCCGAAGCACACCGCCCGTGGCGTTCTTTCCGTACAGGGTTCCCTGGGGACCGCGGAGCACCTCGATCGTGCCGGGGTCAAGGACACTGAGCAGTGAATTGACGCCGCCCGTACGTGGAAAATACGCGCCGTCGATATAGACCGAAACCGACGATTCCAGACCAGGGTTCGAATAGGGCACGCCGATGCCGCGGATGAACAATGCGAGGAAGCCGCTGGAGATCGCGAAATCGGTGTTGGGCAGGATCATCTTCAGGCTCTGCACGTTCCGCAGATCGAGCTGCTGCGCAGTCTGAGCTGAGATGGCTGAAATGGCCAGCGGCACATCCTGGAGGCGCTCGGTCCGGCGCTGCGCCGTGACGATGATGTCTCCACCGGTGTCTGTCGCGGCGGCGACCGGTGCGTCCTGCGCAAAAGCAGGAGCGGCGGCGACTGTGGACAGCAGTCCAGAGGCACCGACCAGAAGCGCGGCTTTAAAACTCGTTTTCATATCATTCCCCTCTTCATACACTTTTTGCGACTTTTTTTATGCGGGTTTTCATGCTGCCTTGCGACCACCGTGCTGTGGCCATGGATGCTGCGCAGGAGCCATTTATCCATCCCTCCCTGCAGACACTGACAATCAGTCTTGTATTCCGCTCCTGACCAATAGAACGATCGCCACCATTGATCAACGGTGGCAATCTACTGCTTAAGCGTTTCTATCGCTGGCGTTTATCCCACACCATATGTCGAATGGCATATATCTCTGGATCGCGGACGGGGCCAGCGGCCATAGCGCCGCACAAACAGGCTCGGCATATGAAAGCAACCGATCAACCCATCCTGACAAGAAAGCCCTTGGCATAGCGGGCGTCCACATATGTATCAGATACTACCGCCGTTCCTAGGCAGGGACGTTTTCTGGGTTGGCAAATACCATCGGCTCGAAAGTCTTGCGCTGGACACGTGCTTTAAGAAGCCACTTGCCGCCGACCTTCACATAATGGTCGTCATTCACGACGTGATAGCTGGCGTGGAAGCCATTCTTGAGACGCGCCTCGACGATTGAGAAGACCGTTCCAAACGCGTCGGTCTCGTTGAGCTCCTCTATCACGGCGGTGGTTATGTGGTGCAGCGCATAGGTTACAGAATCCTTCAGAGTGAGGCCATAAGCCCGTATGCTGTCGTGCCCGACATTAGTTCCGAATCCGAACTCGCTCTCATCCAAAATCCCGTCGGGGGTAAAGAGCGACACCCACTCTTCGATCCGATGCCTGTCGATATACAGGGCATATTTGTTGACGAGGTCCTGAATGCCAAGACGATCCGTGATTGAGCTCTCCGATATCATTTTGGTTTTCTCCATTAAGTAATCGCTAGTTCAGCAATCTGGCCAAGGAAATTTTGTTCCCGACTCGAGTTTCCCATACACATTGTGGAGGTGATTTTTTACTGCCGTTGAGAGATGCCTTAACCGAGGCAAACCGGCCCCCTTCGGCAGAACAGCTGCTCAGTCCCAGCGCCGACCCGCCTGCCTCCACCTTGCTTCAGCACCAACGCCACGTGCTCCTTCTTCACGGCACGCTCCTTCCGGCGGTGAGATCGCTGCTCCGGAAAACTCGCGTTCAAAATGGCTGCGAAACATGGGCGGCGTCGGCGGCGAACCGTGAAACCGGAGTCCTGCATGGCCGCTGCACCGATCGCTGTGCGTTCAACATGCGGTATATCCGCCATCAACGGCAAGCGCGGCGCCGTTGACGAAC
>NZ_JBANFK010000041.1:0-13824 GCF_037861105.1 Rhizorhabdus argentea
AAGAAGACATGAAGCGCATGGCCTCCAGAAGCGGCGGGTGGAACGATGTTGCGGCGCAGCGGGCTGTTGGCAAGCCCTGATTAGATCCGCAGCGGTTCAACTCGTTCGTTCTTCGCGGTTTCCGGAGGACGGTGCATCGCCAGAACCTCGCCGAAGGCGGTAACTAGGCCGTGATCATCTGATTTTCGGTTCGCCTGTTTTCTCTCGAGGATCTCCGGGATTTCGGTCCGTACTCCTCGATGATGGCAAAAGTCCGCACCCTCGCGATGGCCGCTGGCGCAACGCGCGGGGAAAGCTTTTCGGGCGCGATATTATTGCTTGACCCTCAGCGGAGCCGACAGATGGTCACAAATCGAGCGTCTGGCATTTTGCACGATACCGGAGGTAAAAACATGCTCGTGCGGTGGCCGGCAGCGCCCGGTATAGGCTGCGGGAAGCTACAGCGATCCGGTTTGCTCGTGCGGCCAGGTTGGGTGCAGAGGATTGCCCTTGCACCGTGCGCATTTTAGGTAATACCTTGTCCGCATGGCGACAACAGAAGAAGTATTACCTGAGGCTCAGGATCGGCTGGCGACGGGCAAAGATTCTGTTCTGGCCTTTCGATCTCCGCCGCAGCTGACGGCTGGGATCCAGGCCTTTGCGAACGGTGCCGGGATGCCGCCTCCAGAGGCTAATCGGCGAATGGTGGAGCAGGGCCGCTCGAATGAGCGGTGACGGCGTCGTAGAGCGGATGAGCCACACCCTTGCCGTTCAGGCTGGCACGCCGGCTGATTGGCAGCAGTTGGCCGGCCAAGCTCGTGAGATCATCGCTGCGATGCGTCAGCCGACGGCACAAATGACCAAGGCGGGCGCAAACATTCCGGTCGGCTGCTGCATGACGAATGCGAGCGATGCTGGTGAGATCTGGGATTACATGATCGCGGCTGCGCTGGCGGAGCAGGCTTGAACGTTTTTCAGTTTTATGATGCTGCCATGTGGCGGGTCGCGCTCAGTTTCGGCGGCGACAAAACGGCGCATCTATATGTGGGCATGGCCATATGGTTGGGCAGCGCTGTGCTATTCCGGCAACCACTTCGCGACGTGCGACCCCCTATCGTCCTGATCAGCCTGGAGGCCATTAACGAGGTTCTCGATCGAGCGGCGAAAGGCTCATGGCGCTGGCCCGACACGTCCGCTGATATCATCCACTCGCTGTTCTGGCCGCTGGTGATATTTGCGTGCCTGCGATCGTTTGCCTGGCTGAGGAAGTGAACTCCCACCAGAGCCGCTGGCCTGCTCATGCTCGGCGCGCTGGTAGTTGCGGTGATCAGCTAGGCGAACGGCCAAACTCGCCGAAACCGGCAGGCTTATCCGACTATGATCACGTCGATCCCCCCGACGGCGCCGCCATCCTGCTGGGGTGGACGAGGCGCTCTCAGCGCGGCTACGCTATAGACGAACCTCAGATACCGCACAGGGCGGTCGAGGTGTCGATGCCTTCCATGCGATCGTACGCCTCGCTGACCGCCTATTGCGTGACGGCAGCAAACGGCTCGCATGCCGTCAGCTTGATATCGACCGTTATGGTAACGCGTACGCAGCGCGTCGGCGGTCGATCGAATTAGGAGGACCACGCGGCGTTCACCGGACAGGTCAATCAACCCAGCCGTTGGATGTTCGCCATGGTCCTGCTTACAGTTGCGAAAATCGCATCGACAGACCGTTCGCTTTCCCTGCAGGCTATTAAAGCTGCTGGACTGTTCTCAAGACCGAGGCCATAATTCGCACCTTACTCGATCGCGCACCATCGTAAGCCTGCCGCTTGCGCCGCAGGTCTTTCCAGGCAGCGGTTGCCGTACCCCAGGATCTCTCCAGTGGTCATCGAGCTTGGCTTCGAAGTGGCAGCGTTGATGCGCAAGCTCGGCGTCGCGCAGGCTATCGGCATCGAGGGCTGGTCGGTACTAGAAGCACTCCGACGCTCGAATTCGCTAAACGTTCGGCCGGTTTACGGATAGGGCTCTCTCCACCAGTCTGGCTCCATATGCCGATCCCCTTCAATCTAAGGCGACCTGATGACGCGCACTACCTTGACCCGATTTTTGATCGAGCAACAGCGAGAGGCGGGCGTGCTCGCTCCGGAGCTGCGCCTCCTGATCGAAACGGTCGCACGCGCGTGCAAGACGATCAGCCATGCAGTGAGTAAGGGTGCACTTGGCGAAGTCCTGGGAAGCCTGGAGAGTGAGAATGTCCAGGGCGAAGTGCAGAAGAAGCTTGATGTAATCGCGAACGAAATACTCCTGGACGCCAATGAGTGGGGCGGACATCTGGCGGCGATGGCTTCCGAAGAAATGGACACGCTTCACCGCATCCCCAATCGCTATCCAAAGGGCGAATATTTGCTGCTGTTTGATCCGATCGATGGCTCCAGCAATATCGATGTTGATTTGTCGGTAGGGACAATCTTTTCCGTGCTCAGAGCGCCCGAAGCGTGCGCCGGTCGCGAAGTGATGGAAGACGATTTTCTTCAGCCGGGCCGCGCCCAGCTTGCGGCGGGATATGCCATCTATGGCCCGCAGACTTTGCTGGTGCTGAGCGTTGGCACCGGTGTCTACGAATTCACTTTGGATCGCGAAGTCGGCAGTTGGCTGATGACCGAGGCGAATATGCAGATGCCACAGGGCAAATGCGAGTTCGCCATCAATATGTCGAATAGACGCCAATGGTCCCCGGCCGTAACGCGCTTTATTGATGAGCGTGTGCTGGGCGCTCACGGCCCTTGTGGCCACGATTACAACATGCGCTGGACAGCTTCCATGGTGGCTGACGTGCACCGCATCCTGAAGCGCGGCGGCATCTTCATGTACCCTGCAGATAGCCGGTCGCCCGGAAAAGCGAAGCTGCGCCTTATGTATGAGGCAAATCCTATGAGTTTCCTGATCGAGCAGGCCGGTGGCGCGGCGATCGACGGCTTTGATCCCATTCTCGATGTGACACCAACCGGCCTCCACCAACGCGTAGGCGTAGTGCTCGGTGATCGCGCTGAAGTCGAATTGGTTGCTGGCTACGCGCGAGAAGCCTAGCACTGCTGCACATTGGCAGCGTGTGACGCGGATCTCACCCCGTGTCGCCGAGTACTTCGTTGCGAAAGCCTTCGGACCGGCTGTCACGGCCGCACCTATCCGGCAACGTACCGGCGACACGCTCCCGCCCGCCATCTAAATTCCTGCACAGGAAAACCGGCTGAAGCGAGCGCGTTAACCACTTGGAAAACCCTGCCGGCTATCTCGTCATTGTCCGCCCGCAAGGACTCGGTGAGGGCCGCGCTTGTAATGGGGATTCGAGCGCGGCCCGATCACGGCACCTAGCCGCCGCCGGGCGTTTCCACCCAAAGCCGACACCTGTCGACGTCACGAACTGCGCATCAGGGCGCATCGCGAAGCTGCCGATGATCACGGGGAAAGACATCGTATTGCCGTCTGCGCTTGGCACCGATCGATAGGTCTGCGCAGGAACGTCTGACGGTGTCCCCACGTTCCTTCCTTGGCCAGTCAGACCTTTTGGCTCGATCGACCGCTTAACCCTTCACGGGTGCCAGAGCTATGTCTGCACACTTCGGTCGACCGGTCCAACCGCGTCGGATCAGCTGAGAACTGCGAGAAGGGCAAGAGCGATGCGCAGACCGTTCGGGCTATTAAGGGGTTAAGATGCAATCAGGTCACTCGATCGCGGAACGTACCACGCGGAGGCGTGCGCCTCTCCACCCCAGCGAAGGGTGCCGGTGCCGCTCGAATGAAGACCGCGTGCCACCCTCCCACTGTAAGTCGAAGCGGGCGTCCGCAATGTTTGCAAGCCCCCCTTATTGCGCCACCGTCGTGAGATATGGTGGTCTCCTCAACGGAATGGCGGCGCTTTTTACAGGGTGTGCGGGGCAATAGTAGATCCTCCGTGACGCTGTATTCTATTTCCCCAGCCTTAACGAACTATGAGCAGTTGGACATAAAGCACGAGCAAAAAAGTGGTCTTGCACGTTCATCTAGCCGAGGCGCGCTCTGAACGATATCGCAGCGACCATGATCGAGGATCAGGACCTAACAAATGACTTCCGGAGCCAGCGGGAGCTGATTCAATCGAGCCGGGAGAAGGCGCTCTCACTTGGCTGTCGGAGCAGCCCCGGTCTGCGGGCGCGCATGATGAAGCCGATAATGCCAAAACCAATGAGCATGGTCATCCAAGTCGCGGGTTCAGGGGCAGCCGAAACCACGGGGCCGATCAGCGATACGTTGTCGAGGAGCGACATTGGCGGCTGTCCGGCTGGCGTGCCTGCGGCCATGAAGTAGAGTGTGTCGCTGGCCTGTGATGCTACGAAATCGAAAGTCGCAGTGTACCAACCGGTGAAACCTCCGCTCCCATTGGTCAATGTCTGCGTTACGGAATTCAGTCCTTCGTTGGCCAGACCGAAATCCCAAGCATGTGTGGTTACGGCGTTATAGCCCCGCACCTGCGCACCGGCGTAATCAAACGTCAGGGTATAGCTTTGCCCAATGATCAGACCACTTATCGTCTGAGTCAGTTGGCCAACGTGATACTGGCCATCGCCGGCAAAAAAATTGCCGCCCGTACCAGCTTGGCTGTTAGCGAAGCCATTGCCCGGCCCGGCTAACCAAATTGTGCCAAAGTCCGCGGGTGAACCGATGCTAGTGGCAGTCGTAGCGTTCATAATATAATTGTAGCTATTGGTGCCATGGGCATAGCCGACGTCCCAGGGATGCGAGGTCCAGCCGATGGCCTGGGTGGCATAGCCAATCTGACCCAGTCCCTTGCTCGTCTGTTCAAAGCCGCCATTGGTAACGAACTGAGTGAGATCGTAGGTGGCATATGCGGGGGTCGCGCCGACACCGGCAGCGGCAGCGACGCCGAGTAGGCCCAGCATGGCGGAAACTAAGCGCCCACGCGAGTTCGGAGGCCGTCGAAGGCGATCTGCTGAGTGCGACATCATTTCCCCCAGTTTCATCACACTTACTCCACCCCGGCATACCACACCCATCCATGGTGAAAGCAAGAACCGAGCCAATATCGTTTCGACATTGATTCGTGGCGTCATTCAACTAGCCTGTCAGAAAAACTTCCACAAATTGTAAATTCTGCCGACACTTTCATCGGCAGATATTCTCGTAGGCCCTCCATCTAGGCCGGCGAGCGGCACCGGTTTTTGCGAGATTACGCTCCACTTCGGCAATATCGCGCCTTGGGGAGGTTACGCCGCCACTTGATGGGCTGCGGGTCGAGGCCCCGCCGGGGCGCCGCGGGCAGTGGAAGTAGGATGACTTGGAAGCGGCCAAGTAGGCGCCGGCAACGGCAGCATCGTCGTCGACGCTCCGCATCGTTGCGTGATAGCGCCCATTCGACCCAAGACACCCCACAGAGTACATCTATCATCGCCAGCCCCCGCTTCGCTCGCCCATCTGACAGCTGTTGGGCGCCACAGCCTCAGCAAGCGCACCGGGACGCGTTCGGATCAATGCCGCCGTTTAACGCGCAGCGATCATTTTGCCGTTGCCCGGTCGTGAAGGCGGAGCGCCGATCGAGCACCCATATCGCCGGACGGCGTTTGCACTCGTCGCCTGGCCTGGGTTTCTCGTCACCGTATCACGACGGTGGAGGGCGAGGTAAGCCTTTGGCCGCATAGTCGGTCTTAAGCGGTGGGCTCTTTGGCGTTGGGTGCCCTGGCATTAGCGTCGTGAGCTCCCCCGAAGGGGCGGAGCTTTGTCGCAGCAATTGGGTTCATCGACCGGATACCCTGTCCCAACGTCCAGTACGGTGGCAGCGCCGCTATCTGCTGCGGCCATATAAGGCGGTCCTCTTGGCTTCATGCGGTCGATGCATCAGAGATGCCGGGCGTGCCGTCGGGGCAATGCGCTCGGGCGATCCCTGCCCTTCTGCGCGTGCTGACGACCGGGAAGGCGGCCCCATGTCGTCAGATCGATCCGGACCTTGATGGGCGAAACCTAGGGCCGCACTTTGAGCGCAGGGTTGACCTGTGCTGCACAAGATTGTGTGGACTACACGGTAAAGCATCACGGCTGGCTCGGTTGCTGAGCGGCCGATACTGCGTCGGAGCGATGATCAAATATGCGGTTGAACTCTACGGGCGGCTGCGCTGCTGACACTATACGCGCCGTATTCGGATTGAGCTGAAGGCGCTTTCCGCCAACTCGGTTGGGTTGGCGTAGGTATGTAGGTAAACGGCAGCTTCGTACCGTCGCAGACGGCCGGTGAACGGCCCGCATTAAGCCGCATCGATTGCGGGATTCAGCCTGATTTGCAATCCCTATGAACACCAGCGGCCGAAGTCTCACGCGAGGCCACTGTGTCGCTCAGGCGCGTCCAGAAGGCAGTCGAGTGGCCGCTTTGGGCGGTCTGAGCCACAGGTACTTCCCTCCGCCAGCTTTCAATGAGCAGATTTGCCGGCTGGGCTCTGCTTGCGCAACGAAGCGCCGTCGCCTAGCGTCACCTCGCGCAGCCGGCTCGAGGGAGAATGTAGTGGCGACGTGGGCTTTCAACGCCGATGAGCCCGTCCGCCGCCTAGGCCGGTTGACGATCACCAGAAAGATCGTGGGGCTGAGCGTGATCCTGCTGGCGATCATGCTCGTCGCGGCGATCTACGCTTTCATTCAGTCGGCAGCCGTCGCCCGCGAGGGCGCAGTGTTGGTCGAGGTGTTGGAGCCTCTGAAAAAGGAGATCAATTCAATCGGGCAGGCGACGGCCGAGGAGGAACTGGCGAGCGAACGCGCCATGCGATATGGCGGGCCACAGCTTCTCGACGAAACGCGCCATACTGAACAGCTGGGTCGCTTCGAAAAATATAATAAGGAGATCGATGCTCGTCTTGCCGCACTGACCGCCCATATCCGCAAATATGAAAATGCTGACGTCCCGAAGGCGGCGGCCGTTGCACTCGGGCGGCTTCAGCTGGAGACCGAGACGGTGCGGCGCGAACATGCTACGTATCGGGACGCGGTTCGGGCGTTCCTATCTCCCGGGCCGGCGGCGATAGGCGGGGTGGCCTTGCGCCAAACGACGGCACTGGAGACTGAAAAGCGCGTCCTGTTCGCGCTCGAGCGAATGACCAGCGAGGCCGAGGCCTTGGCTGCAGCGGATGAGGCGAGGCTGGATCAACTCGAGCAGCGCAGCTTCGTCGTCTCGCTCGAGAATCTCGGCCTCGCATTTTTCGCGTTTTTCGCTGGCTCGCTGATCTCCCTTATGCTGACGCGGCGCATGCTGATGCCGGTACGCAGCTTGATCGCAGGAGCGCAGGAGGTTGGACGCGGCAACCTTGAGGTAACCTTGCCCACAACCGCGCGCGACGAGATCGGTCTGCTCTCGAGCGCATTTTCCGCAATGGTGGAGGAGTTACGCAACAAGGCGGCGATGAAGGACACCTTTTCAAGCTACATGGATCCGCGGGTCGTAGATCGGCTGCTCGGCGCCGGCCGGACGGATCTCGAAGCGGGAGAAAAGCGTGAGATGACAGTGTTCTTCTCTGACTTGCAGAACTTCAGCGCGATCTCCGAGACGCTAACGCCGACGGCGCTGGTGCGGCTGATCAACCGCTACCTTACCCATGCCGCCGAGCCGATCGCCCTCCATCAGGGTGTCATCGATAAATATATTGGCGATGCGGTGATGGCCTATTGGGGCCCCCCCTTCAGCGCCGAGGAGCCTGCAGTGTCCGCCTGCCGCGCCGCGCTGGCCCAACGGCAGCAGCTGGCGCTCTTGCAGCAAGAACTGCCCGAAGTTCTTGGACTGCGGCGAGGCGCGCCGGTGATGGCGGCCCGGATCGGGCTCGCTACGGGGGATGTCGTTATTGGATCGATCGGTTCGCGCTCTTCAAAGAACTTCACGATAATGGGCGATACCGTCAACATCGCGTCGCGGCTGGAGGGAGCCAACAAGATCTATGGCACGCTCATCCTGGCCGACGAGGCAACCGTGCTGCAGGTGCGCCACCGCATCGAGACGCGCGAAATTGACCTGCTTGCCGCCGTCGGTAAGCTCGAGGCGGTGCGCGTGTTCGAATTGCTCGGCGAAATTGGCACGGTCGCTCCCGCCAAACTCGAACTGCGTGACGCTTTCGAGGCGGCTTTAAATGCATACCGTCTGAGCGACTGGGACAGGGCGGCGGCGGCGTTTGGAGAATGCTTGCGCATCATGCCCGGCGACGGCCCATCATCGACTTTCCTCGAGCGTGTCGAGGCTTTCCGCCACTTCTCCCCAGCCGAGGATTGGGGAGGCGTCTGGCAGAGCGTTACCAAATAAGCGATCCGGGCATGGATCGGCCGCCTATCTGGCCTGATGGCGGGCGAGGTGCTTATGGTGCCCGCTGGCGCGTCCGTCTGGTGACCACGAGCGAGGCGCAACAATCGTCAGACGGGTTTGCTCACCTTTTGTAGGACGGTAAGCCGGATGAATGGCAGCATTGAATCGTTTAGGGCAAGCTGCACTGTAAGGATTGGCGGCCGGCGCGAAGACCCCATCGAGGGACCTGAGTGAGTGGTAACGGCAATGTCTGTCGCGTGCTGTTCGCTAGTCCAGTCTAACCGCCGCGAAGGCGAAAGCAGAAGCTGGTCCTGCACCCTCTTACGACGTTGTAGCGGGAGCAGGAAGGCGTCTCCTCAGGGTAAGGAAACCCCGAGGAGGCGCGTCCGAGGGGTGGAAATTGCCAGTCCAATCCCCCGTATCCAGATCACCGGGGGTATCGATTGAACCGAACTGCTCCCCCAAGGAGCTGGCATCAAGTCGCTAGCAGCATCCCTGCGTAACATTCAATCATTTGTTCTCTCCGTAATGATCGTGTTGCAATGTTTTTTCCTCGTCAAACGGTGGGCCGTTGCTGCATGAGGGTTTCAGCAACGACCAGACTCGGGGAGTGACTAGGTGTCTGAGAAGGCCAGAGATATCGTGTTTTACACCGGAGCCGCGGCTTTGTTATTCAGCATGCTTTATTACACAATCGGCAAGTATAGCTGAGCGATGCCGCGTAGCGGTCAACCATATGCTTGAACCGCTGACGGCGACGATGGAAATGGGCCAAGTTGGATTTTCTGCGATATCCAGGTTGAGGTCGCAAACGAGTAGATCACCGTGTTTTGTCATTCGTCGACCAACGCAGCGTTCCAGTTCTATAGCAGTGCCTTCAGGCGGAGCGGCCAATGCGCTCCTGACGACGGTGGCCTGCCCTGCCCCATCATGCAACCGGATCAGCCAGCATGGCGCATGATCCGCCTCGCTTGTAGGAAGCGCTGCGCACCATTAGCGTCCGTTGCGGGCAGCATCGGGGGACTCATCATGCTCGGACTGGCAGCGCTTGCATCCAATTCTCGCAGGGTACGACGTAAGATGGTGATTTGGGGTGCTGTCACGCTAGTTGTCGGCTTGGCTTTCATAGAGGTTGCGGCGGATCGCTACAAAATAGCGAAGCTCAGGGGAGGACGTCGTAGAACCAAGCGCGACACCCACTTCGCTAGCCATAAAGCTGTTAATAATAGTTCGATACAGGAGTCGATAGAGACTGAGATCGAGCAACCTAGCCTTGCCTAGGACAATCTCGATCAAATATGTTGGACGTTGTCGGTTACCCGACTGGACATCGCCATCGACATTGTTGATTTGACCATTTTCGACGTGATCACGTCAGTTTCTCTATCAACTTCCATGCGTCTAGATGAAGTCGTAAACCGAAATCTCTGAAGCGCTGACGCCGGCTAACTCGATGGCAGAATCGACGGTCGCGCCGCCGCTGCTCGAATAGAAGATATAGGTATCCTCCCCCACCCCGAGCGCTGCAACCTCATTGCCGCCAGCATGCGCATCGAACATCTGCTGCGCGGCGGTGGCCGCGGAAAAGAAGGTCTGCGCCGTGCCGCTCACCAATGCCGTGGGCGTGAAGTCGAGCCCGATAACGTCTCGGCCATTGCCGAAGTCGACGATCAGGTCTGGGCCGTTGCTTATCGTCGACCCCAGCCCAGACACTACGAACAGGTCGCTGCCATTGCCACCGCGCAGCGTGTCGGTACCGAGATCGCCCGAGATAAGGTCATCGCCATCGCCGCCACTGATTGAGTCATCACCCTGGCCGCCGCGCAGCGTGTCGTGGTCGGCCCCACCGTAGATGATGTCGTCACCGCGATTGCCATTGATCGAGTCATTGCCGTCGCCGCCGACAATAACGTCATTACCTTGTCCGCCGACGATCCTGTCGGACCCGGTTCCACCATCGAGCGAGTCATCGCCAGCATTCCCTTGGATATAGTCGGAGCCGGAGCCGCCGTAGATGACATCGTTGCCGTCGGGGCCGCCATAAGGCGACTGGCCATAAATATGATCATTGCCGCTTCCGCCGGCCAGTGTGTCGCTGCCGTCGCCGCCATACAGGTCGTCATGGCCGGCAAAGCCCTGCATATAATCATCGAAATCGCTACCGTAGAAGCTGTCATTGCCCGCAAGCAGCGCCGCAAAACCGTCCTGGGCAGAAAGATCGAAGGCCCAATGCGCGAACTCGCCCACCGTGGCATCGATCTGAGTGATTTCAAAATTCGCCTGGCCGTCAAGGCTATTGGTGATGCCGGTGATGGTGCCGGTAAGCGGATCGCCGAAGGCGTCGTAACTGAGATCGAAACCCCGAAACTCGGTGGTGTAGCCATCGCCAGCATCGAGTGCGAAGCCGGTGGACGAGCGCGACAGATAGGTGCCGGAAGTCAGATCCTGGAGGTCCAACTCGTCCATGCGAAAGGCGTAATCGCCTGCGGAGACAACCTGAGCCATTTCAACTTCCTATAAAGAGACGCAACGCCAACTCGTTCGACCCTATTACAAGCGAGCAGATGAACTCGGGCTGACTTCGCATCGAAACCGGGCGGCCTTTCCCAGCGCGGCGTCACCTAGCCGGCCCCGCCACCTAAAGCCTGCTCGTTGCAGATGGATAAGCTTGTAGCCCTGTCCAACGGATATCGATGATCCCGGGCACGCGAATCATGCTGTGCGCTTCCGAAGAAGCGCGGGTAATCCAGCGTGCTCACAGACGCAGTCCACGGGTTTTCGGTCCGACTTCTCAACCCTCACTCGATCCCGAGAGTCCGCGCATGATGGTTCGGCCCCATCCGTTGCTTCCGGAACATATGAATATTCGCTGCCAAAGCCATTCAGTCGAGGGCCAAGCTACCTGACGTAGACGATGTGCAAGTAGCTCGACTCAGGAAAGGTATTGAGGATGTCACGCACGTTGCTCAGCATGGCCATCGGCGCCGCGGGCTTGGTGGCTGCGGTTTCGCCAGCAGTGGCAGTCGCGAACCATTATGACCGGGAGGGAGCCTATGGTGCCAACTATGGCAGCTACGGCGACTATGATCGCGACGATGAAGACTATGATCGCGGCGGCTACCGCGGATATGAACGGCGCGATTATGATGATGACCGCTATTATGCGCGGCAAGGTTATTACTATGATGACGGCGGCTATCGTCGTCCCCACCACCACCGTCATTCATCGCGTTGCGAGAGCGGCGGGACGACTGGCGCGATCCTTGGCGGTTTAGCCGGCGCGCTTTTCGGCCGAGGAATCGCAAGCCACCACGATAACGCGGTGGGTACGATCCTCGGCGGCGGTGCCGGCGCTATAGCGGGCGCGGCGATCGAGCGCAGTAACGCCAGATGCTGATATGGTTGGACGCGGGAACAGCTTCCCGCGTCTTCCGCCGCTAAACCCTATTGGATCGACGCCGGTCCCGGTAAGGTCGTGCCGCCGAGTTGGCCACGCTCGACTCAGCGGACGACAGTTAGAAATGCGCTTCGTAGCCAATGAGAAGCCGCGCCTGACCATCGGTGATGTCGCGAGCGGCACCGAACGCCCTCAGCCAGCCAGTCTCGATCTCGATTTCTCCAGGCCCGAGATGTTCTATCTCGAACTTGGCTTCTGGACCGATGAAATGCTCTTCGCGGTGCGCGAAACGTTCGGGCGTTCCCATGTCGCCGAAGGCTGCAAGCCCGAGCTTTAGCTCGTCGCCGAACACCGCCCAATCGACCGAAGCCGCATAAGCGAACTCGAGCTTCTCGCCATTGCGCAGCGGCTGCTCTGCTATCAGGTTGAGCCGACCATCGAAGGCACCCGCGCGGTGCTCGAACAGGGCCTTGGCCTCTATCGCATCGGGCTCGCCATGGAGGCCGTGCTTGAACTCGGCATATAGCGCTGTGTCGAGGTTCAGCGCTTTCACCTTACCGAGCGTGTAGACGCCTTCGATCGCAAGCGCCTCCACCTTGCGCGACACTCCCGGCTCGCGGCTCGACTCGATCAACCCCGCCAGGGAAAAGTTCGAGGTGAAAGCATGCTCCGCCTCGATCACGAGACCATCTTGCCCGTCGGCCGCTCCGTTGGTCAGCCGGCCATAGCGAGCCTCGAACTCGGTGGCTCCTTTTTCGACCGTTGCCCCGTAAATGGGATCTCCCACGCCCGGCGATGCCGTTGCAGCGGTTGAAACGCAGATCAACAAGGCGGCCATCCCGATATATCGCATGAAGTGTCCCCAATATAGATTAGCAGGGCACCTAATGCGACGCATTTGCATTAGCAAGCCGGTTTCGGGATGTAGCAACTTGAAGCGTTCCGGCGACGCGCTCAGGACTGAACGGGTTCACGATCTGCCTAAGGCGCGCCGGAAACGCGACCACCATTCGCGGTTGTCGGCGGCGCACCCGCGTCGCAGACGGGTATGGGGATACGAGCGGCTTCCGGTAATCGTGTCGAGGTCAAGGCTGAAGGTCCACGCTGTATGCTGGCGTGCGTAGCCCGGCTGGGTGTGGGTGCAGCTGCGCCGACAGTAAGTTGGCGCCAGGATAACGACCGTGTTCGATCCCATTGGTCGCCGAATTCAGAGCAACGATCAGCGAGGGCGCACCAGAAGCTATAAGATCACAAGCGTATAGCTGAGTCGATGATGTTCATGTCATTTCATTACCACGCCTCTGCGCGCCCACCGCTTCTCACCGACGGCTGGACTGCCGAGGGCTGAAAACACCGCTTACGCTAGTACTAGTAATAGTGGGCTCTCATTGGGGAAGGTGCTCGCTTGCTGACAATCAACCTGGCCCTCGGGCGCCGGTCACTGCAGCAAGACTTAATTTCACAATGAGCCCTCTGTCGGCGATCGGTTCTTATCCGATGTCAGGTGGCCGAAGGCGACGGAACATGGTCTACCGCGAGCTGGTTTTTGCGGTGGGATAACTCCAATGAGCCGAGGTTCACATGAAACATGCACAACTTTTGATCGGTATTGCAGGTCTGGCGATCAGCGGATCGACAGTCGCGCAGCAGTCCTCCCCTTCCCAGGAAGCACGGCGGAGGGCGCACGAGGAGCGAGTAAGCGGGATCCAGAGACATGAACAAGCCCATGCCGAGCGAGCGGCTGACATTGCGGCGCATCAAAAGGCTCACGAAGAGCGGGTCACCGACATTCAGGAACATCAGGTGCTACACGAACAACGGGTGGAAGCGCTGAAGAGGCACGAAGAGCTCCATCAGGCTCGGCTCGCCGCCAGGCAACGGCATGAGCAAGTTCATCAAAAGCGTTTGCAGCATCTACGAGAGCATCAAGTTCTTCATGACAGGCGTGTCGCGGCCCCGGGCGGGCATGAAGCAGGAGGATAATGCGCGGAAGTTGGTGGCGAACCCATCCGATTTGCCGACAGAGCGTTGCTCCCGCGGAGCGCCCGTCTCTCTGTATCCATCCGGCGGGTCCCGCCTTGCCTGGCAGGTGAGCGACCGCTCTTAAGTCCGCTCTCAGGAGCGCACGCAGG
>NZ_JBANFK010000042.1:0-13518 GCF_037861105.1 Rhizorhabdus argentea
TTCGTCAATTCGGCGAGCGTAAATGAAATACGGCCGCTCTTCGATGATTATGTCGAGTGCAGAAGCACGCGCAATTATGGCTATCAACTCGTCAGCCGGTTCACCGGCGAGCCGGTCGAAGTGGACGGCGGAAGCATGGCGGCATACTCGGAAGGCGTGAAGTGGAGCACCAACCATTATTATCCATCACCGGAAATGCACGAGGATGCTGCCGATGCGCTGACAGGGTCGCTGGCGCGTCTCACACCGACACAAAAGAACGCCGCGTCAGTCTAGGAGCCTGTCTGAGTAATGCGCTCTACATTGGGATCGGAACCTGATTCATCGGGGTGATCGCTAAGAGATTTCGCGATTGGCGGTCGTGCGGCTGCGCGGAGCAGGAGAGCCGCAGGCAAAATCACCTGTGCAAGCAGGCATGGCGTGGGAGGGCGCCTTGCTCCTTCGCCGGCAGGAACATGGGGGAAGCGCGATGACGGGGGAAGCGCTACGCTGCTGCGACACGAGGCGACCAAGGCCCGCACGCTAGCCAGAATGTCGGCGAACAGGATCGCGACCGGTTGCTCTCCGTTGCCCGGCCGCTTGAAGCGGAGGCGATCGATATCGAGCTGGAGCGCCTGGTCCGCGCCTGCTGACTTCGGCACGGCCACATGAAGTCCCCATGTCAATGCAGTGCTATCGGCGTTTCACTTGACTGATGAACAACGGAGCCTTGCCGCAGGCGGGCAGCAGCTTCTGCGCCATTATAAGCTTCAACAGCGTCCATTCGAACGCCGCGTATCTGGCGAAGAGGCTGCTGCGCACCGGCTGCGCTCCTGACCGTCTGCGTATGAACACTGGGGCGAGGGCGAAGGCTACTCGATGAGCCGAGCTGCCGGCACGCCAAGCGAGCTTGCCAACTTTTCCACTATGGTGACAGTGGGATTACGCGCGCCGCGTTCGATGTCGCTGATATAGGTGCGGTGAATACCGGCCTCATGGGCAAAGGCCTCCTGACTCCAGCCCTTCTCCTCGCGGAGGATGCGGACGTTCTTACCCAGGCGCGTGCGTATATCCACGCCGAGCTAAAGACACGCGCGTCGACGATCAATCTACAGACGATCAGTGACAATCTGGTTGACTGCCGCCCGCTTCCGAGCATTGGTCATGTCACTCATTGGCGACGGAATGTCATTGTTCGTCGCCCGAGAGGAGACAGGCGCGACGACGTAAGCCGAAGCTGAACGCGTCGCCCGAGCGAAGGGGACGTCATATGGCTGGATGGACGATGAGGCTCAGCCCTCGATCCACATGGAAAGGGGCTGCTTACACCCGTCGCGGATATGGGTCATGAAGATCCTGGCATTGACCAACCTTTTCCCCAGCCCGTCTCGGCCGCGGAACGGGATCTTCCTGAAACATCGCCTGCAGCACGTCTCACGGCTGCCCGGCGTGGAATATCGCGCGCTCGTGCCGGTGCCCTGGTTCCCCTCCACGGCGCGGATATTCGGCAGCTACGGCAAGCTGGCGCAGACGCCGCGCGAGGATGACAGCAGCGGAATTGCGGCGCGGTTTGTTCGCTATCCCATGCTGCCAAAGATCAGCACCTGGCTCACGCCGTTCAGCATCGCGCTGTCCGCCCTGAGGGCGATCCGGGAGTTGAAGCGAGCGGGCTTTGATCCGGATGTCATAGACGCCTATTATCTCTATCCCGATGGCGTGGCCGCCTGCATGGTGGGCCTCTGGCTACGAAAACCCGTCATGCTGACCGCCCTTGGTACAGACGCGACACAGATCGCGCGCCAGATCATTCCTGGCGCGCTGATCCGATGGGCGTGCGCCCGCGCGATTGCGGTGACCGCTGTCTGCCAGGCGCTGGTCGACCAGTTGATCAGCTGTGGCGTCACGCCCGACACGCTGCATGTAGTACAACATGGCGTCGACCACGCCTTGTTCATGCCGCCAGAGGACAGGCCGGCCCTGCGCCGGGCCCTTGGAATGAAGCAGTTTTCCGTCCTCTCGGTCGGCCATTTGTCACAGAACAAGGGTCAGTATCTTGCGATCCGCGCTGTGGCCGAGATCCCCGACGCGGAACTCACGATCGTCGGCGACGGCCCAGAGCGAGACAGGCTGAGGGCGCTCGCCAATGCTCTCGGCGTATCTGACCGGGTCCATTTTACCGGGCCGGTCGACCAGACTCACCTGGCCATGCTGATGGGTGCTGCCGACCTGCTGGTGAGCTGTTCGGAATATGAGGGCATCTCCAACGTGCTGCTGGAGGCGCTCTCATGCGGGACACCGGTCGCCGCCACGCCTGTCTGGGGCTCGCCCGAGATCGTTGCCGACTCGAGGGTGGGGCTATCGTTCGAGGATCGCAGCAGCGCTGCCATCGCGCGGGGCATCCGGTCCGCTATAGCGCGCCGTTGGGACCGCGCCTTCATCTGTCGCCACGCGCTACGCTATGACTGGACAGCCGCTGCCGAGCAGCACCACCGGGTAATGCTGCAGGGGTTCGGAATATGTCCAGGATCCCCGCGTGGCAGGCCGACTCCCGTGGACGATCTGACGGCGATAGATGATGGTTCGGACCAAGTGCGGCGCTCGACCTGCGCCACAGCTCTACCGGCCGCGCGATGAAGCATCCCATCATCAATCCGCCGCCGCGCCGCCGAGCTGCGTGACCCGTACTTTCAGATTGAGGACTTCCTCGCTCCGCCAGCAGGGTTGGTGCGGCCTGGATTAAGGCTCTGACCCTCGATCCAGACAGCCGGTACTCGCCTTTGGGGAGGCCTACCCGCGCGGCTTACCATGGGCGGTCACTCAATAATCGTCCACGTCATCATCGTCCAAAATCCAGTCCGGCAGGGGCGGCAGCGGTGGTCGTCGGTTGGTGCGAATGATCCGGGTTCGCCTGCCCCCGGGCTCATATTCGGTGTCGGCCGTGCGCCAGTGGTCGCGTAGCCATTCGAGCATCTGAGTGAGGCTATCGACCTGATCATCGTGTTTGCCAGCCGGGAATCCGCGCAACTCGGCCAGAAAGCAGTCGAGGCCGTCGAGTTCGGCCGGCAGGTAAACCCGTCCCTCCTCGATCTGCCCGGTCTGCGCGATGAACCGATCCGCTTTGTCGCCGCGCGGCCGATAGCCGGTCGGCGTGAACGGCCCATTTTTCCTGAGCTCCTGGCAGATACCGACGCCGGCGTTGGAGAGCTCGATCAAAACTATATCAGCACGCCACTTCACGCGCTGAGCAATCACCGCACGCTTCAGCTCGGGATATTCGAGCCGCTGCCGCAGGATGTCGAGCAGGAACAGGCGGCCCGCGAGATACCCCCATGTTGTGCACACCGACCAGTCAGCTGTGGGCAAACCGCTCGCGGCAGTGTCCCAGCTCTGGAACACCTTGTCGAAGTGGCTTCGCCGAAAGGGGCGACTGAACCGCCGAAAATGCTCGATCCGGATCAGATTGCCCTCAGGCGATACCGGGTCCTGCAGATACATCGCCGAGAAGATCTGCGGCCCGCATTCGATACGCTGCGCGCGCGCATCCTCCTCGCTGAACAGCTCCGGGCAAAGCAATTCGCCGCGTTTGAAGCGATAGGTCTGGCCCGGACCAACCTCGATCTCGGCGTCGTGCTGGGCGATGGCAGGCAGGACGAGGCGCTCATAACCCTTGTCGCGCAGATAGGCTGGAAGGTCATCCTCGTGCAGCCGCTGCTGGATCGATATGATCGAACCGGTCGCGCGCCTGGTCAGGCGGGTGACGAGTGTTCCATCATACCAGAGCTTCATCTTTTCGCGCAGAGCAGGGCTGTTGGCATCATCCGCCTTCATGAGATCGTCGAGGATGATGAAGTCAGCGCCGGTACCGGTGATCGTCCCTGTCACCGACGCTGCCAGGCAGCGGCCGTGCCGGGTGGTCAGAATGTCGAGCTGCCGGTTGCCGCGCTTGGCGATCCGCATACTGGGATACATCCGCTGATACCAATCGCTCTCCAGGACCGAGCGTCGGTGACCAGCATGTTGCAGCGACAGGTCTTCCGAATAGGTGACGACCATGATCTTCAATGAGGGGTTGCGGCCGAGCAGCCAACAGGGAAAGGCGACGGCCACCGTGATCGATTTCAGAGCCCGCGGCTGAAGCCAGATCATCGATCGCGTGAGCCGACCGCCTGCGACTTTTTCGAGCCACCAGCACATCGCACGCAGATACCAGGATGGCCGGAGCGGCGGCAGGTGAGGATGGAGATGCGCGAAAACGAGCATCACGAATGCCATGAAGCGAATCTTTGCGAGCGCCTCGACGACCTCGGGATCCGACGGCCGGCTCATGCCGCACCTCCCTGGGCGCCCGCCTCGGTTTCAGCGCGCACCTCCTGGGCGAACCAATCCACAATCGCCCGGCCGGTGTCGGTGAGCTCACCTGACGCATCGACGGCGGGAGTCTCGATGTCGCTCGCCTCATCGTCGAGGTCGACGAGCGCCCAGCGTGCCAGCGCGAACATCGTATTACGCGCCCGCCAGTCCCCGTCGAATGCCGCCTTGCGCTCCTGCATGACCAGCGCCTGGAAGGTGGTCATCTTCTTCTTGCGATCGCCTTTGACACGCACATCGACGGCTTCCAGCAGAACTTTGCGAACAATAGCCTTGCTGCCCTTGGCCTTCTTGGGGCGGCCATGCGGATTGCCTGACACTCCCTTGGCAAAGCTCCCGCTATTGGGCTCGCGTTTACGCCCGGGCTTTTTCCCCGAAGCAGCATCGTCGGCATCCGCGTCATCAAGGGGCATATCCGCAATCAGGCGGTTGCCCATGGCGGCATCGGGCGCCGCGACGATGCGGGTGCGCGGACGCGGCGATATGATGGAATTGCTATTCATGCTGATTTCCTAAAAATGCAGTGCAGTGGGTGCGCGATCAGACGGAGGCAGCCATCCGCCGGCGCGGCGACGGATTGATCACAGGCGAATTGATCACGGGCGCGTCTGGCTGCGCGCGCTCAGCCATCACCTCAGCGAAACTCTGGCCGGTGGCTTCGAGAATGGCCGGCAGCCCGCTGAAAGCCTCGAGACGACGAACCGCGACGTCGACATAGACGGGGTCGAGTTCGATGCACCGGGCGACGCGGCCCGTGCGCTCGCACGCGATTGCAGTGGTGCCCGATCCGAGGAAGTTATCGAGCACTATGTCGCCGCGATTGGTGACATCGCGGATCGCATCGGCTATGAGGGCTACGTTCTTGGGCGTGGGGTGATCGCCCAACTCCTTGCGGTCCTTTCCGAAGCTGTTGGCGCCCGGCGCGAGCCATAGGTTGGTCCGGTATCGACCGTACTTCCCGAGCTGCACGTTGTTGGTGACCGATGGGCCCGGCTTTTTAAACATGGCGATCAGTTCATGCTGTGATCGCCACAAGGAGCCCATGGAGGCATTTGTCTTCCCCCACACGCACATGTTGATCAGCTCAAGGCCGATCCCCTCGCCAGCCACGATCAGCGGTGCTATGGATCGCCAATCCATGAACGAGGCCAGCACCGCACCGGGACGGCAATGCTCCGCGGCGAGCGTGAGCTGATCGCTCAGAAAACCAGCGAATTTGGGCTTGGACAACTCCCCTGAGGCCATGGCAAATTCGCGGTGCTGGATCTTGCCGAGGCCACCGACATGTTTCTTCACAGAAACATTATATGGGGCGTCCTGCATCACCATGTCGGCGAGTTTGCCTTGCATCAGGCCGACATAGGTATCCGCTTGAAGGCTATCGCCACAGATAATGCGGTGAAGGCCAATGACCCAGACGTCACCCAGCCGCGTGACGGTATCGGATGACGCGGCGGGAACAAGATCGGCGGCATCGCCGTCGTCCGATGTAGGGTCGGTCTGCTCCTTGAGGCTCTCGATCCTGATGTCGATTTCGGCATGCTCGAAGCCGGTCGCCTCGATGCTGAAGTCGAAATCAAGCTCGCCGATTTCCTTCAGCTCGACCGCAAGGAGATGGTCGTTCCAACTGGCCAGCGTGGCGACTTGGTTATCTGCCAGGATGAAAACCCGCTTTTGGGCTTCCGTGAGATTGGGTGCCCTCACCACCGGCACCTGCTTCAAGCCTAGCATTCGCGCGACCTCGAGACGCGCCTGACCCGCGAGCAGCTGGTTGCGCTCAGCCAGCATGAGTGGTGTGAGCACACCGGTAGCGCTGACCGTCTGCGCCAGGACATGAAGGTGCTTTTGCGAATGTTCGCGCGGATTGCGCGTGTTGATGACGATATCGTCGGGTGCAACCCACTCGACGATATGAAACGGAACCGGCGTAAAGTCCTCGGGCGGTTCGAACGAACGGCGCGAGGGCTTCAGCTTCTTGGGGGGCGGTTGGATGCCTTTAAGTACGGACATGATCTGTCTCCAGAATTGGAGCCGATCAGGTTGGAGGATGGGGGTGAGCAGAGCGAAGGCACGGCGCAGCCCTCATCCAGCGCCCTGTTCGGCGTTGGGATGATGGCTCGTGCTGCGCTTTGGCCAGGCGGCCGGTGCTATCTGCTCGAGGCGACCCACCGGGTCACGTGATCTTTATATCTGATGCATAACCATCTGACAAGAGACGACATTTTTTGTCAACGAGATGGTTGAGTCGGCGCGCGCGCCGCGCGAACCTGCGACAGCTGCAAGATGCGCTTATCGCACCTGATTACATCGGCGACCTGCCTGTTCCGGCCTGAAAACAGCCTGTTCCTGCAGCCTGCTCCGCGTGCAGGTGATCGTGAAATTCAGGCGTGTTTGCAGGTATTTACAGCGACGCGAGTAGCCACCATCATGCCGGATATCGCGTAGAGCCTGTAAAATGGCCCTGAAACAGGCTGAGAGAGATCTGAGACCGGTTCGCGCATGACTGGGTGGCGCACCACTTTTCCCGAGCTTGCAGAGCAAAATAGGCCGGTCTGCGACAGACCCGCATTCATGGCGGAGCTCCGCGCTATTCTGATCCCGGATTGCATCTGCCATCGTGCGCCGGAGATGATTTTTGTGGCAACATCTGCCAGTCATACCGCCGCTGCTATCCCAAGGAGAAGCTTGGAAAACAGTCACTATTAAATTACGGATAGCTAACGATCGCGTTTCGCAGGGAAGCTTCTGGAAATTTAAAACGCCGAGGATGGGACAGGTCGATCAGGCAGGTGGCTCGCGGCACCATGGAATGACAGCGTTCATTCGTCAGTTCGCCCTGGCAATTGCGCTCGGCGTTGCGGTATTCGTCGTCGCCAATTACAGCATGTCATTCCCGCAGAGTTCGCAGGGGATCTCCAGCATCTGGTTGACCAATGGCCTTCCGGTGGCGGCGTTGTTGCGATCACCGCGTCGGGATTGGCCATGGTTGATCGCGGCGGCGATGCTGGGCAACGCAGCGGCGCTGGCATACCGGCTCGATATCGCTCCACCGATTATCCTGTACCGCATAACCAGCAATGCGCTTCAATATTGCCTTTGTGCCTATCTGCTGCGGCGCCAGCTGGGAGAGAATATCGACATTGCCGAACCGAGCCACTTGCTCGGGATCGTCACGGCAGGCGCCCTGACGACGTGCCTGAAGCTGGGATATCTGATCGCCGGATATAGCGTTCTGCAACCGGAAACGATCTTTCGCGCCGAGGATATCTTCGCATGGATGTTCAACAACAGCTTGGGTCTGTTCGTCCTCCTGTTTCCAATCCTCGCCATTACATCAAAACCGGAATTCGAGACGAGGCCATTCGACTTCGTGGGCGGGGTCTTCCTCCTGATCCTGGCGGGATCACTTTATCTGGTATTCGGTCCTCTCTCTTTCCCGGGCGTTTACATCATCATTCCGCCGCTGATGCTGCTTGCGTGGCGTCATGGCCTGCGCGGGGCTGGGGTGGGAGCCTTGTTCACGATCGCCGCGGCGGCGGCATTGAGCCAACTCGGCGGCGGGGGAATCGCCGGCAAGCTCATTGCTGCTGGTTACAGCCCGATCATGCGCGGAGCGTATCTCGAGCTGTTTTTCTCCGTGGCGATCTTGACGAGCCTTCCGCTGGCCGTGGCTCATGGTCGTCAGCAGCGCATGGGCAATGCGCTGGCAGACGCTCTCGCCGCATCTGAAAAGCGGGCAAAGCTACTGGCGAAGAGCGAAGCTGCCGCAACCCAAGCCAAGGATCGGATGCGAGCGATTATCGAGACCTCGACCGATATCATCTGCACGCTCGACGGTGAAGGTCGGTTTGTCGACATAAGCGAGAACTGCGAGGCCCTCTGGGGGTGGCGGCGCGAGCTTCTTATTGGGCGATTGTGCACCGATTTCATGCATCCGGACGACCGCGCCACCACCGCCGAGGATTACCTGCGGAGGATACAAGGATTGCCGCGCAAGACGCCGCGTAATTCCTATGTGCGGCCGGATGGCACCTTGGTGCCGATGCTATGGTCGGCGACGTGGGCCGAGAAGGAGCAGCTTTGTCATTGCGTGGGTCGCGACATGACGGAGCATGATGCTCTGGAGGCACAGGCGCAGCAGGCTCAGCGGATGGAGTCCATCGGGCAGCTCACCGGCGGGGTCGCCCATGACTTCAACAACCTACTGACGATCATCATCGGCAGCAGCGAGACGCTGGCCGCTCAGCTCGATCAACCGCCACAGAGAAAGCTCGCCGAATTGATTCTTCGCGCCTCGGAACGCGGCGGCCAGTTGACCAGGCAGTTGCTCGCCTTCGCCCGCCGGCAGCCGCTCGAACCGCGTAGTTTCAACGTCGAGGCTGTCGTTGAGGCCGCGGAACCCCTCATCCGCCGGGGGATTGGCGGAGCCATCCGCCTGGTGATCGAGAGGCCATCCAACGCCGCTTGCGCCTATGCCGACCCGGTGCAGACCGAGGCCGCGATCCTCAACCTTTGCATCAATGCGCGCGACGCCATGCCCGATGGCGGCAAGATCACGGTTGCTATCGAAAACATAAGGTTCGCGGAGGAGTTCGTCGCCGGCAGGACCGAGGTTGAACCAGGCGACTATGTCGCGATCCGGATCAGCGACACCGGCACCGGCATCGCCCCCGAGGTGGTCGATCGCATCTTCGAGCCATTCTTCACCACCAAGGAGATGGGTCGGGGAACGGGTCTCGGACTCAGCATGGTCTATGGCTTCGTCAAGCAGTCACAGGGGTATCTCGATCTCGACACCGAACTGGGACGGGGCACGACCTTCTCGCTGTATCTTCCCGCCTCCGCATCCGATATCGTTTCGGTTGGCGACGAACGGGCGGTCGATGACGAGATCGAAGGGGGCAGCGAGAATGTCCTGGTGGTCGAGGACGACGATATGGTTCGCGTTCATGTCCGCGCCCAACTCGAGAACCTCGGCTACCGGGTTATCGAAGCGCCTGACGGACCTTCGGCGATGGCGATCCTCGAGGGCCGCGACGATATCGACCTGCTGTTCACCGATATCATCATGCCGGGCGGAATGAACGGCCGCGAGCTGGGTGAGCGCGCCGCGGCCCGCTGGCGCCACCTGCGGATCCTCTACACTTCGGGCTATACGAGCGACGCGCTGACCGAGAACGGCCGGCTGCTCGAAGGCGTGACCCTGCTCTCCAAACCCTATTCCAAACGACAACTTTCCGAGAAGGTTCGGAAAGTCCTAGACGAGGTATAGCGAGATGGCACAACAGACTTCCGGCCACGTCCACATCGTCGATGACGATTCCGATGTTCGGGCCACCTTCCGTCAAAGGAGAGGGATATGGGGACGGTGACTAACCAAAGGCGTGCCATATTGTGGAGTGGTTCCGCATTGGTAATGGGATTCTCGTCGGCTGCGGTGCTCGCGCAGTCAGCTCCCCCTGCTGCACATGGTGCCGCGGAGAGTTTCCGGCGCACCGCATACTCGGAAGAATCGGCCGAGATCATAGTTAACGCCCGGAAGCGCGATGAAACCTCGATGGCTGTCCCGGTGGCCATCTCTGCAGTCGGTGCAGCAGAGCTCGAGCGGCGTGGTGTCACCAAACTCGATGATCTGTCGAAAATGGTGCCGCAACTGCAAATAGGTGACAGCGCCGGCGGGTTCCAGGGAGGCACCATAACGATGCGTGGGCTCGGCTCAGGTGATGGAAACCCACTTGTGGACCAGTCTGTTTCATACGTGGTTGACGGTGCTCCAGTGGCGCGTGCAACGATTAGGCGCATGAGCGAAATCGACATCCAGCAGATCGAGGTCCTCAAAGGTCCACAAGCGTTGTTTTTCGGGAAGAACAGTCCCGGCGGTATCATTTCCATACGCTCTGCCGATCCGACCGCATCGCTTGCGGCAAAATTGGCCTCAGGGTACGAAGTCAACGCGAAAGAAGCTCAGCTTCAAGGCTATATATCTGGGCCACTGACGGACACGTTGGGTGCCCGCCTCGCCCTGTCCGGCTCGACAATCAATGGTGACGTAACCAATACCATTCCAAAAGATCATCCGCTGGCGCCAGAACACCGTAGCCGTCCCCATGATCGCGAATTTGCGGGACGGCTTACGCTGAAATGGGAGCCTTCTGAATCGTTCAATGCACGGTTCAAACTGAACCACGGAGTCACCAGAACCGCTGGCCTGGCGGAGAACGCCCAATTTGTCTTCTGCGCTCTCGGTGATATCAACCAATATGGTAACGTATTTTCCGACTGCAAACCAAACGGCAAGGGTTTCTTTCCGAAGATCGATCCGACCTTCGCAACTCGCGATTACCGGTTTCGTGATGGCGAACCCTACCTAAGCCAAAAGCAGACCCTGGGATCACTGGAGCTTAACTACCTACCCACAAACAGGATCACCGTAACGTCAGTCACTAGCCTTTATGACTCTGAACTCGACTATGCGGATATGCTCGCATTGGACGTCAGCGGACGTGGATTGGTAGTGGCGACGAACCTGGACATTCGCGATTTTAGCCAAGAATTACGGTTGGCAAGTAGATTTGAGTCCCCATTGAACTTCACGGTTGGAGCTTTGTACACGAGCTCAAAGGGAACCGCCATCATTGATGCGTTCGTGGGGTTGCCTTCCCGCGTCGCCGGCCGTCAAAGAGCAGTCGTTGACAGCAACGCCTATTCGTTCTTCGCTCAAGCCGAGTGGGATGTTCTTGACACATTGGAGTTGGCCGGCGGAGCCCGCTACTCACGCGAGAAGAAGAGCGCAAAATACTTCCTCGGCCGAGACCCTGGGATATTCGATATACCTCGCGCTATTAACCCACCTAAACGTACATTCGACAATATATCGCCGGAGGCAACCCTGACATGGCGGCCCAGCCCTAAGCTGACGTTGTTCGGTGCTTATCGCACCGGCTTCCTGTCCGGTGGCTATAACACGAATGTGACCGGCGCACTCGACCCCTCCTACAACCAGCAAAAGACGAAGGGCTTTGAGGTTGGCACAAAGTCAATTCTCTCTGGCCGAGATTTGCAGTTTAATATCACTGCGTATCGCTACGTCACGACCGGCTTGCAGGTCACTATCGCCTTCATTCGTGCTGATGGCGTACCTAACTCACAGATATTCAATGGCGGCAAGATGACGTCCAAGGGTGTGGAGTGGGATTTCAACTACATCACCCCGTTGGATGGCTTATCGGTGAGGGGTGCTCTCGGTTATAATCACTCACGCTACAATGAATTTTCGGCGCTCTGCTACCGAGGTCAGACGATTTCTGCGGGCTGTAATCAGGTTTTTAGCCCGGCCACTGGCGCCTTCAACAGCCAGGACTTGAAGGGGCAGCAGGTCATTCGAGCGCCGGATTGGACGATCAATACGGGTGCAACCTTTGAAACTGCGATCTCAGCTGGGATGAGAATTTCGCTCTCGGGAGATGCGGCATACACATCGAGTTTCTTTACCGAGACCCGTAATATTCCTCAAAGTAGGCAAAAATCCTATTGGCAGGTTGACGCTGGTCTGCGGCTGATCAACGAGTCTGGATGGGAGATTGGTTTGATCGGCAAAAATCTGACAAACGAATATTATTTTATTCGTACGGCCGAAGCTACTAGCCAGGGTACAACGCCTGGGTTGGCGACCGGGACCCAGTCGGACCTAACAGGCGCCGTTAGTCGCGGCAGACAGATAATGCTGCGCGCCTCTATTAAATTTGGCGACTAGTGCCGCGGGCGGATCGGTGAGAGGAGTAGACATATCCCTGTTACCGTTCGCTCGAGAGCGGGAATCAACTCCTAATTCACATATAGAAAGCGGCCACCTGCCGTGCGAATGGAGATAGCGCATGAGTAAATTACTGTTGCTCGTGAGCGCGATGGCCGTCGGTCCAGTAGCTGCAGAACCACCGAGAGCCAGCACAGCGTTTGTCTACGACCAGATGTCGCAGTCTCCTGTCGCCATCCCCCTTGGCGAACAGGGCCTCCAAACGGTCGTTGCCGAGCCCTGGTTGTCTATCTCCAAGGAAACACCAGCGCTTGCTGGATCGAATGACAAGCTCCTGCTCGAGGGCGCGGCTTTTGACCGTGAGGGTGATCTCTTGCTTGTCGAAATTGTCGGGGGGCGCGTATTGCGGATCTCACCCAATCGCACATTGAGCGTCGTGCTGCCGAAGAACACTGATGGATCGGCTGGGATAGCCGTTCACAAGGATGGTCGAATCTTTGTCGCGGGCATAGGCGACATGCAGCGCGGCGGCTGCGTGTTTGCGATACGGCCAGATGGTTCCGGTAAAGAGAGCATCATCTCCCGCGAGAGGGGCTATATTCCCGACGATCTTGTTTTTGATAATGACGGTGGCTTCTATTTTACGGACCTCAAAGGGAATAATGCCGAGCCGATTGGCGGTGTTTTTTATATGTCGCCGGACAGGAAAACACTCACGCCTGTCATGTCGGGCTTGTCCATGCCTGACGGCATTGCCCTCAGCCCGAACGGAAAAGTCCTTTGGGTCGGCGAGACCGGGAAGGGCCTTCTACATCGGATCGAGCTATCGGCCGCAGCCAAAATCGGTCTATTGGGGACTACAATACCTTATCATTTCACGGGCGCGCGGGCCGATTCGGTCCGCGTCGACGCCGATGGCAATGTCTATGTCGGCTTGTTCGGCGAGGGCCGCGTTCTTGTATTCAATCCTAAGGGAGTGCCGATTGGCCAGCTTCTTGTACCGGGCCGCGAGGATGGAAAATTCCTCTACACGACCAGCATGGCGATCAAGCCGGGTACCAAGGAACTCTATATTCTTGCCAGCGACCAGGACGGCCGCGGAGCAATGATTTTCCGGAGCAGCGCGTTCTCGAAAGCGCCGATCTTGTTTTCCCACCAGTAGGACGGCCGTTGGAGTGCTACGAAATCACTGGAACTCGTTTGCTAAGATAAGGCCGCGCTTGGGCCGGCAACAATGCTGAATTGATAGGAGAGTCCTGGATGAAGATTGGGATTGGATGCACGAGAATGCTGGGCAACGACCCAACTGGCGCCGATGTAATCGGGCTGGCGCGGCGGGCCGAGGAGCTAGGCTTCAGTTCGTTCACATTGGGCGACCATGTGGTGATGCCGACGACGTTCGACGCATCCGTTTACCC
>NZ_JBANFK010000043.1:0-13510 GCF_037861105.1 Rhizorhabdus argentea
TGGCTCGCGAAGGTTGTCCGCAATTCGTCGACCACGCGCTGGCGCAACCGCGTCGCCGTGTCCGGCCCGGCCCTTTCCAGGAATGGGAAGAGCAGCCATCCGCTCAGATTCCATGAGTAGCCGAAGTTGCGCTTGATCACGGTCGGCGCCGGGTCGAGCGCGCCATAGATATAGACCTGCTTGGGCGCGTTCGAGCCATAGCGGCTATAGCCATCGAGGTCGCGGTTGGCGGCCGCCTCCATCGCGTTCAATATCTCGCTCGCCATGTTTCCGCCGCCGATCGCATCGAAGCCGATGGTGGCGCCGGTAGCGGCAATCGCCTCGATCAGCTGCGCCCTGAAATCCGGCGCGTTACTATCGATCACATGCGCCGCCCCGATCGCGCGCAGCAGCTCCGCCTGCTCCGTACTGCGCACGATGTTCACCAGCGGGATGCCATCCGCAAGACAGATACGCTGGAGCATCTGGCCGAGATTGGACGCCGCGGCAGTGTGGATGATCGCTGTGTGCCCTTCCAGGCGCATCGTCTCGACGAAGGAAAGCGATGTCAGCGGATTGACGAACATCGACGCGCCGTCCGCGGCACTCGCATCCTCCGGCAACGGAATACAGTCGCGCGCCGGGAGCTTCCGGAACTGCGCATACATTCCGCCGCCAATCATCCCGACTCGCCGCCCGATCAGATGGCCGCCCTTTTCTCCGGCGGCGATCACCGTCCCCGCGCCTTCATTGCCGACCGCCAGCGACTGACCGACCCGAGCCGCCACGATCGCCATTCCCCGGGCCGGAATGTCCGCCGCCAGCACCGGATGCTCAGCGCTGCCGGCAGTACGAAGCGTTTCGGGATCGGCCGGTCCAAATAACAGACCGAGATCGGAGGGATTGATCGGCGCCGCTTCGACGCGGACGACCACTTCATCAGGTCCCGGCGGGCGGACCTCGACTGGTTCCAGGCTGATCCGTACCGTCCCTTCGGCGGTGACCAGCGATCTTAGCTCGAGCCCCGTCAGCGCCTGGTCCATGGATCCTACTCCGCTGTCGCGCGGCATGTTTGAGCCGCCGTGCTGCGAGCGTCAAGCGTGGTTCCGGCGGCCGCCGCGCTACAGTCCGTGCTTGTCCAGGAAGCTGAACACCGCCGCATTGAAAGCATCGTTGCGATCTCCGGCGACCATGTGCCCGGCGCCGCCTATGTCGACGAAATCGGCATGCGGGATGAGCTCACGCATATGTGCCACGGTTTCGTCACTGACGATATCGCTCTGAAGGCCCCTGACGAGCCGCGTCGGCACCCGCACCTTCTGCGCCGCAGCTTCGAGTTCGGCAGCATATTCGGGGGTAATTGCTCCGCCATGCCCAAGCATCGCCGGATCCCAGTGCCAGAAGTAGCGGCCATCGCGCAGCCGCAAATTCTTGAGCAATCCCCGGGGATCGGCGGGGCGCGGCCGCTCGGGATTATAGGCTGCGACAGCATCGGCAGCCTCATCCAGCGAGGCAAAGCCATCGGGGCGGGCGGTCATGAACGCATGGATACGAGCCACGCCCTCGCGCTCCATACGCGGCGTGATGTCGACCAGCACAAGCCCTCGGGCGATAGCCTCAGCTTCGGCGGCCGCAACCATCGAAGCGATGCCGCCTAGCGACGCGCCGACGAACACCGGGCGCGCGGGCAGCTGGCGAGCGACGGCGATCGTGTCATCGCGATAGGCCGACATGGCGTAATTGCCGTCCTCGGCCCAGCCGCTCTCGCCATGGCCGCGCAGATCGATCGACACCGCATAATAGCCGCGTCTGGCAAGCTCGATTGTCGCTGAAGACCAGCTATGCCGGGTCTGTCCGCCGCCGTGGAGCAGGAGGACCGGCTGGCCTCGAGCATCGCCCACCGCATCCCCGGCGATCTCGACGCCGGCCCCCGCGAAAACGCGACGCTCGACCCTCACCGCGACAGTTTCGCTACATATGCAGCAGGCCGAGCCGATATCGCCGTCCCAGTTACGACGACATCGCCTCTAATGCGCCATCGCCTTGACGATTTCCTCGACCATCTTCTTGGCGTCGCCGAGCAGCATCATCGTGTTGTCCATGTAGAAGACGTCGTTGTCGACGCCGGCATAGCCGACACCGCCCATCGAGCGCTTCAGGAACAGCACGGTCTTGGCCTTCTCGACGTCGAGGATCGGCATGCCGTAGATCGGCGAGGTCTTGTCGGTCTTGGCCGCGGGATTGGTGACGTCGTTGGCGCCGATCACGAAGGCGACGTCGGTCTGGGCGAATTCCGAGTTGATGTCCTCGAGTTCGAACACATCGTCATAGGGTACGTTCGCCTCGGCGAGCAGCACGTTCATATGCCCCGGCATGCGGCCTGCGACCGGATGGATCGCATATTTGACGCGCACGCCCTCGGCCTTGAGCAGGTCGCCCATCTCACGCAGCGTGTGCTGCGCCTGGCTGACCGCCATGCCATAGCCCGGGACGATAATGACCTGCTCGGCCTGGCTGAGCAGGAAGGACGCATCCTCGGCCGAGCCGCGCTTCCACGGCCGATCGGTCTTCGCCGCGCCACCGGCCGCCGCCGCATCGCCGCCGCCGAAGCCGCCGGCGATCACGCTGATGAAGCTGCGGTTCATCGCCTTGCACATGATGTAGCTGAGGATCGCACCCGACGAGCCCACCAGCGCACCGGTGATGATCATCGCGGTGTTGTGCAGCGTGAAGCCCATCGCCGCCGCCGCCCAGCCCGAATAGCTGTTGAGCATCGAGACGACCACCGGCATGTCGGCGCCGCCGATCGGAATGATCAGCAGGAAGCCGATAACGAAGCTCAACGCGGTGACCGTGAAGAACACCCAATGCGCGTCGTCAGTGACGAAATAGGCGATCAGGCCGAGGATCGCGGCCAACGTGCCGAGATTGATGACATGCCGCCCCGGCAGCATGATCGGCGCGCCCGACATGTTACCGTTGAGCTTGAGAAAGGCGATTACCGATCCCGAGAAGGTGATCGCACCAATCGCGACGCCCAGGCCCATTTCGATCCGGCTGACATCGTGAATGTGGCCGGTGAGGGGATCCAGGATGCCGAACGCGTCTGGATTCAGGAAAGCCGCGACCGCGACCAGCACGGCTGCCATGCCGACCAGCGAGTGGAAGGCGGCAACCAGCTGCGGCATATCGGTCATCGCGATCCGACGCGCGGTGACGAAACCGACGCCGCCGCCGATGGCGATGGCGATGGCGATTTCCACCAGGCCGGTGCCGTGCAGCACCAGTGTCGTCGCCACCGCGATCAGCATGCCGAGCATGCCGAAGCGGTTGCCACGCCGTGAGCTTGTCGGACTCGACAGGCCGCGCAGCGCCAGGATGAACAAAATGCCCGAGATCAGGTAGGCGAGCGAAGCCCAGGCGGGCGTTTCGGCGAGTTCATGCATATCTATACCCCTGCCCGCGCCTTAGCCCTTGCGCTCTTTTTTCTTGTACATGGCGAGCATCCGCTCGGTGACCGCGAAGCCGCCGAAGATGTTGACGCTGGCGAACACCACCGCAAGCAAGCCCAGATATTTGGACGTTGCGCTGCCTGCCGCCGCGCTGGCAATCAGCGCGCCGACGATGATGACGGACGAAATAGCATTCGTAACCGCCATCAGCGGCGTGTGCAGTGCCGGCGTCACCGACCAGACGACATAATAGCCCACGAAACAGGCCATTACGAAAATCGACAGGATCGAGATGAAATCCATGGTTTGCCCCTATTCCTGTTGATCAGCCGAGCAGGCGTTCGTTGACGACCTTGCCGCCCTGCGTCAGCCTGACGGCGTTGCCGATCTCCTCGTCGAGGACCGGCCGCCCGGCTTCCTTGTCCCAGAAGGCGCTGAGGAAGTTGAACAAGTTGCGCGAGTAGAGCGCAGAGGCGTCGGCCGCGAGGGTCCCGGCCATGTTCTTCGCGCCGATGATCTTGACGCCGTGCCGCACCACCGTCTGGCCCGACACGCAGCCCTCGACATTGCCGCCGCTTTCTGCGGCGAGGTCGACGATGACCGAGCCGGCCCGCATCGTGGCGACCTGCGCGTCGGTGATCAGTCGCGGCGCCGGGCGCCCGGGGATCAGTGCGGTGGTGATCACGATATCCTGCTTGGCGATGTGGCTGGACACCAGTTCGGCCTGAGCTTTCTGGTATTCCTCCGACATCTCCGTCGCATAGCCTCCCGAGCCTTCGCCCTCGATGCCTTTCACGGCCTCGACGAAGATCGGCTTGGCGCCAAGCGACTGGATCTGTTCCTTGGTCGCCGAGCGCACGTCTGTGGCTGAAACCTGCGCACCCATGCGACGCGCGGTGGCGATGGCCTGAAGCCCGGCAACGCCGACGCCCATGATGAAGGCGCGCGCCGCGGAAACCGTGCCCGCCGCCGTCATCATCATCGGGAAGGCGCGGCCATATTCGGATGCGGCCAGCACAACCGCCTTATAGCCGGCAAGGTTGGACTGCGACGACAGAATGTCCATCGACTGCGCACGGGTGATGCGTGGCATGAACTCCATCGCCAGCGCCTCGAAACCCTTGGCGGCGTAAGCATCTATGCGAGCGCGTTCACCGAACGGGTTAAGTCCCGCGACGATCCAGGCGCCGGGCTTGGCGCCCGCGATCGATTCCGGATCGGGGCCCTGCACACCGAACAGGATCTCCGCATCCTGGAGCGTCGCCGCCCGGTCGCCCAGCTTCGCACCGGCGGCCTCATAATCGGCGTCCGAAATCGAGGCCGCCTCGCCGGCGCCTCGCTCGACAGCCATCTCGGCGCCCAGGGCAATGAATTTCTTCACGGTTTCGGGCGTGGCGGAGACGCGGCTCTCAACGGCCGCAACCTCCTTCAGCACTGCGATCTTCAACGGATCAGCCCTTCGGGGCGATAAGAAAAATCACCAATAGCCCGGTGATCGCGCTGGCAATCGCACCAACCTTCAACAGGGTCAGAAAGCCGCCATAGGTCTGGTTGTGAGCCTTGTAATCCATCGGCACGCCATGATTGTCAGACATGTTTCTTCCCCGGGAACTGATTGTCATTTCGGCGCCCTTCTAGACGGAGGCCTTGTCCGTCTCAAGGCCTAATAGAACTCCGTGCGCAGCAATCTTCCGCATTTTAATTTTGTTTAGCATTCAATGCTACCGAGGGTGCGGAAGGGAAGAATGCATGGCTCGCGACTGCCCGCCAGGGCTTTTGCTAATCGACAGCGAACCTGCTCAGGCGGGTTTGATGAGCGCCGTTGCGCAGCGTGCCGGATGGCGGGTGCTCCGCGCGCCGGATGTGGGCGCGGCGATCGATCTCGTCCGCCGTAGTGATCTGCGACTCGATGCCGCACTGGTCGACCTCTGGGCCGCAGACGAGCGGGCGATCCTTTCCATCACCCAATTGAAAAGCCGGTTTCACGATCTGCCGATAGTGGTCGTCACGGCCCAGGATTCCGTCGACCTCGCCGTAGCGGCGATGCGCGCCGGCGCGCGTGACGTGGTGATCAAGCCGATCGCCGGAGTGCGCCTGCTCGCGGCACTGGATAACGCCATCGCCGCGGCCGGCCCAGTCGGCGAGTTGCGGCCGCTCGCCGAGAAATGGATGGAATCCCTTGATTTCGTTGATATCGTTGGCTCGACCCCAACCTTCCGCAAGGCAGTCGACACCGCCATGCGAGCCGCCGCTACGCCGGCGTCGATCCTGATCGAAGGCGAAAGCGGCGTCGGCAAGGAAGTGCTGGCGCAGGCAATTCATCGCGCCTCGCCGCGCGGCAAGGCGCCGCTGATCACCGTCAATTGCGGCGCTATCCCCGCCAATCTCGTCGAGTCCGAGCTGTTCGGCCATGAGCGCGGGGCCTTCACAGGGGCATTCGAGCGGCGGCTCGGCATGTTCGCCAGCGCCGATGGCGGCACAATCTTCCTCGACGAGATCGGCGACTTGCCCGCCGAGGCCCAGGCCAAGCTGCTCCGTGTCCTCCAGTCGGGCGAGATTCGTCCAATCGGCGCCACCGCGACTCGCCAGGTTTCGGTGCGGGTGATCGCTGCGACCAACCGACGCCTGTCTGACGATGTCGCGCGGGGCCGGTTCCGCGAAGACCTGTTCTACAGGCTGGCGGTGGTGCCGGTCATGCTGCCGCCTTTGCGCCAGCGCATCGGCGACATCAGGCCTCTCACCGAGCATCTGCTCGGACGGATTGCCCGCCAGCTCGGCCTGACGCAGCTCATGGCGGACGACAGCGCGGTGGCGCTGCTCGAGGGCTATGACTGGCCCGGCAACGTTCGCCAGCTTCACAATGTGCTGTTCCGCGCCGCGATATTCTGCCGCAACGGCCGGCTCTCCGCCTCGGACTTCTCGCATGTCGCGCACGCCCATGCCCAGGCGCCGGCCAATGACGACACGCCCTCCCCGGCCCCGGCCGTCAGCGCACACGCAATCCGCAGCGTCGCGCTATTCGGTCCCGACGGCCATGTTCGCCCGATGGAGGCGATCGAAGCCGACCTGATTCGCCTGGCTATCGGCCATTATCGCGGCCACATGACGGAAGTCGCGCGCCGCCTGCAGATCGGCCGTTCCACCCTGTATCGCAAGCTCGGCGAGTTGGGGATCGAGCAGACCGGATAAGCGGCGGCCGGCCGCGCCGACGCCACATGACTTGCGCCGGATCATTCCGCATGGGACACAACATCGATGTCGCGCGTTGCTCCCCGATGACCGCCCATATCCATGCGATCGGCACCGCCGCCCCAGATTTCGACATACACGATATCTTCATAAGCTGGGCGAGCGAGCGGCTCCAAGGACGCGAACGCGCAGTGTTCCTGAGGATGGCTGGGCGATCCGGGATCGAGCGACGCTTCACCATATTGACCCGCACGCCCGCCGGCGGAACGCCGATTGATGCCGGGGGCTTCTATGGCAATGGCATGCCGCCGACTTCAGAACGGATGGCGACTTACGCGCAGGAGGCGCCCGCTCTCGCGCTAAAGGCTGTGGCAGACCTTGGACGGCGCACCGCGGTCGACCGAATCACCCATCTAGTCGTGGCGAGTTGCACTGGTTTCGTTGCGCCGGGCATCGATCAGGTCATCGCGCGCAGGCTCGGCCTGGACGGATCGGTCGAGCGTACGCTGGTCGGCTTCATGGGCTGTTATGCGGCGGTTGCCGCGTTGCGCGTCGCCCACCATATCGCGCGCTCCGACAGTGAGGCCCGCATCCTGGTCGTGACCGTGGAGCTCTGCTCGCTTCACATGCAGGACACGTCCGAAATCGGCTCGTTGCTCGCCCAGCTCCAGTTCGCCGATGGCGCCGCCGCGGCGCTGGTAAGCGCCGAGGCCGAGGGTATGGCCATCGACCGCTTTTTCGCGGCGACGCTGCCGGACAGCGATGAGCTGATCCGCTGGACGATCGGCGACGAGGGGTTCGTCATGCATCTTTCGGGCGAAGTGCCAGGGCGGATCGCGCAGGCGCTGGAGTCCCCCGAAATGAAGGGTGCCATCCTCGGCAATCGCGCTGCGCGCGACATTCCGAGCTGGGCTGTCCACGCCGGCGGGCGCTCGATCCTCGACGCCGTCGAACAAGGTCTCGGCTTGGGCAGTGCGGCGCTGGCGGCATCGCGACGGACGCTGAACCGCTATGGCAACATGTCCTCAACGACGCTGATGTTCGTGCTGGCCGGGCTGATGGCCGACTCAGCGGCCGTTGACGGCATCGCGGTGGCGTTCGGACCGGGCCTTGCCGCCGAAGGCTTCGCGATCGCGAGCGTGTGATGCGCCCGCCTGGCCGCTCCGTCGTGATCGCGGGCGGCGGTCCGGCGGGAAGCGCCGCGGCGATCCTGCTCGCTCGCGGCGGCGCGCGGCCGCTGCTGATCGAGCGGAACCGCGAAGCACAGGATGTGGTATGCGGAGGCTTCATCGGCGCCGATGCGATTGCGCTGCTGTCACGGATCGGCATCGATCCCGCCGCGCTCGGCGCAAGGCCGATCGGAAGGGTGCGGTTGATCGCGGGCAAACAGGTGGCGGAGGCCGACCTTCCCTTCGCGGCAACCGGCCTCTCGCGCCGCACCCTGGACGCCGCCCTGATCGCGCGGGCTGTCGAACAGGGCGCCGCGGTCGAGCGTGGCGTAGCCATCCGCATGGTCGACGCCGAGACGCGCCGCATCCATCTGGCTGACGAGACGACGATCCGCCCGGAGGCACTGTTCCTCGCCACCGGCAAACACGAACTGCGCGGCCTGGCTCGCTCGGTGCCCGCCACACGCGATCCGGCGCTGGGGCTGCGGGTACGGCTCGAACCCTCGCCCGGGCTCGCCGCCGCACTCGCGCATCGCATAGAACTCCACCTGTTCCGAGACGGTTATGCCGGCCTGCTCATCCAGGACGACGGCGGCGTCAATCTTTGCCTCTCGGTGGCGCAGTCCCGCCTCAAGGCGGCCGATGGACAACCCGCCCGGCTGATCGCAGCCTTATCCGGAGAAGCGCCACTGCTGGCCGAGCGGTTCAGCGCTGCGGCGAGCACCGGCCGGTGGTCAAGCGTGGCCCGCGTCCCCTATGGCTGGCGCGCCCGGCACGCCGATCCCGGCATTTTCCGCCTCGGTGATCAGTCGGCGGTAATCGCCAGCCTCGCCGGTGACGGCATCGCCATCGCCCTGGCGAGCGCCGTAAGCGCCGCGCACTTCCATTTGGGAGGAGGCGCAGGCGCGGCGAGCGCCTTCCAGGCCGCCTTCGCATACCGGACGTGGCGGCCGGTGGGGGTCGCCAATCTGCTGAAGCAGGGTGGCGAAACGCCGTGGATCGCGGGGCCGCTGATCAGCCTCCTGGGGCGCGTCCCCAGCCTGGTTCGGCGCGCCGCGGCGCTGACGCGGATCGGGATCCACGAGTAATAATCACCCACTGTTTGAGCCATAATACATTGGATACCGCGCCTTTGCTTGACGATGGCCCTGATCGGCGCGCACTCGTCCAAGCGGCTCATGGCGAATCGGGGGATTAGCATGCGGAAGATTCTACTCGCGCTTGCGGCAGCTTTGGTCGCTGCACATCCAGCGGCTGCGAAAGAGGAAAAAGACAGCCAGAACACGTTGACCCATGGCATGGCGCAAATGACGCTGCATGTCGGGACGACCACCCAAGAGGAAGTGCTGGAAACCTTCGGCGCTCCCAACATAACCACGCTCGACGCGCAGGGACAAGAAGTGTGGGTCTATGACCGGCAGGCCACTGTCTCGAGTTCCGGCAGCAGCGGCTTCTCGATCGGCATGCTCCTGGGTGCCGCTGGTGGCAGCGTCGGCGGCGGGGGCGGTCTTGGTTTTGGTTCCTCGAAGTCCAAGTCTTCCCAGACCCAGCGCACGATGACGCTGATCATCAAGTTCGGCTCTGACAAGAAAGTCAGTGACTTCAAAAGCCGCAGCAGTTCGTTCTAAAAAAGGGGCAAATGATGAGGAAAATCGCGTCACTGGGCGTCTTTGCGGCGCTTGCTGTTGCAACACCTGCTATCGCGAAGGACGAGCCGATAACTGGAATGGCGCTGCAGCAGATTCAGGCCAAGGACTTCGAAACGACCGCCGCTGTTGTTTTCCCGGCAGTGATGACGGTCTTGCAAGATGCAGGATTTCGAATTCTGACGGCAGACAAGGACACTGGCCTGATAACTGCTCAAGGGTCATCCGAAGCGAAACTGACTTACAATATCTGGTTTGGCATTGGACAAAAGAAGCAAACGCCGATCATATCGGCATTCATTGAGCAGCGGGGCGCAAACTTGACACGTGCTCGTCTCAATTTCGTTATGACTACCGGAAAGAGCCGCAATGCGTTCGTAAACGAAAAACCCGTAACCGATCCCGCGCCGTATCGAGATGTTTTCGAGAAAATCGAGAAGGAAATCTTCGTCCGCCAGGCGATGGCCGCGCCGGCCAGCCCTTCAACGGCCGAAGCCGTCTCAGCAGCTGCGCGGTAAGTAAATCGCCCTTGGAGTGGTTTGGACAGAAGCCGAGCCACTCCCCGGCAGCCCCAGCGATCAATCGTTGCGGTGGTCGCGCTGCCATTGCTTCTCCGCGCGCTTGCGTTCCTTGCGGTCGCGTTCTTCCTGCTTGCGCATCTCGCGGCCCCGGTTGCGGTCTGCCTCGTCCTGGCTTGTGGTTGCCCAGTCGACGCCTTTGCCGACGGCGTGAACCGGCGCCATGACGATAGTCTTGGCCGTGCTGACGCAACCGGCAAGGAGGCTGAAGCAGCCGATTATCAGAAGCTTACGCATGAATACTCCCATAGCCGTCGACGGCTCCACTGGCTAGCCGGCTTCGGTGCGGAGGCTATATCGCCGTCAGGGTGGCGACCAGCGCCTTGACCTTTTTCTGTCGCCATTGCGGGGTGGGTGCGACGAGCCAATAGCTTTTCGGGGTGGTCCGCGGTTCGCCCTGGACCCTCACCCGGCCCTCGGCGATGTCGCGCTCGACGAGCAGCGCCGGAACATGGGCGGTGCCGAAGCCGGCGGCTGCGGCGTCGATCGCAAGGCCGGCGTCGGCCACCATCAGCGCGGCCCCCTTGTCGTCGGCGGGCGCACCCGGCCAGCCGATCGGCGCGCCATCGGCCAGCCCGATCGTGACGATCGCGCCGTCGGCGAGCTTGACGCCCTCATGCTCGCCCGGTCCATCGGCATAGCAGATGGCGAGATCGAGATTGGCCTGGGTGAAATCGAGGCCCTCGTCGGACGACAGCAGCACGAAGCGAAGCTCGGGATCGGTCCGGCCGAAGTCGGCCAGCCGCGGCGCCAGCCACTTCGCTGTGAAATCGCGCGGCGCCGCGATCGTCAGCGTCTTGGACGACTGGCCCGCCTGCATCGCGCGAACCGCTTCCTCGAACTGCAGGAAGCCGGCGCGCAGGGCGTCGAGACCCGCCTCGCCCTCCGGCGTCAGCTCCAGCCCCTTCGCGGTGCGGCGGAACAGCACAACGCCCAGCGTATCTTCCAGCGCGCGGATCTGCTGGCCGACCGCCGCCGGCGTCACCGCCAGCTCATCGGCCGCGCGGGTGAAGGACAGGTGCCGCGCAGCGGCATCGAGGACGCGCAAACCATTGAGAGGCAGATGAGTCCGTTTCACGCCGCCTTCGCCCCCACCGTCGCGCTCATATCGCCACTGCCGGCCCGATCAGGGGAAAGCGCGGGATCGACGCCTCGAAGGTCGAGCCGTCCTCCGCCACCATATGATAGCTGCCCTCCATCGAGCCAGTGGGAGTCTGCAGCGGGCAGCCCGAGACATAGTCATAGGACTTGCCGGGTTCGATCACCGGCTGTTCGCCAACCACCCCTTCGCCGCGCACGTCATGCCGGCCGCCTCGCCCATCGGAGATCAGCCAGTGGCGCGTAAGCAGTTGCACCGCCTGGCTGCCCTCATTCTCGATACGGATATGATAGGACCAGAACCAGCGGCCGCGCGCCGGCTCCGATTGTTCGGGCATGAACGACACCGCCACCCGCACCACCACGCCGCGCGTCTGCGCCATGTGGGGGAACAGCGCCTTCATGATCACAGCCCGACCGTCTTCAGCGCGCGATCGAGATCGTCGATCACGTCCAGAGGATCCTCGAGCCCGACGTTGAGGCGCAGCATGCCTTCCTCGACTCCCATCTCTTCGCGCACCTCCGCAGACAACCCGGCATGGGTCGTCGAACTCGGGTGAGTCATCAAGGAGCGTGAATCGCCGATATTGTTCGAAATGTCGATCAATTCGAGCGCATCGAGCAAGCCGTGCGCCTGGGTCCGACCGCCATCGAGGAAGATCGAGATGATCGTGCCGCCTGCCGACATCTGCTTCATCGCGAGGTTGTGCTGAGGATGGCTTGGCAGGGCCGGAAACAGCGTGCGCGGGACTCGGTCGTCGAGGAATTTCGCCACCTTCAACGCATTTTCGCTCTGGCGGTTGATGCGCAGGTCGAGCGTTTCGAGCCCCTTCATTACCACCCAGGCGTTGAACGCGGATAAGGTCGGCCCGGTGTTCCGGGTGAAGGACAAAAGGGTGGTGTTGATGAACTCGTTGGTGCCGCAGACCGCGCCCGCCAGCACGCGCCCCTGCCCGTCCATCATCTTCGTCGCGGAATAAGCGACGATATCCGCGCCATAGTCCATTGGCCGCTGGAGCAGCGGCGTGGCGAAGGCATTGTCGACGACCGTCAGCAGCCCGGCGTCCCTGGCGATACCGCAGACCGTCTCCAGGTCGACGATGTCGAGCGTCGGGTTAGCCGGAGTCTCGAAGAAGAACAGCTTGGTGTTCGGCTTGATCGCCCGCTTCCATGCATCATTGTCGCGCCCGTCGACGATCGTCGCCTCGATCCCGAAGCGCGGCAGCAGCGTGTCGGTAAGCCAGCGGCATGACCCGAAGGCCGCGCGCGCCGCGACGATGTGATCGCCCATCGAGAGCTGGCACAGCAGCGCTGCGGTCATCGCCGCCATTCCGGTCGCCATGCAACGCGCCGCCTCCGCGCCTTCCATCAGCGCGAGCCGCTCCTCGAGCATCTCGACAGTCGGATTCTGCAGCCGCGAGTAGGTCATCCCCTTCTGTTCGCCGGAGAAGCGCGCGGCCGCATCGCCCGCGCAATCATAGGCATAGCCGGAGGTGAGGAAGATCGCCTCGCTGGTTTCCCCGAAATGCGAACGCACTGTGCCGCCGCGGACCGCCTGCGTCGCGGGCCTCCACTTGGTGGTGATCGAACGATCCTGGCCGGTAAGCTTTTTCATGCCCTCGCTTTGCCGCTACAGCCCTGTTCCGTCAATGCGTGAGCGGGGTTGCACCTGCGCTTCCCGCGTCCGATAGGAACAGCCTTCATCACACAGGAGAGTCGATCATGGCGACCGCGATCCAGGACATTCCACTCAAGACGATCAACGGCCAGGATGCCAAGCTCGGCGACTATGCCGGCAAGGTGCTGCTGGCGGTCAACGTCGCATCGAAGTGCGGCCTCACCCCCCAATATACCGCGCTCGAGGCGCTGTATAAGAAGTACAAGGACAAGGGTCTGGTGGTGATCGGCTTCCCCGCCAATAATTTTGGCGCGCAGGAGCCGGGTACCGAAAGCGAGATCCAGGAATTCTGCACGACCAACTATGGCGTCGACTTCCCGATGTTCTCCAAGCTCTCGGTGAAGGGCGAAGACCAGCATCCGCTCTATGCCAGGCTGGTTGCCGAGAAACCGGACAAGACCTTCAAGGACATGAGCTTCAAGGAAAAGCTCGAGGGTTACGGCATCAAAATCGACAAGGACGAAGACGTCATGTGGAACTTCGAGAAGTTCCTCATCGCCAAGGACGGCACTGTCGCCGGCCGCTTCGCCCCCGACATCGCGCCTGACGACTCGATCATCACCAGCGCCATAGAGGCTGAGTTGGCGAAGTAAGGCTTCGGCTGGGTCGTGGGGGGGGGGGGGGGGGGCCGGGCACAGAGGCGGGACACACGCCCGGGGGGGGGGGCGAGGGGGGGAGAGGGGGGGGGTAGAGGCAGGGGTCCGCGGGTGGCAAGGGAGAC
>NZ_JBANFK010000044.1:0-10317 GCF_037861105.1 Rhizorhabdus argentea
CAATGCCGCTGCAAAGCGTATTCTGAAATCGGCAAACGACTGACGCTCGTCACCGCGGCCCTCGCCGAATGCTTACGTCTCTCTTCGCTTTCGTGTGCAGCTAAAGGAGATGGGCGCATCCGTTGGAGCGATCCTGGTCCATCAGCAGCCGTTTCGCTCGATCGTATGCTTTTTATCAAGGTGTCTGCCGAGCAGAGCGCCGCCTAGTCCACCAAGCACAGTGCCAAGCGTTCCACCACCGAACGCATTGCCCAGTACCGCGCCGCCGGCACCGCCTACGACTGTGCCGACCGCACCGTTACCGCCATCGCAGCGCTGCCTGTAGTAGCGATCGGAGCCGCGATAGACCTGATCGGACCGGTAGCCGTTCTGCGCATAATAACCTTCGCGCCCGTGGGCTCGATTATAAGCGCGGCGATCATATCCGTCGTCCGAAACGCGACGGCGGTAGCTGTCGCGATAATCACGCTGGTCGCCGTACCAGCCGTCGTCGGCATAGCCGCGTACCTGCTCTGAGCGATTGCGATCATAGTCACGCGCCATTGCGACCGAGGGAACGATGGTAGTCGTAACACTCGCTGCGAGAACTGCCATGCTGATCAACTTGCGTGCCATCTCCAAATCCTTTCATCGGTCCTAGCGCCGATAGGAAGGCTTTAGCCGAGTCTTTGTGGAGGGTGGCTGAATGGAACTAGCAGCGCCCGTTCATACAGGGATCCACCATTTGGTGCCATCGCGAGCGGTTGCATGTTGGTCGCGCGCACCCGGAACGATGCCGCCGGGCCGGCGTTGGAATAGGGTGCGATCCTGTCAATCTATAAGGCTGATTTTGGCCGCCGCCATTGCCCTTGCCGCGGGACCAGCGTCAGCTCATTTCGATCGGGTTGCGCTGACCTTCGATGACCTCCCAGCAGCAACGGTGATCGCTTCGCAGGCATATGTTACGCGCACCAACGAACTTCTGCTGAAGGGATTAGAGCGCCACCATCTGCCGGCCATCGGCTTCGTGAACGAAGGGAAAATCAACGAACTAAATCGCGCCAAGCAGATCGAGGTTCTCAAAATGTGGCTCGATGCGGGCATGTCGCTGGGCAACCACACCTATTCGCACGAGTCCGCCAACGCAATCACGGCTAATCAGTTTATCCGAGATGTTGCGCGCGGCGCAGAGATCACTGCTCCTTTACTCTCGGAGAGAGGAAGGCATCTTCGGTGGTTCCGTTACCCCTATCTGGAGACCGGCTTTCCCCTCAAGCGTAAAGAGGCGATAAAAAAATGGCTGATCCGCAGCGGATACCGCATCGCGCCCGTTACGATGGAAAACTCCGACTGGTTGTTTTCAGGTCCCTATGATCATGCCGTCATGCAGAGAGACAAGCGCCAGCGGCTACACATCAAGACCGCGTATCTGTCGTATACCAAGCGGATGGTGGCTTGGTACCGGAGGGCTGGGGTGGCCCTATTCGGAAGGAACATTCCCTATGTGATGCAATTGCACGTGTCGCGGCTGAATGCGGACTGCATAGATGAATTGGCCCGGCTCCTTCGACACCAGGGTCTGCGCGCCGTGACGCTGGACAGCGCGACCAGAGATCCGGCGTACCGGACCGCGGACACTTATGTTGGTCCGGATGGTATCGAGTGGCTAGAAAGGTGGTCGTTGACACTGCATCGAGAACTACCATGGGACGACTTTGAGGAGCCGCCGGCTTTTATCCAGGCTGCGTCCAAGCGAGAGCATGACGATCGTTGACAGGACATGAAGGCAACCCTGGCCCTGGCAGGGAGAGGCAATGCCTTAACGAAAAATTGCACTGTCGATGATCGTAGCGCTCACGCGCTGCCGTCCGGATTGGCACCCGTTTGAGGTTCACGGCAGATGTCCGCGAATGTGCCCGCCGATGTCGCATCGTCGCGCAAGGTTTGGGAGGCTTGCCCTAGCGCAACTCGATCAATGGGTGGAGGGACCGGGTAACCCGGTCCGCTCCCAAGCCATGGCTGATGATTCCGATCGGACCACCACCGCTATTCCATCGGAGGCGAAACTATATACCGGCTTGCCACGTTACGCAGATTAGTACGGAGGAGAATCAGATGCGTAACAAGTTCACGATCAGTGCCTTGGCGGCTATTTTGACCATGCCGATGGTAGCTCCTGCCCAGGCGCAGGGCGCCAGTTATCACCGCCACGTTTATCACGGGCATAATCGCTATTATCGTCACAAGTGCGGCGGCGGTAACGGTGCGGTTGGCACTATTGCCGGCGGCGCCGGTGGTGCCGTGATTGGAAATGCGGTCGGCGGTGGGCTGCTGGGAACGGTGGCGGGCGGCGTCGGCGGAGCCCTGCTTGGCCGCCACCTGGATAAGAGCCATACCCGGCATCGCAACGGCTGTTAGCTACAGCGAAGCGACTGAGCTGTGGCCCGCTATGGGCCGGGTGGGGCACTGCTCTTGTCGATTGTCCAAGTGTGGCTTTCCTCGATGACCGACCTCACCGGCCGCCCTTCCGCGTCCCGCGACGGACGGAAGCGGAAGCGCTGCTGGATCAATCGGCATGTCAACTGGTCCAGCGCGAGGTTGCCGCTCGATATGGCGGCATCACAACTGCTTACAGTACCGTCGCTCTCCACAGCATATTGGACCCCAACGGTTTTTGATGTGCCAGGATCGCGTAGCGCCGCCGGTAGATCGCCTATCGTAAGATGGCCCTTGATCTGGTGCGGGGGCACGCCCCCATCGCCATCGCCATCGCCATCGCCATCTCCATCGCTTCCGGTGCCATTCCCCTCGCCGCCGGCACCTTCGCCCGGTCCCGGCACGTTGGACGCGCCCGCGACATTGACCTTCCCCGACCCAACCCTCGCCGCGCCGATGATGGGCGATGGCACCGTTACCACCGGTGGCAGAGCGATCACCTCGGTCGCTTTATTCTTCCAGTTGCGAGGCGAGGCCGCGCGGGAGGATTTCGCCTTGTGCGGGTGGACGCGCGGATTGGCATGAGGTGCTGACGTTGCTGGCAGCTCTAGATTTACGAGAGCCATAGTTTTTTCGACCCTTTCGCGCATTTGGGCCGAAAGGCCGATCACGAGCAGATAGCCGAACAAGCCAATCACCGTAACCGTGCCAGTACCAGCCAATAGCCGATCTTGAACCGATGGTTGCATGGAATGGATCTCGCGCACGCGGAGCAAACGCTCGAGGCCCCCGTTGGTCGCGAACGTGACCGGGAAAAAAGAACACGTCATGTGCAGCGGCCTGACCGTGACATTAGCGAACGCCAATTGAAGTTGTATGCGCGGCGTCGAGATGTCTTGCCACAGGCGGGTTGCCGCTCAGATAGGACAACTGTATATGATCGAGACCCTTTCACGTGACGAATAACCCTGACTTCTTGGCGTGGGCGATCGACGCTCAGGGACTCGTCAAAGAGTTCGATGGCGCCCGCGTTGTCGACGGCTTCTCACTGCGCGTCCGGCACGGCGGGATCTTTGGCATCCTCGGTCCTAACGGCGCTGGCAAGACAACCACGCTGCGTATGCTGCTCGGGATTATCGAACCCGACGCGGGCGCGCATAGGCTGCTTGGCGCTGTGAACCCACTCAAGGTAGCGCGCTATGTCGGGTATCTTCCCGAAGAGCGCGGTCTCTATCCGACGATGAAGGCTGCTGACGCCATCGCTTTCATGGGCGCGTTGCGGGGAATGCCGCTGCGCCAAGGGCGTTGTCGTGCACGGGCGTTGATGGAAGCGCATGGGCTGGGCGACGCCATCCATCGAAAAGTCGGCCAACTGTCCAAGGGCATGGCGCAAATAGTTCAGTTGCTAGGGACGCTCGTTCATGAGCCACGGCTCGTGATCCTGGACGAGCCGTTCGCGGGTCTCGATGCTTTCAACCAGGAGAAATTCGAGGAGATACTCAAGGCTCGAGCGAAGGCCGGCGTGACTGTCCTCTTCTCAACGCACGTCATCGCTCATGCCGAACGAATGTGTGACGAGATCGCCATTATCGCTGCTGGGAAAGATATTTTCACGGGTACGGTGGATGAAGCGCGGAGCCGCTTACCGCAGCAGGTTCACCTCGAGACGCGCGCAGCGACAGGGCCGTGGCAGAAGGCTATCCCCGCGGACGCGCATATCGACGGGCGTGAATGGTGCTTCAACCTTCCCGAAGGCGGCGTGGAACCGCTGCTGCGCGCGCTGATCGATGGCGACGCTGGGATAATCGCGCTGTCGATCGAGCGTCCTAGCCTGCACGACGCATTTCTTGCAATCACCGAGGCGTCGGCCAGGGAGCGAGTGACGATCAGAGCGGAGGGCCGTGGGTTATGAGCGAGACCCTGCGTGCCGCCTGGGTGATTGGGCGCCGTGATTTTACCGCCCATGCGCGAACTAAGGCGTTCGCCTTCTTTCTCATGGCCCCGCTGATTTTCGTAGTCGTTGCCATGGGCATGAGCACGCTCGAATCCAATGCCGCTGAAACAAGCGCTGCGCCCATCATTGGGATGTTCCTTCCCCCCGGCGATGCCAACAGGATGGTCGCGTCGCGCGACACGCTTGAGCGTGAGTTCGACGTGGAGGGCTTGCCGCGGCTTGCCAGCGCGCGCTGCACATCCGTCCGACTCGACCAAGCCGCCGATCTGCTCGGGTGCACCCAAAGAGGGGGAAGATATCAGGCGATAATATCGGGTTCGCTCAAGCGTCCGATCCTGACGGGCTCAGGCGAGGATGTCGGACGATGGCGGGGAAAGCTTGCCTTGATCCTCGACTTTGCCCACCTACGCCATACAGGCGCGACGGCGCCGCTCGTTACCCACATCGTTGCGCGAACGCGGGACAGGTCAGCCTCGACAGGTTTGTCGACCACGGCCCAGGCCGCGCAGGGGGCGCTGTTCATGCTGACTCTTATGCTCTCCGGGATGCTGTTATCCAATCTGGTCGAGGAAAAAACCGGCAAGATCCTGGAGATCTTGGCTGCCAGCGTGCCTATCGACGCGATATTCGTTGGCAAGCTGCTGGCGATATTTGGTATCGCGCTGATCGCGATCATCATGTGGAGTATATCGGGAGCGGCGCTACAGCTGCTGTTCCCGGTTCAATTGCCGGACCTCAGCCGGCCGGCCATGGGCTGGCCGCTATTCCTTATGCTGGCGGCCTGCTATTTCACCACCGCCTATATGCTGATGGGCGCCCTCTTACTGGGTGTCGGCAGCGTCGCCGAGACCATGAGAGAGGTGCAGACGCTTTCGATGCCCCTCTCCCTCGCTCAGTTGGCGATCTTCTTGCTTGCCGGCTACGCGACAAATTCACCTGGCCACGCGGTCGAGTTCGCGGCGGTAGCATTCCCGTTCAGTTCGCCATTCGCCATGCTGGCACGCGCTGCTCAGAACGCGTCTTTGCTGCCACATCTATTTGCCCTGACGTGGCAGGCGTTATGGGTGCCGATCACCATCTGTTCAGGCAGTCGGCTGTTTCGCCGTAACGTTCTGAGGTCCGGTCGGAGGAGGTGACCAGGCGGTGTTGGCCGGATTCAGACCGGCACGACAATCGGCTATCAGAACGGCCTTGCTGCGGACTGAATGGCGGTTAAGGCGGACGAATGGTCGTTGTCCTCGACTGCGCAGCTCAATGTTTCAGCTTAAGCCGTACGGGTCGAGGGCGAGATGGGCGGTGCTGAGAAAACTGTTGCCGATGGCGATAACTGGGGGTGATTCTCACTCGATTTAGGATGCCGCACGAGCGTTCGATGCGCAACAGCAGACACTAGTTGTCGATGTCGCTAACCTAGACCCGGAGACTTGGCGACGCGCAGTCTGTCGAACTAGAGCTCGAATGACGCCTCTCGTCGTCAGCGCGCCGGTCGCTTTGGTCCCCATAGGAATGGCGCAACATTTTCAGATGCCAAGCTTCTTACGTCGCGGGAGCGGTAATGGCGCACCGCAGCGCGTTCAACGAGGCGTTGCGGACGGATATGTCTATTTTTTGATCAATGCCGCGATGGGCCTCGTTGTGACGACCGCTTTCTTTGCGGCGATAATCAAGCTGACAACAATTAACTATCTCATCGTGCGCGTACTCGGGGTGGCGGGTCTCGTCATGTTTCTGCTCAACGCCACGCTCAATTTCCGCCGTCTCTAGATGCGCATCGCGCTTTTTTCAGCCAATTACAATTATTTGCGTGAAGGGGCCAATCAGGCGCTGAATCGCCTTGTCGCTTATCTGGAGGCGAAAGCGGGCTGCGAGGTGCGGGTATATTCGCCGGATACCGATCGCCCAGCGTTCGAACCTGCGGGTACGCTTGTACCGGTGCCCTCGATAGCCTTGCCGGTTGACCTCGAACGGGGACTGCACACGAGCCGGTTTGCTTGCCCTTCCGCGTGGCGACGTTGGCGGCACCGTGGTGCAAGACCGAAAATGAAGGTGGCCGGTTCAACGCCGTTTGCAGGCGATGACGTCATGATCATGGAGGCGCCTTCTGACTGAGAGCGACCTTTTCACTCGCCGAAGGATCAGCAGGCGTGGCGATCCGCAGAGCGCGAGCGCAAATCCTGAATTCCAGCGGGGAAGTAATGTCGCACACCTCGCCGTCGAGCGCGATCTCCACCATATGCCGGGACGCGCGGACCGTGAGCGCTTCGCACGTGCCGAGCGCCACGAAATCGACTTCGCGATCGATCCTGCCGAACAAGGCACGGATTGCGAACCAGATTAGCGACAGCCGACTTCGGCTGGTCAGCGCATAGACCGAGAGCATCCCGTCCTGGAGCGATGCCCGCGACCCGACCTTGCCGGCGTTGAGCGAATAGCTATTATTGCCGACGAACAGCAGCGAGGTAACGATTGGCTGTTCGCCCTCCCCCATATCGATCCGCAATCGATGATGCCGCAGACCGGAGAGCGCCTGCCAGGCAGCGGGAACGGTTGCCAGCCATTTCGGCCAGCCTCGATGCTCGCGATGGGCGTCACGCCCTCTGACCATCGACGGATAGATACCGATCGACGCGTTGTTGACGAACCGATGGCCATTAACCTCGCCAACGTCGATTGTGGTTGCCGGGCCGCATGCCGCTACCTTTGCCGCCGCGGTCACATCGGCGGGTATGCCGAGATCGCGTGCGAGATGGTTGAGTGTGCCTAGCGGCAGAAGTGCCAGTTCCGCATCGCTCCCGATCATGGCCTGTGCGGCGCAGGCGGCTGTCCCGTCCCCGCCCGCCACCACGACACGACGGCGTTTTTTTACTGCGCCCGTAATCGCCGCCGCTATCGCCCCGGCGGCCAGAATCTGGACCTCGGCAGTCACTCCCGTAGCGGCGAATGCGGCGACCAGCGTATCGGACAAGGCATCGCCCGCCGCAGCGGCCGCGCCGCCCGCGCTGTTGACGAGTACGAGCAGCTGGTTCGTCATACCCTCGTAACGATGCAGGAAGGGCGAAGTTCAGATCCGGCGTTTTCCACAGGAGTGCCTAGATTGCCGACCGCCGGCATCCGCGAATTGCCTACCAGCTTCATTCACGCCAGCACGAGAACTCCACGATTTAATACGCTCGCCAGCAGAACAGCGCTCCAGTTCCCTGTGCGCCTTGTCCTGACGCCCGGATGGATAACGGGGAACTCTAGGTAGCCATTCGGACTCAATGTGCGTGACGCGGCGCCAGAGGGGAAGGTGAGACGGCCGGGGCAATTCCATCGGCATGTGGCTATCAGCCTCGTCGAGCGCGTCATCACCGGCTTCGGGGTCGGCGAATAAGCGCCGGACACAGCTTCAAACAATCATGGATCAACGCTGACCGCGGCGGTCTCGCGGCTTGGCCCCTGCCCTATCGATGCTGATCGCGCGGCTTGGGCCGTTCGCGGTCGGGTGTCTTGCCACCTTCGTTTCCGGTTTCTGGTCTACGCCCGACACCGCGACCAGCAGCCCGTTCGGCCATCATGATTTCGCGTGCGCGCTTCAAGCGCCGCGATACGGCCGGCGGCATCGCCGCGACGAAGCTCGTCACGTCTTCAGCTAGAGCGAGGTCATCCTCCTTGCCCGTCGCGGCCAGCGCTGCGGCGGCCTGCGCATAGGCACCGCGGATGAACTTCTGCCGGCCGAGCGCCGCCACATCCTCGGGCCGCCGCTCCGGCTCAGCCGAGCGCGCGAACTCGGCCGCGCGTTTCTCGGTCAGCCGATGGATGTCGAGCCCCCTGCCCTGGTCCGCCGTGCGCGCTTCGAGATGCAGCGCCGGCGAGCGAACCCGCTTTTGAACATGGCCGCGTGCGCGGCGCGGCGTTGCCTCGGCCGCCACGCCGCGGTGCCGCCATTCGTGCGCAAAGCTCTTGCGCCAGTGATGCAGATCGGCCTTGCGCGGATTGAAGCGTGTTCCGTCTTCGCCCTGGGTCGCAACGGTCAGGTGGACATGCGGATGATCGGTATCGGTATGCAGCGCGACCATATAGGCGAACTGCCCTTCGAACTCGACGTGGGCAAAAGCCTGGACCGCGTCGTGGATCGTCGCCGCATCGGTGATGCCGCCCGGCATTGAGAGCACCATTACCTGCGCGTCAGCACACAAGCAGGGCTACTCCGGCTTAGGCATAGAAGCTCAGCGGAGCGCAGTGTCGAACTATATAGCAGCAGTCGGTGGGTGCTGCTCGCCGAGCATGTTGAGGTCGAGAGCGGATCCAGCAAAGTGCGGCCGGTGTTGAATGAGGCAATCCAGGCTTGCCGTCGAGAGGGGGCCATGCTCGTCGCTCTACAGAATCGCGATACCAGTAAGTAACAGGGTCAAACAGGCTGAAACAATAAACTTTCGTTCTTACCGAGATTCCATATCAACCGAGTGTACTCTTGAACAACAGCCTTTTGATCTTCAAAGAAATACAAATCTGAAGTGTGATTTGCTTAGTGCGATGGCGGCGACCCGTCCGGGTCAGCCTCCCACATTAACCAGCTCGATCGAGACTCCAAAGGCTCCGATCTGCCCGGCTACGCATGAATGCCCGCAACATTCACCGGCCTGAAGGAGAGAAACGCCGCCGATTCCAGCGGGTTCTAAACCCCCGCGTGGACGTCGGTGGATGGTAGGATGGAGCGGGTCATGGGAATCGTACCCGAGGCTTGCGGAACGCCGCGGCCGCACAGATCGTGAGCAAGATTCTTTCTCAGATCGTTGGATTCGGCGTGTGAGCCGTAGATCTTCGAGCCATCTCCCTTGGCAGCAAGCCGGGCTCTGCGGAAAGACCTGTGTTGAGATGTTGGCGTGCTGCTATAATTCTTCGCCCTTGTAGATGGCTGTGATCTTGCGGAGCATCGCGATTGCTTCATCGCGCGGGCGCTGGAAAGTGTTGCGGCCGATGATCGAGCCGTTGCCACCGCCATCGCGGATGTCGCGCGCGTCCTGAAAAACTGCGTCGGTCCCCTTGGCCGCGCCTCCGGAGAAGACAACAATACGGCGGCCAGCAAAGCAGCTCTGCACGATATGCGCTACGCGATCGGCCGGGGTGGAGACGCCGAAGCTTTCATAAGCCTTCTTTGCGTCATCCTGCTCGATGTGGTCGCTGGGCAACTTCACCTTAATGATGTGCGCACCAAGCAACGCTGCCATGTGCGCGGCATAGGCACCGACGTCGAGCGCTAATTCGCCCGCCTTCGAGATGCCACCGCCACGAGGATAGGACCAAATCACGGTCGCTATGCCAACCGCCTTCGCCTGTGCCGACAGCTCGCGGACTTCCTCGATCTGATCGAGCACGTGATCCGAGCCCGGATAGATAGTGAAACCGATGGCCGAGCAGCCGAGACGCAGCGCATCATCGACGGTGCCGGTGACCGCCTGGCCGATCACGGTGGCCCAGCTATTGGAGCTGTTGACCTTGAGGATCGTCGGTATTTGGCCGGCGAAGGTGTCGGCCCCAGCCTCAAGCATGCCGAGCGGCGCGGCGTAGGCGCTCAGTCCTGCATCGATAGCGAGCTGATAGTGGTAGTGCGGGTCGTAAGCTTCCGGATTGACCGCGAAGCTGCGCGCGGGGCCATGTTCGAACCCCTGATCGACCGGTAAAATGACGAGCTTGCCCGTGCCTCCCAATTGCCCCTGCATGAGGATACGGGCGAGGTTCGCCTTCACGCCGGGATTGTCGCTTTCGTACGCCGAGAGGATCTTCTTGACGATTGGCGTGATGCTCATGGGATACTCCACTGGTTTGTGGTGTTGTGTCGGGCGCGCGTCAGGGTAGCGGCCCATTTCGAACGGCCGCGTTGCCGTGCGACGTCAGGCCGCCTTCGGTGCCGCCTGACGAACGCCTTCGTCGACATGATCCGCGAATTCCGCGAAATTCTCGATGAA
>NZ_JBANFK010000045.1:0-9603 GCF_037861105.1 Rhizorhabdus argentea
GCCGAGCTTACCGACTGGGCCTTCATGCGCCGCGAAGCACTGAGCCCAGCCGAGCAGGAGGCGTGACCGCTGGCGGCGGATCATGCTTACAAAGCCCGCCGCGTGCCAACCTTGCTGGCAAGAATGCAAATGAGCAAGGCAAGCCCCAGGTGAACGATACTATTTCGTATCCCGCCACAACAAAAGCAGAGCACGATATACCCTCCAACCTTCATCCTGGCGCGTCGCGGAATCGAGTGCCGTCTCACGTCCGGATAGTCGGCGGTGAAGTCGGGCATCTCCGTGATACGTCATTTGCCTTTGAGGCTCACGCCGGCACTGCCAGGAGCTTGGGCAGGCGAATCGGATTGTAGGCGGCCAAATCACGACACGCCGGCCAAAGCATGCCGCAGGCCTTCGGACGCCTAAGCCGGATTTCCCTTTTTATCGCTTCACCTGGCCTTGGCAGACTCAAGCTGCTCCGGCCGCCACAGCGCACCCCGAAGCGCAATTTTGTATGTCGCGGTCAGGAGCTCGTGGTCGCTGGTCGGACGTGTGCATGTATGGACCGCCAAGCCGCGCGTCATTACGAGAAGCGCTTCGATGCGCTCCTCGATTTCTTGCTGAGTGAATCCTTCCAGCAGCGGTTCGATAATCTTGCGGAGTGCGAGGCGGATCCGATCGTCAACACGCAGGACCATGTCCAAAAATTTGGGGTCCCGTCCCGCTTCCGCAATAATTTCCAGCGTGAGCGCGGCCCGATCATGGCTGAGCAGACTCATGATCTCGTTCGCAAATGTTTCCACAATTGTATCGACATCCAGGCAGGCATAATCGCCCAGCTCGGTGATGTGCAGCATGAAGTCTTCGAAATCGCGCTCACATAGCGCGATCATGATCGCTTCCTTGGTTTCGAAATACTGATAAATGTGCCCGCCGCTCATCGATGCCTGTGCGGCAATGCGGCTCAAGGTCGCTCCATGAAACCCATCAGCACGAACGCATGTTCGTGCCGCGTCCAGAATATGGGAGAGGCGCTCCGCGCGCCTTTGCTGTCGCGAAGTCGCTTGTGCCGATCGTACCATCATCACCTTCCACGCCCCCCTTAACAAGCCGACTTGTACTTTCCAACCCGATTGCACCAAGCTTGGAAAGAAAAATGGCTGGTCAACCATTCTTTTTTGTTGACTCGCGGAGGCGGACAGCACAGACGGCTATGACGCTGGCCGGCATGGCATGGCCGACAAGCGTGCATGGCTACTCGCGCGCGCATGATTCAGCGTCACGGTTCAAAAAGAGGGGAGGTAATTCGCGTGCTCATGAGATCGATCATGTTCAGAAGCGTGTTGCTGGCCGGAAGCGCATTCACGGCCTATTCCGCACAGGCCCAGTCGGCAGGTGACATCCCGGCAGACGAGAGCGGCGCCGTTCAACATGGTGCACAGGGCGGCATATGGCCGCGTTGACCATAAGCAGGTCGACGGCATGCTGAACCTGCCGGTCACGGACAGCCTGAGCGTCCGCTTTGCAGGCCGGTTGTTGGACGAAAATGGCTATGTGCGTAATCTGAGCACCGGCCGGAAGCTTGGCGGCGGCCGCAGCAGGCCGCAAAGCCGATCACCTATGGCATGCGGGCCAAGTATCGATTCTAATCTTTTGGCAGAGGCTGTCGTGCCGAATGGTTCACCTGATCGGGTAGTTGATCCGGCAGCCTTGTCGGGTGCATCGGCGCTTATGCTTCCGATGCACCGGGACTGCTTCGCCCTTCCGAAGCCGCTGTCCACGCAGAGGCCGAAAATGTTAGCGGGATTAGAGACATGAACTTCGACAAGCGCCGCCTGATAGACGCTATGGCGGAGTCGCTCGGCCGCATGGCCAGCCGTTACGATATTCCGGCTTCCGACATGGATCATCTGGCCATCGCGACTGTAGCAGGCGAGTTATGTCGCCGCGAAGAACCTGCTCAGCTTGAACATGTCTATGCCGCTGGACATGCACTGGGACTACGCCTGGCGGAACTGATCGAACGCAGCGAGGCGGGTGCAACCGAGATCGCGGACCTCCGGCGCTTGCCGCCGGCGATCCAGGACTCCCGCGACTATTCAGCTGCACAGGATCTTCTTGTCGAGCTGAAACGGGCTTTATCGTCGCTCGTCGCCGAGTCGGGCTATCCATCTAATCGCGACGCAAATTTAAAGAACATCATATCCTCGCTGTGCGCGTGGGAGGCGGAGCTTCTCAAACTTCCCAGCGCCGGAAAAGACACAGCCAAGCAGAATGACGTGAAGCAGATGCTCGAAAGCTCTGCCCGGGCGCAGGGCGGGGCGTTCGAGAACGCGCAGGTCATCGAGTTCACAAGCCTGGTTGGCGGTTTTTCGAACGTGACCACCCTGTTCAAGCTCGCCGACAACAATGGCGAAACCTGGGACTTGGTGGCGCGCGCGAGCACCGGGCTGCCGCTAGGTATCGAAGGCCGCGATATCGACGGCGAATATTTTCTTCTCCGCTATCTCTATCGGGGTGGAGTTGCCGTGGCCGAGCCGATCTGGCTCGAATGTGATCGCGAAAAGCATGGCGCGCAATTTCTGGTGACGCGCAAACTGGAAGGCAAGAATTTCGGAACGGTTGTCGAAGCGCAGCGGCTGACGTCGTCGCAGCTTCGCGGCCTGGCCACGCAACTTGCAAAGATCCACGCGCTTCCGCTGGACGCGGCCGATCCCGATCTGCGGCAGAGCCTCGTCGATACGGACCTGGTCGGCGTTTCGACGGGGGAAGCGGTCGGCAACTATCTCGAGCGCTGGATCAGGCTGTGGCGATCCACGGGCCTCGCTTCACCGACCATCGAGGCGGCCCTGCATTGGCTGCGCGCCAATCTCCCGCAACCCGAAGAGGCACCCGTCCTCGTCCATGGCGATTATGCCCTGCACAATATCATGATGCAGGGCGATCAGATTAAGGGCGTACTGGACTGGGAGTTGTCGCACCTGGGCGACAGGGCGGAAGATCTGGCCGGACTTCTTGCATCCTTCTCGAACGAGGATGATGCCAAGGAATTCATGCTTCATTACGTGGAGTCGGGCGGGAAACCGACAACAGAGTTCCGGCTGAAATATTGTAACGTTTTCAGATTTTTCATCATGTACACAGTGATGTTGGAGTCGGAACTTCGATTTTTTACGCTGCCCGAGGTGAATCCCGAGTTGTTGGTGCTGGGTTCTTTCGTTCAAACTCCCGCTCAACGCATGGCACAAGCGATCGAGGATGCCGAGAAGGCCAAGGCTCACGAATAGCGGCGGCAGCCGAATACCTGTTAGGCGACTATAATTTGGAAAGGTAGCATGATGGCGCTTACTCAATGGGATGATTACTTCATCCACCAGACAGGTGATACGCTCGATACCGTTGCGGACAAGAGCGAGAGCTTTATGGACCGCTGCTGGTTCGGTTGTCACGGACAGGATGGCCGGACTTATATCGCAGCTGGTTTGGGCACATACCCCAATGTCAGCGGACATGGGGTGATCGACGGATCGTTTTGCGTCATCCGCGATGGCGTGCAGCATAATTTCCGCGCGTCCAGGCATATCTCGCATGAGGGGGATGCGACGGATCGCAACAACAGCAATGTCGGCCCGTTGTCGATCGAGGTCATCGAGCCGATGAAGCGGCTGCGCTTCTCGCTGAGCGAGAATGCATATGGCCTTTCCGGATCGATCGACTTCACCGCAAGGGCCGCGCCCTTCCTCTACAACAAGCTCGATGTTCCCAGCCATCCGATGACCCACTTCACCCAGATGGGCTATTTCGACGGCTCGATCGCAATCGCTGGGGAAACCATCGAACTGAACCGTTATGTCGGCGTGCGTGATCGCACCTGGGGCGTCCGCGGCAAGGGTCTGATGCGGCATGTCGAGGCCTATTTCTGGATCATGGGGCACTTCGACAATTTCAGCCTGAACTTCACCTTTTTTCATGTTCCGGTGGCTGGCAATAATTACGTGCTGGAAGATGGGGCGATCATGCACGACGACGGCCGCGTGACCCGGCTGGTCAAGGCACGGCATCACTTCCATTTCAATGAAGATACGACTGCCCCCGGCAGCACACGGCTGTGGGATCAGGCCGAATGGGAATTTACCGACGAGCATGGCAAAATCTGGCGGCTGGAGGCCAAGGGCATCCAGGCGCCCTTCTACAACGCCGGCCAAGGCTATGACGATCGGCATGGCCTCGACCGCGGGCCGTTTCTGGTCGAAGGCGAGACCTGGGACTTCAACCAGCCGGGAACGCTGAATTCCTTGCGGCGCAGCGGGGACGACGACCGCTGGCATTTCGACATTCAGGATCGACTGGTCGAGCTGAGCATGAACGGCGCTAAGGGCGTCGGGCTCGTCAACAATGTGTGCGGTCCGCGCGAGGGATGGGCCTATAATCCGACCTTGACCGACTGAAACGGACCCATGGCCTGACGCCTCCCGTGGGCCGTCAGGCCAGATGACTGCAACAAGCCGTCAATGCGGGACGCTTGTTGCAGAAGTCCGGACAACGAAGAACGAGGAGCGACGATGAAGTTCTGGAGTCTCTTGTCGCAGGTTGAGGACGATCAACTCATCGAGTGTGCAGTCCACTGCGAGGAACTCGGCTTCGATGCAGTTGGCATTTCCGATCACGCATTGATACCGGAACGCATCGATTCGCATTACCCTGCTTCGCCAGACGGCAAGCCATTCTTTACGATCGAGCAGAAGTGGTCGTTTCCGGAACCCTGGGTCGCCCTGGCGATGATTGCGGGTGCAACCCGGCGCATCAATCTCATGCAAAGCATCTATGTGCTGCCGCTTCGCGAGCCGATCGAAGTGGCAAAGGCGACAGGGACCCTGGCCGCGCTCAGCGGCAACCGGCTACATTTATGTACGGGTGTCGGCTGGATGAAAGAGGAGTTCGATGTCTATGGCGTCGACTTCACGCGGCGCGGCAAGCGTGCCGACGAGATGATTTCCGTCCTGCGCAAGTTGTGGACCGGCGAGATCGTCGAGCATCAGGGGGATTTCTTCAACTTTCCGCGATTGCGGATCCTTCCGGCGCCCGGTCATGTGCCTATCATCGCGGCGGGAGCAAGCCCGGCCGCGATGCGCCGCGCGGCGACGCTGTGCGATGGTTGGATGGACACCGGCAACAAGGTGGAAGACATGCCGCCGCTCGTCGCACGCTTGCGCCAAATGCGACGCGAGGCGGGGCGCGAGCATCTCCCGTTCGAGATTGTCATGATCCTCAATGACGTGTGGGACATCGACGCATTCCGCCGTGCCGAAGATCATGGCGTGACAGCCATCCAGTTATTGTCGCCCTTCCACCAATATCAGAGGCGATCCACGCTGGAGGAAAATAAACGCTATCTGGATTCCTTCGCGGAGAAAATACTTCGGCACTTTCTGTGATTGCCGGCGTGTTGAACGCCGCGACAGGCTAATCCAGTCTATGCCGTTTCCTGCTCAATGTCGTTCGTGCTGAGTTGGGGCGAGCCGCCGCCGGCGAGTGCTCGCCGACCGCGCGTATACGCCGATTAGCTGCGCGACCTCATCCATGATCAGGACGGCGGACCTGACATTCCGCCGGGTCGTCACCGCAAGTTCCAGCACACACCACGATGAAATCGTCACTACAGCCTAGAAGAAGCGTTCGGGAACGCGGATGATGTCGCCAGGGCCGACATGGTCGCCAGGTGCTGCCACGGCTTCCTTCTTCGCGGGATCACTGGCGCGCACGATCAGGACCTTGTCCTTCTTCGCCCGATAAGTGTAGCCTCCCGCGAGCGCGACCGCGTTGAGCACGGTCATGTCGCTCTGCACCACCAGCACGCAGAGCAGCATCACCGACATCCAGGCGGTCCGCACATAGCGCGAGTTGAGGACCGGCCGGTCACGCCATTCGGGCGCGAGGCTGCGGTCGTGAATCCGCATCAGCACATGCAACGCGACTGCGGCAACGATCACCAGCGCGCCCAATCCGGCGGCGATCGCGACCGGCCCCAGCATGGCGGCGAACCGGCCCAGCTCGGCCCAGTCGGACCAGAACCACAGCAGGGTGAAGGCGACCCAGGTGAAGGTCAGACCGCGGCAGATGAAGCTGTACCAGTCTTTGTTGCCGAGCGCCGCGTACCCCTTGCGGCCGAGACGCTTCATCATGATGATGCGGTATCCCTGGTTCAGCGCGACACCGGCCCCGTTCAGCAGCCCGAAGAACAGGAAATTGGCGGTGCGGCCATGCCAGGCGCCGATCAGGAAGAAGGTCACGAACAAGCCGACGGCGCTCATATAGGGCAGAAGATCGGGGCTGCGAACATGCCGCGCCAGGCTGGTTACCAGCGGCGTATAGACGTAGCTTTTCAGCCAGTTCGACAGCGACATGTGCCAGCGATTCCAATAATCTATGAAGCTGGTCGCGGTGAACGGCCGGTCGAAATTCTCTGGAAGCTTGATACGAAAGAAGCGCCCCGCGCCGATCACGAAATCGGTGTATCCGGAGAAGTTGAAATATAGATAGATGGGGTAGAGTGCGGTCAGTCCCATCACCGTACCCACGCGGTCGAGCATCCCGCTGTCGGGCGTCAGATGATAGGCAAGCCGCTGTTGCACGATGCCGACGAATACCGCGAGCACCATGATCTTGCAGAGCCCAATCAGGATGCGTTCGAGCCCGACGCCGATGTCGAGCGGCCCAAGCCCCCAGGCCTCGCTGGTCGTCATGCGGAAATATTCCTCATAACGCTGGATCGGGCCCGACGTGACGCTGGTGAAATTCAGCGTGTAGTTCGCATAATCGACGATGGTCAGGCGATAGGCGTCCTCGGGATAGCGCGCGTCGATCAGCAGGTGCATCACCCGGAAGAAGACATAGGACATGCCCACCAGGAGATAGGGCGAGCCGATGAAGATCACCGACGGCAGGAAGGTGTATTTCTTCAGCCAGAAGAAGCTGAACAGAAGCACCGCGATCGACGCCGCATAGGCGATCGTCGGCACGCCCCGCCGCACCATGTGGATCAGCGCGAAGCCGAGGCCGAGAAAGCCGACATAGGGGATCAGCTCAGCCGGAGCATGCACGAAGGTCGACAGGAAATAGACGTTGGTGACGAGCAGGACGAGCTGCCGCCAGCGCGGCGCGCTCGACAGGTTGAACAGGATAGCCGCGACGAAGACGAGTATCAGGAAGCTGATCGATGGCACGGCCATGGCAGTTTTACGCCGCCGCTACGGCATCGGGGGCGGCCGCGATCCGCATCGGCGGCGCGGCGATTTCGGCGCTAGTGGCCAGCGTCCAGCGCGTCGCCTCACCCTCCTCGCCCGCCGGCGTGAAGCCGAGCTCGCGATAATGGTCCCGCACCAGCGCGTTGCGCGGGGTCGGGATATAGTCGCCGATCAGGGTCTCGATGCGACGCGGCCGCGCCTGTTCGATCAGGTGGCGAAGCACCATGCGCTCGACGCCGCGGCCCAGCACGCGGCAGCTCATCAGCCAGCTGTCGATGATCCAGCTTCGCTCGATCTGCCGGCAGATGACGACGCTGATCATGCCATTGTCGCCAAACCGATCCGACAGGCGAACCTGCAGGGTGAAGACCCCGTCCTGTTGCTCGAGCGCTTCAACCTCGCTCTCAGCATAGCGGCGCGTCGTCAGGTTGAACTGGTTGGACTTGTTGATGAGCTGGTAGATGCGCCCCCGGTTGACCCGGTCGAACGGCCGGAAATCGATCTCCATGTCGAGCGCGGCAAGATAGTCGCCGACATCGCCCACCGCCTTGCCGAGTGCGGCGCGGCGGGCATTGCCCTGATAGAAGTCGGCGCGGGCGCGATCCTCCTCCGAGACGACCACCGCCTCGAAATAGCCGGCTGCGGCGAGTGTGCGGGCGTAGAGTGCCGGGTCTTCGGGCAGCTCCGGCACCGCGACCTGGGGCAGGAAACGCCGCACCAAAGCGCGTTCGACCGGATTGTCATCAAGGAACACCATGGCGTCGAGACCCAGCGCCAGTTCGTCGGCGATGGCCTTGATATTCGTCGCCTTGTCGTTCCAGTTCGCCTGGAACACCGCGATATGGTCCTCGCGCAGCAGCATGTCGGGATGCTCGCGGAACACCTGCCGGGCGACCGCGTCATCGTTCTTGGACGACACCGCCAGCACGACCCCCCGCGCCCGCAGCGACAGCGCAAGCTGCTGGACGCTGAGATAGGCTTCGCCGGTGCCGTCGCCCTGCCCCACCACGATGCCGTCGAGGCCGTCGTCGCCGATCACGCCGCCCCACAGCGTATTATCGAGATCGAGGATCAGCGCCCGGCGGCTCCGTCCGCGAAGCGAGCCCAGCAGGCGGCAGACATTATCGGCGTAGAGCGGCACATAGGCCGCTGCGAATGGCAGCTTCGCCATGTTCCACTGCGTTGGGGAATGCCATTCGGCGAGGCCCACGGTTTCGGCGAGCGCGGCGACGTCGAGCACGGACGCGCCGCCGTCGCGCGGCTCTGCCCACAAACCTTGATTATACGCGTCCACCGCGTGCCGCAGTGATCCGGGCGTCGCTCGATCGATGCTGCCGAACAGTGGTTCCGGGACCGCGGCGAGCGTCTGGAGGATCACATGCGCGCCACCATGCTCGCGCAGCCCCGCCTGCATCCGACGGATCATGCCCAGCGACTCGGCGATAAGATCCTGCGCCAGCACCGGATCGCCGGATGATGCGCCGAGTGGCAAGCCGCGATGATCGATGGCGACCAGCACCGCATCGCATCCGGCGCCATTGATCCGGGATTCGGGCGACAGCGCATCCTGCGCAGCCTGCCCGAACTCCGAAGTCACGCATTCGAGCAGGAAGCCGTGGCGCGCCGCCGTGGCGACCAGCGCCGGCGCGACGAGATCGAGCGTCCCGTTGCCGATGATGCCGAGGCGAAAGGGAATGAGCGGCCTGGTCGAGCGCCCGTCGGCTTGCAGCCGGGCGATCAGCTTCGCCAGCCGGTTGAGCTGGACGTCGTCCAGAGCCTGCGCAGCGAGTGCCTTGATCGCGTCGCCGCAATCGCCGTCCGCTGTTCGCAACGCCTCGCACTCTGCCCGGAAGTCGGCAGGCCGCGGAAGCCATTGTAGATCGCGGAACAGCCTGCTGCTCATGCCGCGGCCTGGTTGAGCTTTCTCTCGATCACGCTGACAAGATCGCCCAACTGGGCGAGCGCCGACACCTGGGCAGCGGAAAGCCGGATGCTGAACGCAGTTTCGACCGCCAGGATCAGCCTGATGTTGGTCAGGCTGTCCCAGCCCTCGACATCCGCCGCCGTGGTGTCGTCTCCGACAACGATGTCGTCGTCGTCGAAGATGTCCCGGAAAAGCTCCGTGAGCTTCTCGTAAATTGCAATGCGATCCATTCAAAGGCCCCCTTCGCCTCGATATCTTCAACGACCCCGAATGTCGACTTTCACCAGATTGAAAATTCTCGCCAAAGCGCCGCCCATATGGGATGGTCCGCCCGGGGCTTCTTCAAGAAATCGCAACCAGTGCGAAATAGGCATAAGCCACAATTGGTTACTATATGGTCTGCGATAAGCGCGCAGAGCCGCGGGGCACAGCATGTTCGACCATCTCATCAGG
>NZ_JBANFK010000046.1:0-7042 GCF_037861105.1 Rhizorhabdus argentea
GGCTCTTATGCTGGTGCTGGTCGAGATAAGCATCGATGTCCTGGGCGATCAGCTTGTCGACCTGATAGGCGCTCTCGGCGTCCTGGAGCGTCGCGTTCATCAGAAATAGCCCTCCTGCTTCTTCTTTTCCATGCTGGCATCGCCGGCATCTTTGTCGATCGCGCGGCCCTGCCGCTCCGACGTGGTCGTGAGGAGCATCTCCTGGATCACCTCCGGCAAGGTCGCCGCCTCGCTCTCGACCGCGCCCGTCAACGGATAGCAGCCGAGCGTGCGGAAGCGGATCGAGCGATCGACCGGCACTTCGCCCGGCTTCAGCCGGAAGCGGTCGTCGTCGACCATCAGCAGCATGCCGTCGCGCTCGACCGTCGGCCGCTTTGCCGAGAAATAGAGCGGCACGATCGGGATATTCTCAAGATGGATATACTGCCAGATGTCGAGCTCGGTCCAGTTCGAGATCGGGAACACCCGGATGCTCTCGCCCTTGGCCTTGCGCGCATTGTAGAGGTTCCACAATTCGGGCCGCTGGTTCTTCGGATCCCAGCGGTGATTGGCTGAGCGGAACGAGAAGATCCGCTCCTTGGCGCGGCTCTTCTCCTCGTCGCGCCGCGCGCCGCCGAACGCCGCGTCGAAGCCATATTTATCGAGCGCCTGCTTCAGACCCTCGGTCTTCCACATATCCGTGTGAAGAGGGCCGTGATCGAACGGATTGATGCCGCGGTCCATCGCCTCCTGGTTGTGATAGACCAGCAGCTCCATCCCGCTCTCGCGCGCCATCCGGTCGCGCAGCTCGTACATCGCCTTGAACTTCCATGTCGTGTCGACATGCAGCAGCGGAAACGGCGGCGGCGACGGATAGAAGGCCTTGCGCGCGAGGTGCAGCATCACCGCCGAATCCTTGCCAACGCTGTACAGCATCACAGGACGCTCGGCCTCGGTCACAACCTCACGCAGGATGTGAATCGACTCCGCCTCCAGGCGCTCAAGATGGGTCAATGTCCTCAAGCTCATCTTTCCTCACCATAACTGCGCACGGATCACGCCGCGCGACATTGCAATCCTGATCGCATTGTCATAACGCTGGGGCCAGCAAACCTCCCATGTGGGAGGGTAGGTATGATGCCATGAAATTTACCATTCAGGACGAGAATGATCTGCTCACCGCCCTTTACGACGGGCCGTTCGAGCAGCCGCTGTGGACCACCTTTCTCGATCGCTTGAGAATGCGGGTTCGGGCGAATTACACATCGCTCATTTTCCGACCGCCCCACTTGCCGAGAAGCAGCCCGATCGAGCTTTTTTCCGGCGAGAGTTCGCTACCTGAGCTTCGACAACTCTATCGTCAGGAGATCTACAAGAGGGATCCGCTTCCCTATCTCGCATTGCGGGAAGGCCGGGTCTACGCCTTATCGGAATTGCTCGACAGCGATGTTGCCGAGCATCAGCAATTTATCGATGAACTGCTCACGCCCAGCGGCTCACGCCAGATGCGTACGGTGCGCGTGAGCGAGCCCAGCGGTGTCGATGCCTGGCTCACCATCGCGCGCGACAATCCGGACTTTACGGCTGCCGATAGCGCGCTGCTGAGCGCGCTCGCAACACATTTGCGGCGCGCGTTACGCAACTATGTGGAGATCGAACGCGGACGAGCTCACGCGAACATATCGGCTAATGCTATTGAAAAGCTCAACTTCGGCTGGCTGAGCCTGGACAGCGGAGGCCGGATCATCGAAGCGAGCTCACGCGCTCAAAGGCTGCTTCAGCATTGCCCGGCACTCAGGATCGGGCGGCGCCGACACCTGACGGCGGTGAGCACAGAGCTCGATCGCGAGCTGAGATCCGCCATCAAGCTATGCGCGGATAATCCCGAAACACGCCCGCGCGCGTTGCACATCAGCCGGGATCCTTGGATCGACATGCTCCTGGTCGCGATACAGACCAGGGTCGACGAGCCTTTGTCGGCCCCGGTTGCGATCGCATATCTTCAGGGTGACAATCATCTATTGTCGGATCGCCATCAGCAGATAGCCGATCTGTTCGGCCTGCTTCCGAGTGAAGCCCGGCTGGCGCTGGCACTCTGCCGCGGGCTAACCCTGACGGAAGCTGCGGCCGATCTCGGCCTGACCGTCGAGACCGCCCGAAATTACTCCAAGAAAATTTATGCGAAGATGGGCGCGCGCGGCCAGTCAGACCTCATCCGATACATCTTGGCCAGCGTCCTCGCCTTGGCCTGACCTGCCTTCGCAGGGCCGGCGCGGGGCTAGCTCGAACGCGGAAACGTTATCGGTGCTTATGCCGCCAGCATGCACCCTGCCCTTCAGCTTGAAAGCGTTTGCCTGCTACGCTGGCGACATCATCCGGTGGCATTTGCCGGCTCTTGCGGAGGACAAGGCAAAACGTGCGCTTACTGGAAAGCCCGCCATAAGAACGGCAGAGGCATCTACATTGTGCGCGTAACGCCGATCCTCACTGTGCGGTTAGTCCTCCATCGACAGGCAATGCTGCGCCCGTAACAAAACTGGCGGCGCTTGACGCCAAAAATGCGATGACGCTGGCGATCTCCGAGGGGGCCGCACTCCGATTGAGCGGCATACGCGAGATATAAATATCCGCATCGGATCCGAGTTGCTCCATCGTTTTCTCGACCATGGGCGTCAGCACGACACCCGGATGGATGGAGTTGGCCCTGATGTTGAAAGGCGCCAGTTCGATCGCTGCAACCTTGGTCATCCCCGTTACGGCGAATTTGGATGCACAATAGTCCCAATTCTGCGCGGCGCCCACCAATCCATAGCCGGATGAATTATTGACGATCGAACCTCCGCCTGCGCGCTTCATCGAAGGCAGGACAAGCTTCATACCCAGGAATACGCCTTCCTGATTGATGGCGCAGACCGTGCGGTATTCCTCAAGGGTAAGATCAGACACGGCCTTCCAAAAACCAGGATGGCCAGCGTTGTTAACAAGGATATTGACCGGACCGAAAGCGGCCTCGGTCTCTTCCACCGTGCGCTCCCAGTCAGCGGAGCTGGTGACGTCGAGGCGCGAAAAACGCACCTGTTCGCCTAACTCCTTTGCCAGGGCCTCACCTGCCTCCTCTTGAATGTCACCAATGGTGACATAGGCGCCCAGTTGCTGAAACATGCGCACTGCCGCCGCGCCAATGCCGCTGGCCCCGCCGGTGATAATCGCTACCTTGCCTTGCAGATCGAACATTGCTCATCCTCTATTTATTTCTGACACCACAGGAACGGCCGGTGCTGGTCAAGACATCATCAGCCAATTTCGTGTCGATCAGTTCGCGCGTGGGCTGGATTTTGTTGCCCCGAAGCCGGATCGTCGCCGCATTGGCTCTCGTCTTTTTATGGTGCTGACATCACTGGCTCATCCTCAGCCCCTGTGGATACCAGTGCAGATATCCACAGGGTTCTATGGCCGATTAATGGTCGAGGTGCGGTGTCAGAAGCTATACTCTACGCGCAGGCCGTACGTGCGTGGCAGGCCGGCATTATAGCTTGTCCCAAAAGGCACGAGCGTTTGCCGGCGCGTGACATACTTCTTGTCGAACATATTGTTCACGTAGAAGCCGACGCGGAGGTGTTCGCCGGGAGGGCTCACATAGCCCGACGCATTCGCGAGGAACAGAGACTTGCTTCGATCGTACCTCAAATTACCGCCAGCGCCGGGCTGGTAGTTGATCGAGGAGCGGTACGTCGCGAGACCTGAAAGCGACGCGGACCATGATCCGACGGCGAATTCGTAATTGGCGCTGAACGATCCTGACCACGTCGGAGCCTGCGGCGGCGGCGTGCCGGTAAGGTTTGTCACCAGGGGATCACAGTTAACCATTCCCAACCCGGGAACGAAGCATGCAAGCCCTATGACCTGATCAAACGGCTTGTACCGCGGATGTTGCCAAGCGCCGGTGATCCCGAAGTTTAGCCCTTCCATAGGAATAATCTGCGCCTCAGCCTCGACACCGTAGTTTTCCAGGGCTGCGTTCGAGGTCGTGGCACCACCCTGCGTGACGTCCTTGAGCGTCTGCGCTTGCAAACCCTTGTTCTTGAAATAGAACGCAGCCGCGTTCAGGCGGAGCCGGTTATCCAGCATCGATTGCTTGATTCCGACCTCGTGACTGGAGATCTTTTCAGGCTGGACAGTTGCAGGCGGTGCAAGCTGCGAATCCGGGAAGCCGCCCGCCTTGAAGCCACGAGTGAAGCTGTAGTAGATGTTGGTCGGACCATTATCCCAGGCCAGCACGAAACGCGGCGTGAACGCACGTTGCGACGTATGCAGATCCACACCCCAGGGGACGCCAAACGCCGATCCACGCATGCCGCGCTCGTCATAGGTATAGCGCCCACCAACTGTGATCTTCAGTTCGTCGGTGACTTTGTAATAGCCCTCGAGGAAGGCCGCGTAAGAACTTGTGCTTCCTTCGTTGAAGAAGCCGACCGAGGTACTGTCGTCCAGGACGGTCCCACCTAGAAAAGCTGCCCTGAAATGACGCTTGTCGTGCAGATAGCTCAAACCGAACAGATATTCGAACCGGCCACCCAGCTTCGAGGCCATCTGAAGGTCCTGCGAGAACGTATTGCCCCCGACATCCGCTCCGATATATTCGAAGAGGGGCAGTGGTGTCATATCGGTATCGCCGGCATTGTGGCGTGTCGACTGATGGCGGAACGTCGTCGTGCTCGTCAAGTCGAAGGTGCCGAGCTCAAAATTCATCTTAAGGTTGGCGCCGTAAAACTTGGTGTGGGCAGGCGGCGCATAGGATTGATTTTGTTGTTCGTAGAAGCCGAGCGTGGAACTGATAGTACCGGGCGGCGCGAGAACACAGCCTAAGCAAGTGGCGTCGTTGCGCCCCAAAGTCCCCGTCCGCGTCACGGTACTGCGGAGGTCATAATATTCGCCTCCAAGCACGATGTCCGAGGTTCCGGGATTCCAGCGCAGCTTCGCCCTTACGTGATAGTTTTTTTCCCAACCATTGTCGCTGTTTGTCGTCACATTGTGGATGAACCCACCATTATGTTTGTAGCCGCCGGTGGCGCGCAGGGCAAGATCCTGGCCCAGCGGTACGTTGATCATTGCGTCCAGTTGCTGATGATCGATGTTGCCGATCTCGCCGCGCGCCCGCCCCTCGAGCTTGAACGTCGGATCGGCGCTGTTGATGATGATCACGCCGCCTGACGCATTGCGGCCATACAGCGTGCCCTGCGGACCGCGGAGCACCTGGATGCTGCTGATGTCGAAATTATCGAGAAGTTCGTTCGCGCCGACGGTGTTCGTCAGATACGCGCCATCTTCATAAATCGCGACTGGACTTTCCAGGCCCGCTGCCGTGAAAGCCACGCCAAGTCCACGAATATTGGGCGAGAAGAAGCCGGCACTGACGGTGAAGTTCGCGCCTGGCGTCACTGCCGCGATATCGGAGATCTTGGCTAGCCCGAGCTTCTGGACGGTCGCGGCTGTTACCGCCGTTACCGCAATCGGGATGTCCTGCAATTTCTCCGTTCTGCGCTGGGCAGTGACGACGATCTCGCCGGCGCCACTGCTGGCCGCGTCCTCCGGGGCTGACGTCGCAGGCGGCGCGCCGGCTGGGGCCTGTGCGTAGCTCGCCGAAGCGAGCAGCCCGCCAAGCGCGATTGCCACTGGTCCTGATATCTTCATGATAATTCTCCCCTTGCTTTCTGCTTTGTTAATTCTGCTTTGTTAACACGGCACCCTGCCGCCGCTGGACGATGAAACATCTCTCTGGAAAACGCATTATCTTGGCTCAGCGTGCGCGCACCAGCGTTCTGGTCAATGTCATCGTCTTGATTAGCCAGTTATCACCCTTTTTCTCGTAGGTTTCATGATAGTGACCCATGCCATTCATATATCTCATCGGCTGGCCCTCTGAGAAGTAAACCTCGTCCTCGAAAGGCCATATAGCTTTCGCCGTCAACTCGGTCAGGATCTCGATTGTCGGATTGAAGAGTTTGTGCACCAGGAGGTTGTATTCTGCCATCCCCCGAGCGACCTCTACAATGTTCTTCGCCCCTATTACGGGCCAGGCCACCCCATTTTCGACAGACTGGAGAAGCTCCAGGCTAAATTCGCTACCTGTACGAACCCACTCGCCGGTCTTGGGGTGACGCGCAGTCATAGCGTTGGTTTCATCGAACACCGCATCGTCGGTGAACAGCGAGCCAAAACCGTCCCAGTCCTTCGTGTCCACGCAATAGGCGTACTTGGCCTTGCATTGCCTGACCCCTTCAATCGCCAGCAGGCGATCCAGCGCATCCATTCAGGTCTCTCCTAGGCAGCACATTCTTTCGCTACCGGTTCGTCAGGACGGGGGATGGGCCTGGTTCAAATGAGACCACTATTTAGGGAATCGAATTCGCACTTAGCCATCAACGCAAAGACTACTCCACCCGTTCTACAAGCCATGCTCACTCTCCAGTCAATTGACTCCCCGGCCGCTTTGCTGGCTCTTTGCACGTCACCATCCGCGTGAATGCGCAAACTGTCAATAGAATGAGCGCCCTTTTTTTGGGCCAAGTTTGTTGCCTGATCGCTAGCGCGCGGGGATTAGCAAGGCCGCGTCGGCTGCATAGAGCGCCTCTAGCAAAGCGGCGACGCGCGGGTCTACCCATTGCGGGTTGGGGTTCCGCATGGTGTTGGTCGCATAGGCCACGCCGATCCTGCGCTCTGGATCGGCAAACGCCACGCTGCCGCCAAAGCCCGCATGGCCGAATGATGCCGGATTCGGCCCCATCGCGCCGTCGTTGAGACGGAAACCGGCTGCGTAGCGGCCGGGGACGCCCATAGCCTGATCGATGCCGGCAATGCGCTCGCGGATCGCCTGCTGCAGCACCGTGCGGCTCACCAGCCTTGTCTCGTCCCGCCGGTCATCGCTGACGAGATTCGCGTAGAGCTTCGCCAGGCCGCGCGCACTCGCGGTCGCGCCTGCCGCCGAGTGCCCCGCCGCGCGCCAATAGCGTTGGTTGGGAAAATCCCAGGCGATCATTGGATTGGCGAGCGCGGCCGCCATGGC
>NZ_JBANFK010000047.1:0-6765 GCF_037861105.1 Rhizorhabdus argentea
GGGTAAACGGATGCGTCGAACGTCGTCGGCATCACCACATGGTCGCCCAATGTGAACGAACTGAAGCCTAGCTCCTCCGCCCGCTGCGCCAGTCCGATAACGTCAGCACCGGTTGGATCCCCCCCCAACATTCTCGTGCATCCGATCCCGATTTTCATTCAACACTCTCCGTCGTTTCAGCATGGTTTCTGGCTTAAGCGCGATCGTAAGGCCTTACCTATGCCACTCTGATACTGCCGGCTATTTCACCGATCCCGTTTTCGCTCAAGACTATTGCGATGCGAATGGTGGAGCACACTCCGGAAGCCGGTGGAGGCGAAGGCTGGAGAGGAGGAACAGGCTGGTGCGGGACGCCACGTCTCGCCTTCAGCGGCGCCGTTTTACCATTCTCAACGTCGGCCAGTCGCCCTGAACGATGCTGTCCGCAAGATACATGCCCTGGCGGCGATAAGCCTGGGCCACCGCATCGGCCTGGCTGTCGAGCAGTCCGGCCAGGATGAGCGAGCCGCCGGGCAGCACGGCGCTGCCGAAAACCGGCGCCAGCTCGATCAGCGGCCCGGCCAGGATGTTTGCGATCAGCAGATCATAGGGCAACCGCGCCTTCAGGCGGCGGTCGGCCAGCCCCGCCGCGACCACCAGTTCGACCTGGCCGCGCCCGCGGCCGATGCGGATGCCGTTGGCCGCCGCGTTTTCAGCAGTAACGTCGATCGACACCGGATCGATGTCCGATGCGATCAGCTTCGCCGCCGGCCACAGCGACCGTGCCGCAAAGGCGAGGAGGCCGGTGCCGGTCCCCACATCGGCGATATCGGCGAAACGCTTGCCGTTGCGTTTCATCCTGTCGAGCATCATCAGACAGCCGGTGGTGGTCTCGTGATGGCCGGTGCCGAACGCACGGCCCGCATCGATGACGAACCCCGTCAATCCTTCGGGCACATGGTCGGCATTGTGCGGCGTGTGAACGAAGAAGCGGCCAGCGCGGATCGGCTCTAGGCCCGATTGCGACAGCGTCACCCAATCCTCTTCGGGGATATGGCTGATCTCGGGCATTGTTCCAGCCGCGCTCGGCACCAGCGCAACAGTCAGGTCGATCAGGGCCTGGTCGGGCTTCCCTTCGACATAGACATCGAGCTGCCAGGCATTCGGCCGGGCAGGATCGGGCTCGCTCGTCATCAGCGTCGGCTGCGGGTCGAGCAGCGCGATCTCCGCGACGTCTCCGGCAAGCATCTCGGCTTCGGCCTTCGTGCAGGGTAGGGTGATCTTCCAGCTGCCGGCGCGTTCCGGCGCGAACGGGAAGCCGGTTATCTCATCGCCCTTCGGTTCCTTGCGCTTAGCGGACATAGCTTGCTCCATTGATGTCGATCATCGCTCCGGTCATCGAAGCGGGTGCGTCGAGCGCGAGGAATTTAACGGTATCGGCGACCTCCGCCGGCTCGGCCATGCGGCCGAGCGGAATGTCGGCAAGCAGCGTGTCGCCGCCGCGGCTGGAGAGATAATCTTCGGCCATGCCGGTCATAGTGAAGCCCGGACACACCGCAAAGGCGAGGATGCCTTCGGCGGCATAGCCGCGCGCGATCGTCTTGGTCATCGCGACCATGCCGGCCTTCGACGCGGCATAGTGCCAGTGCGACGGGCTGTCGCCGCGATAGGCGGCGCGGCTGGCGATGTTGATGATGCGGCCGCCGCCATGGCGCCGGAAATGAAGGACCGCGAGGCGGCACAGTTCGGCCGACGCCGTAAGGTTGATCTGCATCGTCCGGTTCCACGCCTCGGTCCAGGAGGCATCCGGTGCGTCGATCGACGCGGCCTCGAAGATGCCGGCATTGTTGACCAGCACGTCGATGCGGCCATCGAGCTGGGCAAGCGCCTGATCCCAGATCCTGCGCGGTGCAGTTGGATCGAGCAGATCGGCCGCAACCATGGTGTCGTCGCCATCGCTGGAGCGGTGGCCGACAAGCTGGACATCCTCTTCTGCGAAACGGTCGAAGATGGCCTTGCCAATGCCCCGGCTGGTACCGGTGGCGAAGATCGAGATAGTCATGGCGGCGGGATAGGGGCTGACGGCGGCAGGGGCAACGGCGGGATGGGCGGCCCGTGCTTCAAATGGCTCAGCAGCCCTGTTTCACCGCAAGCCAGATGACATGATGCGCGCCTTTGACCCCGGTGGCCCGCACCTTGATCTCGTCAACAGCGAAGCCCGCGCGCTTGAGGCGCTCCGCGAAGACCTTGTCCTGATAGGCCGACCAGATCGCGAGCACCCCGCCCGGCGTGAGTGCGGCATGCGCGGCGCGCAGGCCATATTTGCCATAGAGCCTGCCATTGTCCGGGTGGATCAGCGCATCGGGGCCATTGTCGACGTCGAGCAGAATCGCGTCGAAGCCGGCGCCCGCTGTCGCGATCGTCTCGCCGACGTCGCCGATCCTGATCGTGACGCGCGGATCGTCGAGGCTGTCGCCGAAGAGATGGGCCAGCGGTCCGCGCGCCCAATCGACGATCGTCGGCACCAACTCGGCGACGACGACCTCGGCCTTGGGCGGCAGCACCGCGAGTGCTTTCCGCAAGGTGAAGCCCATGCCGAGGCCGCCGATCAGCAGGCGCGGCCGCGATCGTCCGTCAAGCCGTTCGCAGGGGAGGGTGGCAAGCGCTTCCTCGGATCCGCGCAGCCGGCTGCTCATCAGTTCGTTGCGGCCGAACAGGATCATATGATCCTGGCCGCGACGCATCAGGCGCAACTCGCCGTCCGTCCCGGGGATCCGGGCGGTGTCGACCAATTCAAGCGGGATCATGCAGGCGTCCTAGCGCGCCTTGCGGGCGGCGTAACGGGCGTCCCGCTCGGCCTTCTTCTGGGCTTCGGTCTTGGGAACGGGCTTGCGGGCCTCGGCCTCGGCGGCACGCGCCAGCTTATCGGCCTTGGCCTGTGCGATAGCGGCCCGCTTGGCGGCGCTCGCCTCGACCTTGGCGGCCTCGCGGGCGGCTTGCGCGGCCTGTCGCGCGGCAACGACCTCGGGATCGAGGGCGGGCTTTTCGCGCAGCTTGACGAGCGCAGTGGTCTTGGCCTGGTTGGCGCGGGCGAGGCGTTCCTGAAAGCTGTCCTTGAACGGCGGCATGTAGCTATTTTCCTGGTTGAGGTGGTGGGCTGGAGAAGGGCGACGACGCGCGCCGCCACATGGCATGCGGGCCCCATAGCAAAGATTTGCGCTTTAGGGCTGATTTAATGCGCGGGTGCTCATGCGCCATGCTATCCCGGACCGACCGTAGCCAGCAGCGAGCAAAAAGCGATGAACGACCAGCCCCCAGATGCTTCATCGACGAGCGGCGCGCTCGCGGTCTGGTTGAAGCTCGCCGCGCTGCTGGCGGGCCTCAGCGCGTTCGGTTACCTGATCTTCTGGATGAGCCGGCTGGCGCATGGCGGCGGCTGATCGCCGGTCGATAAGAACGTGCCGCGATTATCGTGGACTATGCTATGGTGGCTCATCAATCCAACAGGTAATCCCGTCAGATCCTGAAGGCTTTGCCCGGGGATGGCTTTCGCACTGCGAGCCTCCGGTCCCTGAAGGGACCTGTTATGTCGATCCTGTCGTCCGATTTTCCGGCCAAGGCCGCTGGCCTTGGCGCGGCGTTGTTTGCCGCATCCCATGTCCCGATTTTGCTGCTCGACGACGCGCTCGTTGTCGTTCTCGCCAGCCATTCCTTCAGACAAGCGTTCCATCTCGATGCAGTCGACATAGTGGGACGTCCGTTCTGTCAGCTGGGATCCGGCGAATGGAACGCTGATCGGCTGCGGCTGCGGCTAGTTCAAATCCTGGAGGGCGGCACTGCCGTTGAGGGCCTTGAATTTGATCTGATCCCGAAGGGCCGCCCGAATCGACGGCTCCGTCTCGACGCGCAGCTGCTGGAGCTCGAAGGTGAGGGCCGGCAGCTGCTGGTCACCATCGAGGATCTTACCGAGGGCCGGGCACGCGAGCGGCAAGATCAGGTTCGGCTCGATGAGAAGGACGTGATGCTGCAGGAGTTGCAGCATCGCATGGCCAACAGTCTGCAGATCATCGCCAGCATATTGATGCAGGGCGCCAAGCGGGTGCGATCTGCAAAGGCGCGAGGTCATCTCCACGATGCCCACCACCGTATATTATCGGTTGCCGCGGTGCAGAGCCATCTGGCGAAGAGCCACGCCGGCGAGGTTCAGTTGCGTGCCTATTTCACCGATCTGTGCCGCAGCATCGGCGCGTCGATGATCGATGATTCAAGTCAGATTGTCCTCGAAGTCCTTGTCGATGACAGCACCACCGATCCTGATACTTCGATGAGCCTGGGCATGATCGTCACCGAACTGGTCATCAACGCGCTCAAGCATGCCTTTCCCGATCAGCGGAAAGGCAAGATCCTGGTGGAATACCGGAGGACGGGCGACGGCTGGATGCTTTCGGTGACTGACGACGGCGTCGGGCTCCCGGTCCGGCGAGTGCGGATGGCGCCTGGACTAGGCACCAGCATAGTCGACGCGCTGGCACGCAAGCTTCGCTGCCAGGTGCGAACTGCGATCGGATCGCCTGGTACAAGCGTGTCCATCGGGCGCTGATCAGCTTTCGCCGGTCCGCATCGGGATCTTGTTAGGCAGTTTCTTCCCCTTGGTGCGGCGCGACGGCACCTGCACCGGGTTTTTCTTCTTCCAGTCGGCCCAGCGCATCGGGCCTTCCGGGGTGTCGATGATGCGGTCGTCGAGCGAGTCGGTCATGGTCCGTTCCTGTGTTGCCGCTCTTGAGTGATCCGCCAGCGTAGCCGATCGGCGCCTTTCTTTCGACGAACATCTTGCCCGGTCGGCGACTACCACATTCCAGCGTTGAGCTGTTTCCGTCGGTGGCGCACCATGGCCCCCCAACAAGGGAGAGACGGCTCATGCGTTTCAAGGTGGTGTTCCCCGCGCTGGCGGGGGCGATGCTGGTCATGGCGACTGCGGCGCAAGCAGGTACGCCGGTCTATTTATCCGCGGCGGTGTCCGCCAGCGGTCGGCCTGCCCAGGCGGTTGAGCTCGATGCCGGGCGCAAGCCTGCGCAAGTGCTTGCCTTTCTTGGCCTCAAGCCCGGCATGGCTGCGGCCGACATCATGACCGGCTCGGGCTACTGGGCCGAAATCATGGCAGCTGCGGTCGGGCCGAAGGGCAAGGTCACGGCTTTCGAACCGGCGCAATTCTATAACGACCCTGCAGAGCAGAAGGTGTGGAAGGCGCTGACCGAACGGCGCTCCGACATCGACTTCGTGCGCTATCCGTTCGAGGCATTCACCGCCGGCGGGCGCCGGTTCGATTTCGTCATCATCAACCTGAACTACCACGACCTATACTGGGAGTCGGCGAAATATGGCATAGCGCGCACCGATCCGCAGGCTTTCCTCAAGGAACTGTTCGCCTCGGTGAAGCCTGGTGGCGTCGTCGGCATCGTCGATCATGTCGGGCCGGCGGGAGACACCCGCGCGCTGGTGGACAAGCTCCACCGCATCGATCCTTCGACCGTGAAGGCCGATTTTGCCGCCGCGGGGTTTCGGTTCGAAGCCGCCAGTCCCCTGCTCGCCAATGCCGCCGACGATCACAGCAAGCCGGTATTCGATCCGGCCATACGCGGAAAGACCGACCGCTTCCTCTACCGGTTCCGCAAGCCGAAATGAGCCGGGCCGCACGCGCTGGCGATGACGCAGTAAATATCGCTACCCATCTGCCGTTCGCCTAGGGCCTGGGCGAAAGCTGCAACGGTTGAAGGCGTCGGTTGCCCGACGCCTTCTCTTCCGGTTCTCGATTAGTCGCGGTCCCAATGGTCGCGCCAGTCGCGTCGGTCGTGGTGACGCTCGTGGCGCCAACCGTGATGCCGGCCGCGATCCCAATGATCGCGATCCCAACCGCGATAGCCGCGGTCATAGCGATACGGGTAAGCGCGGCCATATCCATAGGCATAGGCCGGATAGTCATAGTCATAGCCATAGCCGTAGGGGCTTCCATAATAGCCCCGATCGTAATGGCCGCTCGAGATGCTGAAGCTCACGATCTGGGCCGGAGCCGCGGCGGGGATGGCAGTGGCGGCAAGTGCCGCGGCACCGACCAGTACAGCTTTGATACGCATCGCTACTCTCCTCATAATGCACAGGCGTTGGAAGAAGCAGTAGCACCGAGGCGATGAGGACGCGCTGAATGCTGCCGAAAGCTCCCGTTAATCGAGATACCCATTCGGACTCACGTGATTCCGCGTAATTTCCTTGAGTTACACCAATGAGCTACCTATCTTGGATTAGCCATCCGAGGCTGACTCCAAGGGAAGTACGCAACCGCGTGCAACCGCAGTCCTCGAGCGGCAACAAGCCTGCCCCTCGCAGGGGACGGAGAGGATAGATTGCCGATCACCCGCGTTCGCGAGGCTGACAAAGCAGACGAACGGAACATCGACGCCCTGATCGAGCGCCCTGACGAGAGTCTTGCGGCCATCGATCTGCGATTGCCCGAGCAGACGAGATATCCGGCCCCCCCCGATATCAGAAAGGCACCGCGTGCGCTGCGGCTGCTGCTGATCATCGGATCCTCAGCCGCGCTCTGGGGCCTTATCTATCTCGCCATAAGGGCGTTTTGAGGCACGGCTTTCAGGGGCGCCCGATCGACGTATAGGCGAAGCCCGCCGCCTGCATCTGGTCCGGGCGATAGATGTTCCGCAGATCGACGATCGTCGGGCTCTTGAGCAGCCGCTTCACCCGCTCCAGGTCGAGCGCGCGGAACTCGTTCCATTC
>NZ_JBANFK010000049.1:0-3768 GCF_037861105.1 Rhizorhabdus argentea
TGGAAATCCAGTTTTCTGAAGAGCAGGAAGCCATCCGTGATGGCGTGAAGCGTGTTTGCGACCAGTTTGGTGACGAATATTGGTCTGCGTGCGACACGGAGAAGAAGTTTCCGTTCGAGTTTCACAAGGCGATGGCGGATGCGGGTTGGCTTGGGATCACGATGCCGGAGGAGGCGGGAGGGTCGAACCTTGGGGTTACCGAGGCGGCGATCATGATGCACGAGGTTTCGGCGAGTGCGGGGGGTTATTCGGCGGCGAGCGCGCTGCATCTCAATCTGTTCGGGCCGCATTCGGTGGTGGTGAACGGCACGCCCGAGCAGAAGGAGCGGATGCTGAAGCCGCTGGTTGCGGGGACCGACCGGGCCTGTTTCGGGGTGACCGAGCCGGATGCGGGGCTCGACACGACCAGCATCACGACCTTTGCGACCAAGGTGGACGGCGGCTACCGGGTGACGGGGCGCAAGATCTGGACGTCGACGGGCCAGGTTGCCAACAAGATCCTGCTGCTCACCCGCACCACGGCCAAGGATCAGTGCCGCAAGCCGACCGACGGGATGACGCTGTTCTACACCGATCTCGACCATGACCAGATCGAGGTGCGGCGGATCCCGAAGATGGGCCGCAACGCGGTCGATTCGAACACGACCTTCATCGACGATTATTTCATTCCCGATGCCGACCGCATCGGCGAGGAGGGGCGGGGCTTCCACTATATCCTGCACAGCCTCAACCCGGAGCGGATCCTGGTGGGGATCGAGGCGGTGGGGCTGGGCCGCGGCGCGCTGGCGCGGGCGGCGCAATATGCGCGCGAGCGCAAGGTGTTCGGCCGCTTCATCGGCGAGAACCAGGGCATCCAGCATCCGCTGGCGGAGAACTGGGCCTATCTGGAGAGCGCCTATTGGATGATCATGCGGGCGGCCTATCTCTACGATCAGGGCCTGCCGTGCGGGGCGGAGGCCAATGCCGGCAAGTTCCTGGGCGGTCGGGCGGCGTTCGAGGCGTGCACGCGCGCGGTGATGACCCATGGCGGGATGGGCTATTCGACCGAATATCAGGTCGAGCGGCTGTTCCGCGAGTCGATCCTGCTGCGGATCGCGCCGATCACCGAGCAGCTGATCCTGAGCTTCATCGCCGAGCGCGTGCTCGATCTTCCGAAATCCTACTGAGGGGCAGATAGCATATGACTGCGTTGGGAATTACCGCGTACGGCGCTTATGTTCCTCGGCTGCGCATCGACCGGGCGCATATCGCGACGGCGCACAAATGGGCGGTGCCCGGGCTGCGCGGGCAGGCCAAGGGCAGCCGCGCGTTCACCAGCTGGGACGAGGACGCGATCACGATGGCGGTCGAGGCGGCGCGCGATGCGCTGGGTTCGGGCGCTGCGGGCGCGATCGACGCGGTGCGGCTCGCCTCGAGCAACCTGCCTTATGCCGATCTGCAGAATGCGGTGGTGGTGGCGCGGGCGATCGGCGCGCGCGGCGATGTCGCGACGAGCGATGCGGCGGGATCGCAGCGTGCGGGCACCTCGGCGCTGCTGCAGGCGCTCAGGGGCAGCGAGACCGCGCTGGTGATCGGCTCGGACAATCCGTTCGGCAAGCCGGCGAGCACGCAGGAGCTGAGCTTCGGCGCGGGGGCTGCGGCGTTCGTGGTGGGCAGCGACAAGGTGATCGCGCGGCTGGTCGGGGCGGCCACGGTGGCCTCGGCGTTCGTCGACCATTTCCGCGCCGCCGATGCCGGGACCGATTATAACTGGGAAGAGCGCTGGGTGCGCGACGAGGGCTATGGCAAGATCGCGCCGGCGGCGATCAAGGCCGCGCTGGCCGATGCGCAGCTTGCGATCGGCGACATCCAGCACTTCGTGATGCCGTCCTACCTGAAGGGTGCTGCCGACGCGGTGGCCAAGAAGGTGAAGTTCGAGGGCAAGGTCGCCGGCGGGCTCGACGACGGGATCGGCTATGCCGGGACGGCGCATGCGCTGCTGATGCTGGCGGCGACGCTGGAGACGGCGGCGCCGGGCGAGCGCATCCTGCTGGTCGGCTTCGGGCAGGGTGCCGATGCGCTGATCTTCCAGGCGACCGACGCGATCGCCGCTGCGAAGCCCGCGCGCGGGGTGTCGACGGCGATCGCCGATGCGATCCCGACCGACAGCTATCTGCGGATGCTGAGCTTCTACCAGGGCATCGACATGGAGTGGGGGATGCGCTCGGAGAAGAGCGCCAAGACCGCGCTGACCGAGCAATATCGCTCGGCCGGCCAGTTGGAGGCGTTCAATGCGGGCAAGTGCGGCGCGTGCGCGACGGTGCAGTTCCCGCAGCTGCAATATTGCGTGAAGTGCCATGCGCCCAGCGAGCAGTTCGAGCAGGTCTCGCTGCGCGACGAGCCGTGCACGGTGCTGACCTCGACCGCCGACTGGCTGTCCTATCATCCGGCGCCGCCGCTCTATGTCGGCTTCGTGCAGTTCGACAACGGCGCGCGCATGCTGATGGAGATGGTCGATATCGGACCGCAGGGCCTCGACACCGGCACGCCGCTGCGGATGGTGTACCGGATCAAGGAGAAGGACCGGCAGCGCGGTTATAGCCGGTATTTCTGGAAATCCACGCCGCTGTCGGCAGCCTGAGGAGCATAGAGCATGGCAACAGGAATCAAGGACAAGGTCGCGATCCTCGGCATGGGCTGTTCCAAGTTCGGCGAGCGGTGGGATGCCGGCTCGCCCGAGCTGATGAAGGAATCCTTCGAGGAGGCGCTGGCCGACGCGGGGATCGAGCGCAAGCAGATCGAGGCGGCGTGGTTCGGCTGCTGGGGCGACAGCATCAATGTCGGCAACTCGTCGATCCCGGCGGCGATGGCGCTGCGGCTCGAGGGCATCCCGGTCAGCCGGGTGGAGAATATGTGCGCGACCGGCACCGAGGCGCTGCGCGGCGCGGTCTATGCGGTGGCCAGCGGCGCGGTCGACATCGCGCTGGCGATCGGCTCGGAGAAGCTCAAGGACACCGGCTTTGGCGGGCTGCCGCCACCGTTCAAGGGCACGTTCAACGACATGTGGTTGCCGATGAGCTCGGCGCCGGCCGGCTTTGCCCAGATGGCCCCCTATTATCGCGCGAAATACGGCACCTCCAAGGAGGACATGAAGCGCGCGATCAGCCATGTCTCGTGGAAGAGCCACCAGAACGGCGTGCACAGCCCGAAGGCGCACTTCCAGAAGGCGGTGTCGATGGAAACGATCATGAACGCGCCGATGATCTCGGATCCGCTCGGGCTGTTCGACTGCTCGGGCGTGTCCGACGGCTCGGCCTGCGCGATCGTGACCACGCCGGAGATCGCCAGGGCGCTCGGCAAGAAGGACCTGGTGACGATCAAGGCGCTGCAGCTCTCGACCAGCTCGGGCCGCGAGACGCAGACCACCGAATGGGACGGCAGCTATGTCGCCACCACCCGCAACGCGGCCGCGCGCGCCTATAAGGAGGCCGGCATCACCGACCCCAAGACCCAGGTGTCGCTGTCCGAGGTCCATGACTGCTTCTCGATCACCGAACTGGTGACGATGGAGGATCTCGGCTTCTCCGACGACGGCCGCGCGGTGTTCGACATCCTCGACGGCCGCTACGACCGCGACGGCGCGATGCCGTGCCAGATCGACGGCGGCCTGAAATGCTTCGGCCATCCGATCGGCGCCTCCGGCCTGCGCATGGCCTATGAGGTCTATAGCCAACTGCTCGGACGCGCCGACGCACGGCAACTGGCGAGCCCCTCCATCGGGCTCACCCA
>NZ_JBANFK010000050.1:0-3282 GCF_037861105.1 Rhizorhabdus argentea
TACCACGCCGTGGCGGCCAAAGCTCGATGATCTCGACATGATCGTGGCCCATGCCCTGGCGTGGGAGCGCAAGCTGGGGCAGCGAGCTAGAAGCAACGACGAGACTCCCCTGCGCGCCGGCCGATAGCATCTCGAATCGCCGTGGGCTGAAGCCGATGACGCGGGGTTTAATGGGCGCAGAAGCGCCAGGGCATCTACATCTCGAACGGCGCGGCCCTGGCGTTCAAGCGCAAGTCTGATTCCGCCCTCAAGGAGACGGACCTGTTCATCTTCGGCCTGTTGGTCAATTTCAACGGCTATTATCCCGATGTTCGCAGCACATGGTCAACAAGACCGACATGGTCATTGGCGGTCCTCAAGACACGTAACGCCGCCAGACGATCCACCGCCTGGCTTTCTGCCAAGGAACGCCGTTGCCACGGTGCGCGGACAAGCAACGCGGATATGGCAGCGCAGCGGCGACACCTGACGTCAACGCAATCGCTATCAGCGGCTATGCGAATGATGCTCATTCGTGGGCGGCTTCCATACGGCGTCAGACGGCGCGCAATGTACGGGTTCCAGGCCACAGCGGGATGGTCTGGTTGCCATTGCCGCTGGCCGTGAGCCTCGTGCTACATCTGCGACAGCATAACCCCGTAAGAACACGTCAGCTGTCTCGGTGATCTGCTCCCTCGGTAACACTGCAACTTTCATAACGCGCGGTGTCGCATAGCAGCGAGAATTGCTGTGTTCTAAGGCTGACCGGGATTAGGGCAGCTGGTTGCTCCAGTGGAGTACGCCCGATGGCCAATCGACCTGCGGGTCGTCGCAGGCGCAACCCTCGCATCACCAACCAAGGACAGCTTGCCGCTCGCAGCGGCCACAGACAGGAGGGACACGTGCACGATGCCGCAAAGGTCGCAGAACTGGAGCGCCAGCTGGAGCGTAGCATCCAACTGCAGGAAGCATTGATCGCTGGCTTGGTCTCGGCCGGTGTTCTGACGCGGGATCAGATAGCCGAGATGATGACCGGCATCCTGCCAATGCCCGCGCCGACCGCCGCTCATGGCTTGGATCAGCTATGGGCCCAGTTCCGGTCGGCCTATCTTCATTAGCCGACGCCGATGCCCCGTGGAGTAAAGGCCATATATAGTGAGGGAAATAACGATTCTTTGTCCAGAAGGGAAATATCACGGCGATGAAGACAGCAGCAATAAAGGAGGTAATCATGCCGATTCTCGACGCGATTTTCGATCATACGATCGCTTGGCACGATACTGATCTCTGGCTGTTGCTCGACGAACTCAGGGAAATATCTTGAAGGGGCACGGGCGGAACCACACGCGGTCGCCGCAAGCCGACGGCAATCTAACCTACAAAAATGGAGATTGGGAAGACTGTCGAATTACCAACTATCAAGGTTTGCAAAACGAACGCAGTTCTTATCGCTGCGCTTCGCGAGCAGCATAGCCTCATCGGCCCGTTGGATGAGCTGTTCGGCACAGGTATCGCGATCAGGTTGTATGAACGCTGCACCGAAGGACGCGGTGACGGCATGGCCCGCTTCCGTGCCATAGTCTTTAATGGCGGTACGCAGCTGTTCGAGCCTCTGGGCCGCATCGCGCGCCGAAAGATGGGGTAAGAGCAGCGTAAACTCGTCGCCACCAAAACGGGCCAGCGCGTCGCCGGGCCGAGTCATAGCTTCCAGCAGCCGCGCCACTGCGCACAGGCAGGCATCGCCAGCCGCGTGGCCCCGCCGATCGTTGATCGCCTTGAAACCATCGAGATCCAAATAGACCAACATCAGCATGTGCGGCGTCCGCGCCGCGCGTTTGATCTCGCGCGTAGCACGGTCAAGAAAGCCGCGACGATTGAGAAGGCCGGTCAGCGGATCGCGAACGGCCTCCGCGTGGGCGCGCTTGATCTCGGATAAGTCTTCCATCACTGAAATGAAGAAGTCCGGCGTGCCCTTGGCGTCGCGGATTAGCGCCACTGTGAGTTTGACCCAGACGGTGCTGCCGCCGGGGCGAATATAGCGCTTTTCCATTGTATAACGGTCGTCGGCGCCCGACAGCAGGCGCTGCACATGTGCGAGGTCGGAAACTAGATCGTCAGGATGGGTGATCTGCTGGAAGCCGTGCTGCACCAATGCCGCCACACTATAGCCCGTGATGCGGGCAAACTGTCCGTTTACGCGTAGGAACCGGCCATCGGGCGCGACATGAGCAATCCCAACCGGAGCCTGCTCGAACGTCGCATGAAAGTGAGCTCGCTCAATATCGAGCGCCTGCCGCACCTGATCGGCTTCCAACTGCGCAGCAGCAGCGAGGTTTAGCAGCCGCGTAAATAAGGCGGGATCGCCGGCCGCAGTCCGCTCCTCGGCGATCGCGCCAACAAGATCATGGAGCGGCGACCCCTCAGGCGGTTTCTTCAAATGATCATCAGGGGAAAACATATGCTGCTCGAGACAACGGCCTTCGGCCTGCCAAACGGATCACTCGGGTCGCCTTTCACTTGTGATCGGAGGATCGAACAATCCTACCCGTCGATCTACCCACCCGTGGCCTTCCATTCGTTAACCACGACCATTCCGAGCCTTGATGTTGCCTACATAGGTCCCAAACATGCAGGCTGGCCGTCGAATCCTCACTCCACGAGTGTAGACTATCCTGAGCCGCGCTTGTTTGCGCATCTATAGATGCGCGTAACAATAAACGGTCAACGAAATTGTACATCGACCATACTATATTTGATCCATTTTGGACAAGAATTGAAGAGGCCCAGCAGTCGTCTAGGCGAGGCTCGCGCAGTTTTCCCGGTGCAGCGGTTGCGGCTCGACAGCGTCGTAGAGCAAGGTGTGATGATTGCGTTCAACTCCCGAACCAGCGTCGTTCAGGCGGCGATGGCCACCTATGCCGCCGCTTCCGCCAAACTGTCCAGTGCGCAGGTGGTAACGGTCGGCTGTAACGGCGGTTCCACCAATTGCGTTAACAGCGCTCGCACCTGCACCTGCGGCAGCGGCACCTCGCCAGCGCCCACTTATATATAGGAACGACGTGCAACGCCGCATGCGCCGACGGCAGCCTTGCGGGCTATTATATGAACATCAAGGGCGTCGCTGCGAGCAGCACGATGCTAGTGCCCGCGGCGATGCTGGGCGGCAACATGGTGCAGACCCGCAGCGCTTTGGTGCGACTGCAATGACGCGATTGCTGCGCAAACTGCCGCTCCACCAAGAGCCGCCGATCGCGCCCGTAATCGGCTATCCGGTCCCGCAGCGATCCGCTATGTCCATCCGGG
>NZ_JBANFK010000051.1:0-3143 GCF_037861105.1 Rhizorhabdus argentea
GTATCCATCCGGCGGGTCCCGCCTTGCCTGGCAGGTGAGCGACCGCTCTTAAGTCCGCTCTCAGGAGCGCACGCAGGAGCGGTGGATGCGTCAGATTACGGTGATGACGGGGCCGGAACGCCGGCGACGTTGGAGTGACGAGCAGCGGCTGCAAATTTTGGCGGAAGCCTGTGCGCCTGGGGCTTGCGTGGCGGATGTTGCCAGGCAGCACGATATTTCGACGGCGCGGATCTACACGTGGCGGCGCAAGCTGTGCCAGCCTGTTGCCCGCCCTGGTTTCGCCGAGGCTGTTGTCGTCGGGGATGAAGGAAGCGGGCCCTCGGCCGCGGCGCCGGTGATTGTGCTGGACCTGCCTGGGGTAGGACGTGTGAGCATATTCGCTGCGGCATCACCAGCTTTGGCGGCAGCGACGTTGAAGGCGTTGCGGTGATCCCTGCAGGTGCGCGGGTGTGGATCGCGATGGGCCACACCGACATGCGCAAGGGGATGCAGGGGCTCGCCCTACAGGTCCAGCAAGGGCTTGGCCGCAATCCCCACGGCGGTGATCTGTTTGTGTTTCGTGGACGGGCAGGATCGCTGCTCAAAATCATCTGGCATGATGGGATCGGCATGTCGCTTTATGCCCGCCGGCTTGAGAAGGGGCGCTTCATCTGGCCATCGGCCAAGGACGGCGCACTGTCGCTGACGAGTTCACAATTGGCTTGCCTGCTCGACGGAATCGACTGGCGGAACCCGCAGTATTCCTGGCGTCCGCAGAGCGCCGGATAGAGCATCGGATTTCTGTCCGGCCCCGCATTTTCCGCTTCAATCGGGCGGCCTTTTGTGATTCCATCACGGCCATGGACACCGCCGTTTCGCTCCTGCCAGACGACGTCGAAGCGCTCAAGGCGCTCCTGTCAGCGGCGACCCGGAGAGCCAATGAAGCAGAAGCGCGCCTTGCTAACGCCCAGGCCCGGGCGAGCGCAACCGAGGCGATGATCGCGCACCTCAAGCTGCAGATCGCCAAGTTGAAGCGCGAGCAATACGGCCCCAGCGCGGAGCCTACCCGCCGCCTGCTCGAGCAGATGGAGCTGCAGCTCGAAGACCTCGAGGCCGATGCCGGCGAAGACGACCTGGCCGCCGAAGCGGCGGTCCGGAAGGCCACGAACGTTACCGCATTCGAACGCAAGCGGCCAGCGCGCAAGCCGTTCCCCGAGCATCTGCCGCGCGAGCGCGTCGTCGTCCCGGCGCCGTGCTCCTGTCCGGCGTGCGGCGGCGCGCGCTTGTCCAGGCTTGGCGAGGACGTGACCGAAACGCTGGAAGTGATCCCGCGCCAGTGGAAGGTCATCCAGACAGTCCGTGAGAAGTTTTCCTGCCGGGACTGCGAGAAGATCACACAGCCACCGGCGCCATTCCATGTCGTGCCGCGTGGCTGGGCGGGGCCGAGCTTCCTCGCCATGCTGCTGTTCGAGAAGTATGGGCAGCACCAACCGCTCAACCGCCAGGCCGAGCGCTTCGCCCGCGAGGGTGTGCCGCTGAGCGTGTCGACGCTCGCCGACCAGGTCGGCGCGGCTGCCTTCGCGCTGATGCCGCTCTACCGGCTGATCGAGACCCATGTCCTTGCCGCCGAGCGGTTGCATGGCGATGACACCACCGTGCCCGTCATGGCCAAGTCCAAGACCGATATCGCCCGATTGTGGGTCTACGTGCGCGATGACCGCCCCTTTGCCGGCGCCGATCCGCCTGCCGCTCTGTTCCACTACTCGCGCGACCGGCGGGGCGAACATCCCCAAGCACACCTGGCTTCGTGGTCAGGGATACTGCAAGCCGACGCCTATGCCGGCTATGGCGAGCTTTATGCGCCGACACGCCAGCCCGGCCCCATGCTCGAAGCTGGCTGCTTCGCACATGCACGTCGCAAATTCTTCGTGCTTGCCGACGTGACGGCTGCCGCCAGCAAGAAAAGCCGGGGCGAACAGGCGGGCACGATCTACCCGATCGCGCTCGAGGCGGTGCAGAAGATTGACGCTCTGTTCGACATCGAGCGCGCCATCAATGGCAAGAGCCCGGCCGAGCGGGTTGCCTTGCGCCAGCAACTGAGCGCGCCGTTGATCACCGAGCTTCACGCCTGGTTGGTTGAACAGGTCGCGAAGCTGTCGCGCAGCCACGATCTCGCGAAGGCCATCAACTACATGCTCCGCCGCTGGGCGGCATTCAGCCGCTTCCTCGATGACGGCAGGGTGTGCATCTCGAACAATGCAGCAGAGCGAGCCTTGCGCTGCGTGCCCCTTGGCAGGAAAGCTTGGCTATTCTGTGGTTCCGATCGCGGCGGTCAGCGCGCCGCCGTACTTTATACGCTCATCCAGTCCGCTCGGCTCAACGACGTCGATCCGCAAGCATGGCTCGCCGACGTCCTTGCCCGCATCGCCGATCATCCCGCCAAACGCCTCGGCGACCTCCTTCCCTGGAACTGGCGCAAGAGCCAGGGCGTGCTATCGCAGGCGGCATGACCTTGCGACGCGCCATCGACAGCTTCACCGAGATCGCTACCCTTCGCATCGAACTCAAGGATTCCGATCCGCCGATCTGGCGTTTGGTCGAAGTTCCCACATCGATCACCCTCAAGGTGCTGCATGATATCGTCCAGGTCACCATGGGATGGCTGGATTATCATCTTTGGGAATTTGCCGTCGATGGGCAGCGCTACGGCCTGCCGATGGACGAGGACTGGGGCACGGCACCGCGCAAGGTAGCCGCGCGCACGCGCCTGCGTGACGTGCTCTCGCCATGCGCAACCACAATCGATTATACCTACGACTTCGGGGACAACTGGGAGCACCGGCTCATGGTCAGCGATGTGCGCCCCGGTGATCCCGGTACCGCATATCCCCGCTTCATCGGTGGGGAGCGCGACTGTCCGCCCGAAGACTGCGGTGGCATTCCCGGCTTTTACGAGATGCTCGAGGCCAGAGCCGATCCAACCCATCCCGATCACGCCGAGATCAGCACTTGGCTCGACGAATACGATCCTGACGAACTGGACGTATTCCCGATCGAGGTCGCCCTCGGCCGTATCGCCGCCCGCCGCAATGCCGCTGCAAAGCGTATTCTGAAATCGGCAAACGACTGACGCTCGTCACCGCGGCCCTCGCCGAATGCTTACG
>NZ_JBANFK010000052.1:0-3082 GCF_037861105.1 Rhizorhabdus argentea
GCCGCCAGCGGTCACGCCTCCTGCTCGGCTGGGCTCAGTGCTTCGCGGCGCATGAAGGCCCAGTCGGTAAGCTCGGCCATGGAGGGTCCCAGGGCCATGCCCATCTTGGTCAGCGAATATTCCACGCGTGGCGGCACCTGAGGGTAGACCGTCCGGGCGAGGATGCCATCCTTTTCGAGCTGCTTGAGCTGCTGGATCAGCATCTTCTGGTTCACGCCTTCGATCCGCCGCTCGAGTTCGGAAAAGCGAAGAGGCGCCTTGGCGCCGAATAACTGGCAGATGATGACGATCTTCCACTTGCCCTCGAGCAACCGCAGGGCATCCCTCGTCGCAGCCGCCCAGACGAGCTGCCGCTTGGGATCGTCGCAAACCCAGTCCCCTCTCATGTGCACTTACCTTTTGGTGGGTTGCAGACCTTCCGGTCGGCTATTGCCGATGACGACATCTAGGCCTAACCTTGGGTGTAAAGCAACGGTGATGGGGAGGAAGCCGCGAATGAAGATCGCTATCGGCAATATCGGCGGCGCCCCGGCGCGCAGACTTCCCGCAGCGGGACACCGCGTCAGCGCTCGGGATCGGCTGGTCAAGATCCATGCGCTGCCTGGTTCCAGCCCTGGCCATGCCGAAGCCATTGCATCGAACCGCTCGCGTGCTCCGCTCGGCTGATCGGGGGAAGGCCAAAGCATCGGCCGATGGTTTCCATGTTGCCAATATAAAATATTGGCCAATAAAATAACAAAAACAATCAACAATCACAAAGGGAGGGAAGCAATGTCAAAAGCACAAATTCTAAGGTCGTCGTCTCTTATTTCGATCTGTCTGGCGATGGCGATGGGCATCGATGCAGGGGCTGCCTACGCGCAGTCTGCCGAGGGCGGCACCGCAACGAACATCGGTGAGATCGTCGTGACGGCCCAGAAGCGGGAGCAGCGGCTTCAGGACGTTCCGGCGACGATTGCCGCCTTCTCCCAGGAGACTCTGGAAACGCGGCAGATCCGCGGCCTCGGCGATCTGACCACCCGGGTTCCGTCGCTGGTGCTGGGCTACCAGTTCGGAAGCAACCAGATCACGCTGCGCGGCATCAGCACCGGTCTGACCAGCGGCTTTGAAGATGCCTCGGTCGCGGTGCACGTCAACGGAGTGTACCAGGCGCGCGCGCGCAGCCTCGACCTGGCGCAGATGGATATGGAGCGGATCGAGGTGCTCTCCGGCCCGCAGGGGACGCTCTATGGCCGCAATGCGACGGGCGGCGTGATCAACTATATCCTGAGGGGGCCGACGAAGGAGACCGAGGCCGAAGTGACCGGCAGCTTGGGCAATCGCAACGCCCATGGCGTTCGCGGCTTCATCTCCGGCCCGATCAACGACAAGGTCGGCTTCCGGATCACCGGCCTGTGGGATAATGCCGACGGAGACGTCAAGAATCTCCTCGTGGGCGCGCCCAGGAAGCGCTTCGGCGGCCATCATGTGGCGGCCATTCGCGGCGTCCTGGCCTTCAAGCCGGTGGACACGCTGCACATCGATGTCGAAGGAACCTATTCGCATACCCGCGCCTCCTATGCGCCGACAGCGCTTGCGCCCTCGATCAATCCAGGCCGCAGGGCCTTCCTGGTGCCGCAAACCTATCTCCCGCATAAGGTCTACTCCGACCTGGATGCCAAGCAGGATACGACCCAATATTCCGCGACCGGGACGGTCACCTGGGATGTCAGTGACGATATCCAGCTGAAATCCATTTCGGGATATCAAAAATATCGCAACTTCATGAATGTCGACTACGACGCCAGCGGGGCCAATGCGGAACATATTCCGAGCCGGGGCCGCTCGAACACCTATTCGCAAGAGCTCGATCTGAGCACGAGCATGTTCGATGGGCGCCTGCAATCGATATACGGTGCGTTCTACTTCAATGATAATTACGTCCAGCAAACCAATGTTTTCAGCAGCCTGTTCGGCGGCAGCAATGTCGACGTGTACCAGGGCAATTTCTCGCAAAAAGCCAAGTCGATAGCATTCTTCACCGACCATACTTTTTCGGTGACGGACAGGTTCCGGCTGCTGGCCGGCATCCGTTTCAACCATGACAACAAGAAGGCCGTCCTGAACATCCGCAACCAATGCAGCAATATTCGCCCGGACCTGACCTTCGAGGCGTGGACGCCGCGCGCCGGCGTTCAGTTCGATGTCTCCAGTGAGATCAAGACCTACGCCACCTACCAGAAGGGCTTCAAGTCCGGCGGTATCGGTTCGGGGACGTGCGGAGACACCTTCAAGCCTGAAACGATCGAAGGCGGCGAGGCTGGCGTCAAGGCCAGCCTGGTCGATAACCGGATCCACCTGAATGTCGCCGGCTTCTGGTATGATTACAAGAATCTGCAGGTGCAAAAGACGCTGGGAACGGCCGGCGGCTTCAAGGTGCAAAATGCCGCGGCGGCCCGGATCAAGGGATTGGAGGCCAGTTTCGATGCCTCGATCACCGATCGCCTGAAGCTGGACGGGTCGGCAATGGTCGAGAGTGCCAAATACACCAATTACGTCAACTGCAATCCAGCCGACTTTCTGGGGGCTTGCACCGCCGTGGACACCCGCCTGGCTACTGACCCCACTCGCAACCGGGATCTGGCCGGCAATTGGCTGAACCGGGCGCCGCCGTACAGCATCAGCATCGGTGCCCAATATGGCATTGATCTTGCCGGTGGAGAATTGCTGCTGCGCGGAGAGTCGTACTGGAGCGGCAAGGTGCGGTTCTCGGAGTTCAACGATGCTGTTTTGACCCAGCGCGCCTATAATATTCAAAACGCCTATGTGACCTTTACCTCCGGCGATGAGAAATATGTCGTTCGCGGCTTCATCAAGAATATCGGCAATACGAACTACAGGACCTCGGGCTATTTCGATGGCTTTGTTGCACAGAGAGATACCACCTGGGGTTCCTCGCGCACCTTCGGTGGCGAGGTGACCCTCAGGTTCTAGAACATGGGGGGGCCGTAGCTCTCGGCCCCCATCCATGCGACGACGATCTACGGGTCCCTGAAAGACCCGGAACTCGTCTTCATCCAGCATGGATGGGGCAGGAGCTCCA
>NZ_JBANFK010000053.1:0-3042 GCF_037861105.1 Rhizorhabdus argentea
TATATCAATCGATCGCGGACGGATTTCGGCGTTACTTTGCGCTGCCGGCAGAAGACCGCCCGCCACCGACACACCTCCAGCCGTGACAATCGGACGTGGTGAACGACGCTTGAGGATCGTCGCCGACGGACCCGGATCTGCGCGCCGCCCAATCGCAGCTGATTGCCGCAAGGGCGCTCGCATCGGCCTACCTGGTTCACAATCCCATCGCAGCGGCGCTGGTCGCATCGCGGCTGGAAGGCATGATTGCCTCCTCGCTCGACAAAGGCGGGCAGTTCTCGGTGGCCCGAACGCGAGAGCGGGACGATGGCCGCCACGAGCTGGTGCTCGACCGAGCGCCAGAGCATCACTGTTCCGCATCGTCGAGGTCGAAGGGCGAGCGGCATCCCGAGATCACCAAGGTTCGTGACCGTGGTCGCCGCCGCTGAATGGGTCGGCGATATGCGCGCAAGCCGCTAGCAACCCTCGCGTGGATGCACGGTGCATGATCGTCGACTTAATTCAGCTGACGCATCGTCCTTATGGATAGCTGCCGACGTGAAGGCGCGCTGTGACCACTGATCTGCCCGGAGCAGCTGCGTCTTGTCCGTCAGGACACGGCGCTAGAAGTTTCATCATAGTGATGAATGTCATAGTTGGCCGAAAGCCATAAGGCGTCCGTACTCAGTCCCGGATGGCGGAACGAAATATCCAATCGAATAGGTGAGACCGATTTGTCCGCCCTGCGACCGTTCACGGCCAAATGATACCGGGCCGCGTGTCAAACTTTCTCGATAATGGCGATCTCGTCCGATTGGGGGATGAAGGCCTTGGGCGCCCGTGGCTTTAAACTCTCATGAAACAGTCAGCCAGCCGGTAGGTGCGCCATGAATTTCGATGAGCTTGTCGATCTGGATCGGCGCGTCGTCAGTCCCCGGGTATTCACGGATCCCGAGGTCTATGCTCGAGAACAGGAACAGATTTTCGCGCGCTGCTGGCAGGTCGTCGGGCATGAGAGCGAGCTGCGCGAAAACAATGATTTCGTGACCTCATGGGTCGGTGAGGAACCGGTCTTTCTAACCCGCGACGGAATCGGCAAGATTCACGTCTTTCTCAATTCCTGCATGCATCGCGGCGTCAAGGTATGCCGCGCCGAAAAGGGGAAGGCCAAGACCTTTACCTGCCCCTATCATGGCTGGACATACCGCAACACGGGCGAGCTTTCGGGCGTGCCTCGGTTCAAGGAAAGCTATTACGGTAAGCTCGAGCGCGAGAAATGGGGCCTGATCGAGGCGCGGGTCGAGGTGCTGCATGGCCTCGTTTTCGCCAGCTTCGACAAGGAAGCCCCAAGCCTCGACGAATTTCTCGGTGATATGAAATGGTATCTCCAGTTCGCGCTGGACCGGACGCCGGGCGGCATGGAAGTGGTCGGAGGGACCGAAAAGGTGCATATCGACGCCAACTGGAAGCTCCACGCCGATCAATTCTGCGGCGATAATTATCACGCCGATTTTACGCATCGCAGCGTTTTGATGATTTTCCCCAATGCGGACTTCCGTGACGACAACTCGGAGGACAACTGCACAATCCGGCTTCCGGGCGGGCACGGGTTCTATCGGGTCGACTCGGTAACGACTGAAAACCCGGACAAGCCCGAAATTGCGCAATGGATCCACGAGGTCACCGAAATTCGTCGTTCGCGGACGGATCGAGTCCGTGCCGCGATGTTAGGGCCGGGAACTACTTGCATTTTCACGATCTTTCCTAATTTGTCGGTACTTTCGACGCCCGAGTTCACACAGCTCCGGCTCAATCTCCCGAGGGGGCCGAACGGACAACTGCTCGTCTACTACATGCTTTGTGATCGGGAGGCTCCGGCAGCTTATAAGGCTGCAGCGGCGCGATCCATGGCGCTTGGCTTCTCTGCATCCGGCATTTTTGAGCTCGATGACGGCACCTCGTGGGCGGAAGCAACCGCAACGATGCGTGGCGTGATCCGCAAGCAGAAGCCATTGAATTATTCGATGGGCTCTGGATATGAACGGCTGGATAACGAACGTCCCGGCCTGTTTAGCGCCGTTCCCAACGAAGACACTGTGTTTGGTTTCTACAGGGGGTGGCGCGAAGCAATGGAGTTCGGTCCGCAGGGACATACCCCAACCATGCCGCGCGAAATCGCTGCCGCAAAACCAGCCTAGGGGGCCCGTTGATGAATATTCCAGCCGCAAGCGACGTTGGCACGTCGCCGCCTGTGAGCGCCTTGCGGAAGGCGCTTAACTTGCAGTGCGGCGATCGCGCTCTTCATCAGGAGATGGTCGATCTCCTATATTATGAGGCATGGCTACTCGATAACGACAAATTCGAGGACTGGCTTGAACTGATCGCCGCTGATGCAAGCTATGTTGCTCCGATCCGCCGCAAGATAGCGGACGAGGGGCTCACTCTCGCATCCCTTGATGACCATACTGTCCATGTGGGTCATTTCAACGACGGGAAAATGGAACTGGGACTTCGCATTGCGAGGATGCGAACCGGGTTCGATCATTATAATCGCCCTGCGTCGCTTTCCCGACGGATCATCGGCAATATCCGTATCCTCGGTCGGGATACAGCTGCGGATACGGTGACGCTGACGTCGAATTTTCTGGTGTTTCGCGCCCGGGAAGAGCGGGAAGAGACCTTGTTCGCCGGCGCGCGCGATGATGTCTGGCGCCGGACAGGGAAGGAATGGGAGCTTGTCCGTCGTCTCATAAAGCTGGACCACCACATGGTTCCACCCCTCTCGCAGATCTTCTGAGCGGGTATCCAGGAGCCGCGTTGTGAAGAGCGCATCCTGAGTCTGCCTGAAAAAACATATGGGCCCGCCCCGGCGGCAAGTGGTTTTGATCGTGGCAACTGATAAATCTGCATCAAGGTAGTAAGCGGTAATTTCTCCCCACATTTCGAACAGCCGCGCCAGCCTGGGGCTGGCGACGTCGGCAACAGCGTATCCATCCGGCGGGTCCCGCCTTGCCTGGCAGGTGAGCGACCGCTCTTAAGTCCGCTCTCAGGAGCGCACGCAGG
>NZ_JBANFK010000054.1:0-2448 GCF_037861105.1 Rhizorhabdus argentea
ACCGCGATCCGCGAGGGCCATCTCGCGGGCGCGGCGGTCTGATCAACAAGGAGAGAGGCATAATGTCAGGCCAGAAAACAGTAGCCGTTCTATGTGCCAGCAGCCGCATGGGCCAGGCGCAGGTGCGCGAACTGCTTGCAAAGGGTCATGTGCCGCGCGCGATTTCGCGGACCAGCGACATCTTCGAACGCGACGAGTTTCGCGGCACGACCGTGGTGAGCGCGGATTTTTCCGATGTCGATGCGCTGGCCGCGGCTTTTGCCGGAACCGATGCGATCTTCAGCGCCATTCCATCGCTCGCTGGCGATAAGTCGGCGCACTATGCGCAGAACCTGGCCGATGCCGCCAAGCAGGCGGGCGTTCGCCGGATCGTCCATAATTCGATGATGTGGGCGCCCGATGAGCCGTGCGGTGAATATTATTACGATGGCATTCTGGCGCTGGAAGATATCGTCGCGGGCTCGGGTCTTGATGTCACCATCATCCGCCCGGTGCTGTTCATGGACAATCTGCTGACGCGCTTCGCCAAGCCCAATCTGGTCAATCATGGCCTCTACCGCTACTGTCAGCGGCCAGGCATGCTGGCGAACTGGATCGCCATGGACGATGTCGCGAAATTCGTGATGGCCGTCCTGACCCGTGACGACCTGATCGGCCGGCGCATCGCCGTCGGCGGCCCCGAAACCCTGGCGGTCGAGGAGGTTGTCGATATCCTGTCCGAGGCCCTGGGACGTCCGATCACCTATCAATATGAAGATCCCTATGAGTGGGGAGCACGGGTCCATGGGGAAGTAGGGCTCGAAGCGCTCATGCCGCGCGACATCTATGCGGACGCGATGGGCAGCTTCTACACCTTCAACAATGAATCACCGCTGCGCCCGTTCGAAGTGGATGCCAAGGCCCTGCTTGCGGAAATTCCCGTTCGCCTGATCACGCTGCGCGAATGGGCCGCCCGGCAGGACTGGTCGCCGGAAGCGGAAGAAGGAGTCGCTGTCGGCTCACTGTCGGGGTGAACATTCGACGAGTGCGCAGCGCAGATCAGCACCTCGCCAAAAGGAATTCGCGATGAAAAAGATGATCCTGTTTATCAAGAAGAAAGAGGGCATGGCCTTCGAGGATTTTCGCAATCACTATGAGAATGTCCATGTCCCGCTGTGCGGCGAACGGATCGGCCACCTGATCCAGGATTTCAGGCGCTATTATCCGCAAGACCTCAACAACCTCTACCATGGGCGGGCCGATGCGGATGCCGGCCATGAAGGCGGCACTTGCTATGACGCAATCGCCATCTACACCATCAAGGATGAGCAGGCTTTGGAAGAGCTTATCAGGATCGGCCAGGATCCCGAGTTCCAGCGGATCATCAGCGAGGACGAAGAGCGCTTTTGCGACCGCGCGGCCACGCGGGAAGGCGTCGCGGACGAGTTCTTCGGCTCAGGCCTGAACGGATAGGAAGCTGGCAACCCCGTGGCGTGCAGAACAGCAGGAGAGCCGTGGATCGGATCGGCCACCCTCTGGAACTCACCGCTATCGCTCGATCTACTCTAACTACCTTTCATTCTATCGGAGCCAGCCATGCCACGTATCGGAGTTCTCCTCAGCCAGCACGCTTATGATCTGGATGGAAAGGCGCTTTCGGCGCTGGCGACCTCGGTCGAGGCGCTGGGCTATGAAAGCGTCTGGCTGCTCGATTCCTTCAGCCGGGACCCTTTTCTCGCCGCCTCGTTCATTCTTGGCAGCACGACGACGTTGAAGGTCGGGACCGGCGTCGCCACCGTCTACAGCCGCGATGCGATGGCGGCGCAGCAGGCCCGCGAGACATTGTCCGAATATTATCCCGGCCGTTTCCTGATGGGACTGGGCGCGTCGAACGAATTTATCGTCAACATGCGCAAGGGGCAGTGGACCCCTCAGGTGCAGAAGATGTCGGCCTATCTCAAGGATATGGAAGAGGTGGAGCTTGCCCATCCGAAGCCTGCGGAACTCGCGCCGCTCCATATCGCGGCCCATGCGCCCGGACTGCAGAACCTGGCGCTCAAGCACGGCCAAGGCATCGTCACCTGGATCCTTCCGGTCGAAAATGTCCGTCAGGCGCGCGCCCATGTGGGACCGGAGCTTGAGGTGACCGCCAATTTCCCGGTCATCCTCAGCGAAGATCCCGCCGAAGCACGCAGGATCGCGCGGGCATTCATGACCTTCTATATCCCCATTGCCTATTATCAGGCGGCCTACTCCAAGATCGGTTTCGGGCCTGAGGATTTCGAAAAGGGCGGAAGCGATCGACTGATCGACGCGATCGTCGCCTGGGGAAGCCCTGAGAAGATCAAGGCGCGTGTCGACGAATATGCGGCCGCCGGAGCCTCGCGCATCGTCATCAATCCGATCCGCGCGGCGGAGGGCGAGCCTGTCGGCGGTGAGCGCGACGTCAATGCGGATTGGAACAGCCTG
>NZ_JBANFK010000055.1:0-2286 GCF_037861105.1 Rhizorhabdus argentea
GGCCGCTGCACCGATCGCTGTGCGTTCAACATGCGGTATATCCGCCATCAACGGCAAGCGCGGCGCCGTTGACGAACGCAGCCTCGTCGGAGAGCAGCCACTTCACCGCATAGCCAACTTCTTCAGCTGTGCCGAACCGCCCGATGGTGTGCCGCGCCAGGACCATATCCCTGTACGGCTTGTAGTCGTCGTTGGTCAGGAAGTCCTGCACCGGCGGCGTATCGATCATGCCGGGCATGACGGCATTGACGCGCACCCCGGTCACCGCTGCCTCGCAGGCTGCGCTGCGGGTGGCGCCAAGGACGCCATGCTTCGAGCCGCAATAGTCGGCCGCATTGGGGGTGCCAAGCATCCCCTGGGTCGAGGAGTTGTTGACGATTGCACCGCCTCCTGTCCTGCGCATGGCGATGATCTCGTGCTTCATGCACAGGAACACGCCTTTCAGATTGACGTTGAGCACGCGGTCCCAATCCGCCTCGCTGAGATCCTGGAACGCGAGGCCTGCCATGACTAGACCCGCATTGTTGAAGGCACCATCGATACGGCCGAAGGCCGCGACCACGCCGTCCATCATCGCCTTGACATCGGTCTCGGATGTCACGTCTGCCCGCATGGCTTCGGCAACGCCGCCTTCGGCGCGAATGAGGTCTGCCGTCTTGGCAGCCGTGGCGGCTTGGTGAGACGCCGCGAAGACCTTTGCTCCCGCCCTGGCGAGAACCAGCGCGGTCGCACGTCCGATACCCGAGCCCGCGCCTGTTACCAGGATCGCCTTGTTAGCAAGCATTTCCTTCTCCCTATCCTCGACTGAGACCACATACGGGTCCTCGTGGTAAATTTCTCATGGTTGCCATGGCCGGTCCAGTCGCCGCCCTTGTTGCCGTCCAGCAGGCGGGCTCCCACTCGCGGGGTGTCCGCGTGCTTCGTACAGGCGTCATGGCGCTTAATGAGGCCACACCGATGGCCCGCTTCTGGCCCGCCTCGATCATGACATCCCCGCCATCGAACCTGGAGAGTTTCTGTCATCCCAGCAGCCGGACCGGGTTCGACCCATCCCAATCCACCGCAGCGTCCGCGATCATCTTGCCCAGGCCATCCATCGCCGCGCCGCGCTGCACCACCTCCGTCATGCAGCCGATCAGATGGCGGGTATCGAAATAGGCGAAGCGGATCCCTCCGGTGTCCGCTTCCTGGGCGACCTCGACGCCCATCGCGGCGAATCGCGTGCGCTCCGCTTCGAGATCGTCTGTAATATAGCATTGGTGGTGGTAGAATTGCCCACCGGCAGGCGCCATGTCGCGGTAGACGTTGGGACCCGTGCTTTTCGGCTGGATCAGTTCCACCTGGATCGGACCGGCCTGGCAGATCGCGATGTCCATCACGATCTCGGCGGCCTTGCCGCGATAACGAAAATTGTCAGGTGACGCGTTCCGGATGACGAAAAACGGCCCGGTCTGCTCCATCTTCAGCCAGCCTTCGATTGCGGCATCCAGATCATCGACCACATAGGCCGCCTGCATCACCTCTTTCGTCTTGTACATCTTCACCTCTCCTCTTCCCGGGTCACGCGCAACCTAGAAGCTATGCTCTAGACGCAGGCCATAGGCCCCTGTTGCTCGGCCCAACGCATCTGCTATGCCAAGATCATACGCCGTATAACGCTTGTTACAAGTAGGAAATTGCAACTGATGTCTCTTCCAGTCGATCGAAGCCAGCGTCGTACAGAGGTGGCGGAGGCAGCATATGACATCGTGGCGACGCAAGGCCTCGATATGCTCACCATCCGCGCGGTTGCGAAGGCAAAGGGGTGCAGCACAGCCATCGTGAGCCACTACTTCGCAGGCAGGCAGGATCTCCTGTCCGCGGTTTATCGCCTTGCCTCCGAGCGAACCTTTGCGCGGTGGGAAGCTGTCGAGGCCGCGGGCGGCGGCCTTTGTGCATGCCTGACGGAGGTGCTTCCTACCGACACTGAAATGAGGCGGTACTGGCGGGTGCATCTCTCGTTCTGGGGCACGGTGGGAACCGATCCCGAGCTCGGCTCGATCCACAGCGCGATGCTCGAGCGCAGCAAAGCGAATGTTCGCCGCGTAATCGCCCAGGATCCCTTATTTTCCCGGTTCGAACGAATGGACCTGGAAAGCCTGATCCGCCAGATTCTGGCGTTGCAGGCGGGTATTGCCACGCAAGCGGCCATCAGCGAAACCTACTGGCCGGCGAACCAACAGATTGCAGACCTCGAGAGCGGCTTGGCCAAACTTCTCGCAGTCGGGTAGTTACAATTTCGGGGGC
>NZ_JBANFK010000056.1:0-2164 GCF_037861105.1 Rhizorhabdus argentea
CCATGCGACGACGATCTACGGGTCCCTGAAAGACCCGGAACTCGTCTTCATCCAGCATGGATGGGGCAGGAGCTCCATATTATATGGCAGACAGAGGGAAGAACATGACGTCGATCGAAGAGCAAAATCTGCAGATTGTGAAAGAGGCTTACGCGTCCAGCGCACGCGGAGAACCGCAAGGTTTCACGGCGAGCTTCACCTCCGAGACGGAAATCCACGAGGCTCCTTCGCTGCCTTATGGAGGCATCCACAAGGGCGTCCAGAGTTTTCCGTCACTTATAGGAAAGGTGCTGGAGCACTTCTCCAGCCTCAAGTTCACAAAGCACAACATCATTGCCAGCGGCGATAACGTCGTCTCGTGGGGCGTGCTCGATCTCGTCGGCAAGAAAACGGAAAAATCGGTCTCCATACCTCTGGTCGAGATCTGGACGATCGTCGATGGCAAAACACAGAAACTGCAAGTGGTATACGGCGACACTGCCGAAGCCCTGCGGGCTGCCGACCTCATCTGATGATGCGCCTGGCGCGCATGGCATGAAGCTCCATGCCATGCGAGCCAGGATCGACCTCCAACACAGAAGCTTGCTTGCCCTCATCGGCAAATAATCCGCGGCGATCAGACCCCGGTCTCGGTAGATTGGTCCAAAAGTTCACCACGCCTGCTGCAATCCAGCCCGTCATCGGGTGATCGGCGCAAATGACGCGGCGTTCGTCCAGCGCGCTGGCGGCCTTTTACCGTGGCGTCGCAGCTTGCCAGCAGAACGGCAACGCCATGTCCGGCAACCTACTACTACGCTGGTTTCTGTCGTGGCGCAGTGTGCCCTGATCTAAGCAGGGCAGATCGCGCTGGATTTTAGTGCTATTTCTGCCGCTATTTTCGTGATCTCGGGTCAGAATTGCACAGTTAACCGTTGCACATACGAAACGCGCAGATTTCCTTACTGCTTTTCAACATTTAATTTGAGGCGTGTGGGGCGCGGCTCCGATACTGACGACGCATGGCAAATAACATGACCCATCTGGAGCGGCTGGAAGCCGAGAGTATTCACATCTTGCGCGAGGTGGTGGCGGAGTGCGAGCGTCCGGTGATGCTCTATTCGGTCGGCAAGGACAGCGCGGTGATGCTGCACTTGGCGCGCAAAGCTTTTTATCCTTCGCCGCCGCCATTTCCGCTGCTGCATGTCGACACGACGTGGAAGTTCAAGGCGATGTACGAGCTGCGCGACCGGATGGCGCGCGAGAGCGGGATGGAGCTGCTGGTCTATCACAACCAGGAGGCGATGGACCGCGGCATCAATCCGTTCGATCACGGCCCTCTTCACACGGATATGTGGAAGACCGAGGGTCTGAAGCAGGCGCTCGATAAATATGGCTTCGACGCGGCGTTCGGCGGCGCGCGGCGCGACGAGGAGAAGAGCCGCGCCAAGGAGCGGATCTTCTCGTTCAGGACCGCTTCGCATGGCTGGGATCCGAAGAACCAGCGGCCCGAGCTGTGGAACCTCTACAATGCGCGTAAGGCCAAGGGCGAGAGCATCCGGGTGTTCCCGATCTCGAACTGGACCGAGCTCGACATCTGGCAATATATCCAACTCAACGACGTGCCGATCGTGCCGCTCTATTTCTCGGCGAAGCGCCCGACGGTCGAGCGCGACGGCATGCTGCTGATGGTCGACGACGACCGCTTTCCGCTGGAGCCGGGCGAAGTGCCGGTCGATCGCTCGATCCGCTTCCGCACGCTCGGCTGCTATCCGCTGACCGGCGCGGTCGAGAGCGAGGCGGCGACGCTGAGCGAGGTGATCCAGGAGATGCTGCTGACCACCACCTCGGAGCGGCAGGGCCGCGCGATCGACAAGGATGCCGGCGGCGCCGGCATGGAGAAGAAGAAACAGGAAGGCTATTTCTGACGCGATCCATCGGATCGCGTCATCCCAGCCCTTCGACTGCCTGCAAGGCAGCCGCTCAGGATAAATCCAGCGGGAGGCTGGAAGCTGGGATCTCATGCGGCAAGGGCGCACCTCCAAACGCCCGAGATGCCAGCCTTCGCTGGCACGACGGAGATATTGAATGACTGAGACCATTGCTGCCGGCGAGAGCGCCTATCAGGTCGACAAGCTGATCGCCCAGGACATCGATGCTTATCTCGACCAGCACCAGCATAAGAGCC